>JBOGZQ010000190.1:0-23786 GCA_050697375.1 Gaiellaceae bacterium | reverse complement strand
CGACCCCGCCCTGGTGCACCACTACTTCGGCGCCAAGGAGGACCTCTTCATCGCCGCGCTGCAGCTCCCCGTCGATCCGCGCACGGTGCTGCAGGCGGTCGTCGAGCACGGCCCCGACGATGCCGGGGAGCGGCTGCTGCGCACCCTGCTGTCGGTGTGGGACGACCCGCAGCTGCAGCTGCCACTGCTCGGCCTGGCCCGCAGCCTGGTGCAGCCGGAGGGCCGCCGGCTGGTCAGGGACGGCTTCCTGCGCGTGGTGGTCGCCCCGCTGGGGCGGCGGTTGGGCATCGACGACCCCGACCGCAGGATGCCGCTGGTGGCCAGCCAGATCTTCGGCCTGGTCCTGATGCGCTACGTGCTCGAGGTCGAGCCGCTGGCCTCGATGCCGGCCGAGCAGGTGGTCGCGACGTACGCGCCGACGCTGCAGCGCTACCTCACCGGGACGCTCCCCGGCCCGGCCGGTTGACCGGCCCGGCAGTGCCCCGTATTTTCAACACATGATGAATAATGCCGTCGAGGCGCACGGGCTGGTGGTCCGGCGCGGCGACCGGGAGGTGCTGCACGGGCTCGACTTCACCATCCCGGCGGGACAGGTGACCGGACTGCTCGGTCCGTCCGGCTGCGGCAAGTCGACGCTGATGCGCACGGTCGTGGGCGTGCAGGCGGGCGCCTCCGGGGACGTCCGGGTGCTCGGCGAGCCGGCCGGGTCCGCGGGGCTGCGCGGCCGGATCGGCTACATGACCCAGGCCCCCAGCGTGTACGGCGACCTCAGCGTGACCGAGAACCTGGCGTTCTTCGCCCGGGTGCTCGGGGTCGGCCGTGAGCGGGTCGACGAGCTGGTCCGCGCCGTCGACCTCACCGAGCAGTGCGACCAGGTGGTCGACCGGCTCAGCGGCGGCCAGCGCTCGCGGGTCAGCCTCGGCGTCGCGCTGCTGAGCTCCCCGGACCTGCTGGTCCTCGACGAGCCCACGGTCGGCCTGGACCCGGTGCTGCGGGTGCAGCTGTGGTCGCAGTTCCACCGGCTGGCCGATGCCGGCGCGGCGGTGCTGGTCTCCAGCCATGTGATGGACGAGGCCGAGCGCTGCGACCGGCTGCTGCTGATGCGCGAGGGCGTCTTCCTCGCCGACGGGACACCGAAGGAGATCATGGCCAAGACCCGCGCCGACGACATCGAGCAGGCCTTCCTGAGGATCGTCGGGGCCGACCGGTGACCGCCCTGCTCACCCCCCGGATCACGACCGCGGTCGCCGTACGCGTGCTTGCGCAGCTGCGCCGCGACCCGCGCACCGTGGCGATGCTGCTGGTGCTGCCGTGCGTGGTGCTGGCCCTGCTGTGGTGGATGTTCCGTGACCGGGGCGGGGTCGGGTTCGGTGCCCTCGCGCCGGCGTTGCTGGCGCTGATCCCGTTCATCGTGATGTTCCTGGTCACCTCGGTGACGACGCTGCGCGAGCGCACCTCGGGCACGCTCGAGCGGCTGCTGGCGATGCCGATGGGCAAGGGCGACTTCCTGGCCGGCTACGCGGTGGCCTTCGGCGCCGCCGCCGTGGTGCAGTCGGTCCTCGCCGTGGTGGTGTCGGTGTGGTGGCTGGGCCTGCAGGTGACGGGGTCGGTCGGCATGCTGCTGCTGGTGGCCGTGCTCGACGCGGTGCTGGGCACGGCGATGGGCCTGTTCGTCTCCGCGTTCGCGCGCACGGAGTTCCAGGCGGTGCAGTTCATGCCGGTGGTGGTGATCCCGCAGATCCTGCTGTGCGGGCTGTTCATCGACCGGTCCTCGCTGCCCTCGGTGCTGCACGGCATCTCCGACGTGCTGCCGCTGTCGTACGCCGTGGACGCGATGGAGCGGATCAGCGGCGAGGCCCCCACCGCCACGGTGTGGACCGACCTCGTCGTCGTGGCGGCGTTCGCGGTGGTCGGGCTGGTGCTCGGCGCGCTGACGCTGGCGCGGCGTACGGAGTAGACGCGGGCCGGCGTCGGTCCCAACTGTGGCGAGTCTCCGTCAGCGGGCGTAGTCACACCCACACAACTGGGTGAGGCGGTGATGCGCCGACAGCGGGTTGCATGGGTGCGACCAGTGACTCGGGGTGTCGACGAGCTTCAAGGGGCCGAGATGTCAAGGTTCTCCATCCGCATGTGGGGGCGTCGGGTCGGGCTGATCGGGCTCGCAATCGCGGCGATGGTCGCGGTGGCGGTCGGGCCGGCCAACGCGGCGCTGCCGATCACGCCGACGCCGGTGCTGACGCTGGACCATCTGGTCCACACCTCGCCGTTCGACGGGTCCTCGGTGTCGATGAAGGACAACGAGGGATCGGCGTACGTCCCGCAGGACAACGCGCTGTGGCTCGCCGACGACGACGGCCGGATGGTCTACGAGGTGAACGCGACCACTGGTGCGCTCGAGCAGACCTTCGGCCGGAGCACGTTCGAGAACCTGCCGCAGTACGGCGGTGGTCCCGTCGCGGGCGTGGAGCGCGACCGCGACCTGGAGAGCCTGGCCTACGACGCCTCCACCGACACCCTCTACGCCTTCTCCGGGGTGGGCAGCTCGGCCACCGTCGAGCCGACGGCGTTCCGGTTCACGAGGCAGAACGGCGTGCTGACGCCGACGGACTACCAGCCGCTGCCCGCCGGCAGCGACTTCACCGCTGCCGCCTGGAACCCCACGGAGAACCAGGTGTACGTCGGTGTCCGCCACGACATCCACACCTACGACTACGCCACCAACACCTCAGGACCGGTGTTCCAGGTCCCCGCCCTCGGCGCCATCGTGGGTTTCGAGTTCACGCCCGACGGCAAGGACCTCTACGTCGCGCGCTCGACGACGTCGAGCCCGCCGGTCGAGCTGCTCAGCAGGGTGGACTGGGCGACCAAGACGCTGGTGCCCGGCTGGACCCTGGACCTGACCCAGTTCGGCATGCTCGACGCCCGTGCGGTGACACTGATCAACGACCAGTTCTACATCTCCGACGGCTACGACCTCCGGACCGCCGGCGACCCGATGAGCCACGCCGTCTTCGTCTTCGACGTCTCCGCCTCGACCATCCCGGTGGTGGCGCCGGTGGCCTCGTTCACCGCTGCCCAGACGGTGGGGGCCTCGCCGCTGACGATGACGTTCACGGACATCTCCACGAACAGCCCGACGGGCTGGAAGTGGGACTTCGGCGACGGTCACACCACCACGCTGCACAACCCGACCCCGCACACCTACGCCGCCCCGGGGATCTACAACGTCAGCCTGACCGTGACCAACGCGGCCGGCTCCAACACCATCAGCCAGCCGGTGTCGGTGGCTCCGGCGGCACCCACACCGTCGTTCACGTTCACCTTCTCCCCCAGTGCGGGTACGGCGCCCCTGGCCGTCAACTTCGTCGACACCTCGACCGGCGCCACGAGCTTGCTCTGGGACTTCGGCGACGGGACGACGTCGACCGAGCCGAACCCCTCCCACACCTTCACCGACCCGGGCAGCTACACGGTGACGCTGACCGCGACCAACGCCGGGGGCCAGGCCAGCGTCAGCCGGACCGTCGTCGCCGCGGCACCATGGCCTGCGGCTTCCTTCACTGCCTCGCGCACCTCCGGCCGGGCACCGTTGCGGGTCGCATTCACCGACACCTCCGCCGGGACCCCGACGAGCTGGATGTGGAGGTTCGGTGACGGGTCCACCTCCACGCAGCAGAACCCGACGCACCGGTTCGCGCGGCCCGGGCACTACACCGTCCGCCTCACCGCCTCCAACGCGCGGGCCAGCAACACCGCCCGACAGGTCGTCACCGTCCGCGACCAGCGAGCACCGGTGGGCAGGTTCACCGCCTCGCACCGGGGGCGCGTGAACCGGACCAGGTTCGCCATCGTGCAGCACTGGCTCCGCGACGACTTCACCCGGACCCGTTCGATCCGCCGGGTCGTGCACTGGGGCGACGGGACCCGGGGGAGGGCGTGGCACCGCGGGAACCGGATCCGGCACGTCTACCACCGCAGGGGTACGTTCCGCCCGTCGGTGACGCTGTTCGACCGTGCCGGCAACCGGCGAGTGCTGCACATCAACCGGGTCGTCGTCCGCCGCTGAGGGGGTTGCGGTCGGCACGGTGGGGCGGAGGCCGGAACCTCCGCCCCACCGTTCGCGCGCCCGGGGTCGCCCGAAGCTCGCGACGGCGACGACCGGTGGGCTCGTGCTCAGGCGAGGTCGCTGGACAGGCCGGTGCCGGCGGCGTGCAGCAGGGGTACGGCGCGCTCGACCAGGTCCTCGGTCATCCGCGCGGCCGGGCCGGAGACCGAGATCGCGAGCCTGGACGGGGCGTCGGGAACCGCGACCGCGACGCAGCGCACCCCGATCTCCTGCTCTCCCTCGTCCAGGGCGTAGCCGTGCTCGGCGGCCTGCGCGAGCGCCTTGGCGAACACCTCCGGGTCGGTGATCGTGTTCGGGGTGTGCTGCGGCATCCCGGTGCGGCCGAGCAGGTCCGCGACCTCCCCGGTCGGCATGTCGGCCATCAGCGCCTTCCCGACGGCGGTGCAGTGCGGCAGCACCCGGCGGCCGACCTCGGTGAACATGCGCATCGAGTGGCGGGAGGGCACCTGGGCGACGTACACGATCTGGTCGCCGTCGAGCATGGCCAGGTTGGCCGACTCACCGAGCTCGTCGACGAGCCGGGCCAGGTGCGGGCGGGCCCACACGCTCAGCATCCGCGAGGAGGACTCTCCCAGCCGGATCAGCCGGGGCCCCAGGACGTACTGCCGCGACGGCTCCTGGCGCAGGTAGCCCAGGTCCACCAGGGTGCGGACCAGGCGGTGGATGGTCGGCAGCGGCAGCCCGGACTCGCCGGCGAGCTGGGACAGGCCCATCGTGCCCTCGTGGGCGGCCATGGTCTCCAGCAGCCCGAACGCCCGCTCGATCGACTGCACGCCGCCCCCGCGCGCCCGGGGCCCAGGTGACGCTGCCATGACTCCCACCTTCAACTTTCGGATACCGGAATTTCAACATCGTCGAGCGACCGCCCCCGCGCCGGGCGCGGTTGCGGATTTCACAATGAAGATACTACTGTCCGCAATACGGAAAGTACGGGAGGAGATGAGTCCGGTCGTGGACATCCGTGTCACCGGCAGCACCGTCGAACGGGGCGAGGAGGTGCTCACCCCCGACGCGCTGCAGCTCGTGGCAGCGCTGCAGGCCGAGTTCGGTGCCCGGCGCGACCAGCTGCTGGCGAGCCGCCGCGCCCGCCGCGACGAGGTCGCGAGCACCGGGCGCCTGGACTTCCTCGGGGAGACCCGGGAGGTTCGCGAGGGCGACTGGCGGGTCGCCGACGCGCCCGAGGACCTGCAGGACCGGCGGGTCGAGATCACCGGCCCGACCGACCAGAAGTTGGCGATCAACGCGCTGAACTCCGGGGCGCGGGTCTGGCTGGCCGACCTGGAGGACGCCAGTACGCCGCACTGGGCGAACGTCGTCGGCGGCCAGGTGAACCTGAAGGACGCGATCCGGCGCACCATCGACTTCACCTCGCCGGAGGGCAAGCGCTACGAGCTGGACACCGACCGGGCACTGGCCACGATCGTGATGCGGCCGCGCGGCTGGCACTTCGACGAGGCGCACATCCTCGTCGACGACGAGCCCGTCGTCGGCGCGCTGGTGGACTTCGGGCTGTACTTCTTCCACAACGCCCGGGAGCTGATCGAGCGCGGCAGCGGGCCGTACTTCTACCTGCCCAAGATGGAGAGCCACCTCGAGGCGCGGCTGTGGGAGGACGTGTTCACCTTCGCCGAGCAGTGGCTCGGCATCCCGCACGGCACCGTCCGGGCGACCGTGCTCATCGAGACCATCCCCGCGGCCTTCGAGATGGACGAGATCCTCTACGAGCTGCGCGAGCACGCCTCCGGGCTCAACGCGGGCCGGTGGGACTACCTGTTCAGCGTGATCAAGTACTTCCGCGATGCCGGCGAGCGGTTCCTGCTCCCGGACCGCAACAGCGTCGGCATGACCTCGCCGTTCATGAAGGCCTACACCGACCTGCTGGTGCAGACCTGCCACAGGCGGGGCGCCTTCGCGATGGGCGGCATGGCGGCGTTCATCCCGAGCCGGCGCGACGAGGAGGTCAACGCCAAGGCGTTCGCCAAGGTTCGCGAGGACAAGGAGCGCGAGGCGAGGCAGGGCTTCGACGGCTCCTGGGTGGCGCATCCCGACCTGGTGCCGGTGTGCGCCGAAGAGTTCGACCGGGTGCTGGCGGACCGGCCGAACCAGCACGACGTGCTGCGACCCGACGTGCACGTCACCGCCGACGACCTGCTCGACGTCGCCGCGACGCCGGGGGAGATCACCCGCGAGGGCCTGCACAGCAACGTCGAGGTCGCGCTGCTCTACCTCGAGTCGTGGCTGCGCGGCAGCGGTGCGGTCGGCATCCACAACCTGATGGAGGACGCGGCGACGGCCGAGATCTCGCGGTCGCAGGTCTGGCAGTGGGTGCGGGCCGGCCGCTTCGACGAGGAGCGCGTGCGCCGCGAGGTGGCCGAGGTCGACGCGGGCGACCAGGCGAAGGAGCTCTTCCTGGAGGTTGCGTTGCGGCCGGAGCTCGTCGAGTTCCTGACGGTTCCGGCGTACACTCACCTCGAGTGAGCCTCGACACCACCAAGGCAGACGACATCGCGCTCGTGATCGAGGAGGCGATCGTCTCGGGCGAGCTTGCGCCCGGGACCGTCCTCCGGCAGGAGCAGCTCTCGGAGCAGTTCAACGTCTCGCGCACGCCGGTGCGGGAGGCCCTGCGGCGCCTCGCGGCGCTCGGCCTCGTTTCGTTCGTCCCCAACCGCGGCGTCCGCGTGCGGACGATCGCGCGCGAGGAGCTGCACGAGGCGTTCATGGTGCGCGCCGAGCTCGAGGGGCTCGCGACCGAGGTGGCGGCGGCGAAGTTCACGCCCGAGGATCTCGCCGAGCTCGACGCCGCGGAGAAGCGCTTCGCCGGGATCTCCCAGCAGCTGCGATCCCTCGAGCCGGGCGACGACCGCCGGTCGATCATGGGCGACTGGGTCCGCGCGAACCATGCGTTCCACGACGTCATCTACCGCGTGGCCGAGCTGCCGCTCGTCGAGCAGCTCGCGAAGAGCGCGCGGCGGACGTTCTCCGGCCCTGCGGTGTGGGCTCCGGGCGACCACTCGATCGACGGCCTGTACGCGAAGAACGTCGAGCAGCACCGCGCGATCAAGCAGGCGATCGCGGCCGGCAGCGCGGCGGGCGCGCGCGAGCTCGCGCGCGAGCACGTGCTTTCGTCCTTCCACCTCCTCGAGACGATCCTCGAGCAGGTCGGCGGTCAGTGGCCGCAGAACCGACGGTCAGCTACACTCAGGTCATAGTCGCTGCCTGAGGACATCTCGATGGACCCGCTCTACCGCCCCGAAGGCGTCGAAGAGCGCTGGCAGCGCATCTGGGAGGAGGAAGGCCTCTTCCGCGCGGACCCGGAGCAGCCGGGCGACGCATACGTGATCGCCGTTCCGCCGCCGAACGTGACGGGCGCGCTGCACATGGGCCACGCGCTGAACGGATCGATCCAGGACGCGCTCGTCCGCTGGCACCGCATGCGCGGCTTCAACACCCTCTGGCAGCCTGGCTTCGACCATGCCGGCATCGCGACGCAGGCCGTCGTCGAGAAGGAGCTGCGCAAGGAGGGGACGTCACGGCTCGAGATCGGCCGCGAGGCGTTCGTCGAGCGCGTCTGGGAATGGTTGCACGAGTACGGCGGCGTGATCATGGGTCAGTTCCGCCGGCTCGGCTGCTCGCTCGACTACGAGCGCGAGCGCTTCACGATGGACGACGCCTACGTCCGCGCCGTCATGCGCTTCTTCGTGCACCTGTACGAGCGCGGATGGCTCTATCGCGACAACCGCATCGTCAACTGGTGCAGCGACTGCCGCACGTCGATCTCCGATCTCGAGGTCGAGCACATCGACGTCGACGACGCGCTCACGTACGCGCGCTATCCGCTCGCGGACGGGAGCGGCCACCTCACGATCGCAACGGTGCGGCCGGCGACGATCCTCGCCGACGTCGCCGTGGCGGTGCATCCCGACGACGAGCGTTACGCGGCGCTCGTCGGCAAGGACGTGATCGTGCCGGTGGCGGGCCGGCACGTGCCGGTGATCGCCGACGAGCGCGTCGAGCGCGAGTTCGGCACGGGTGCGCTCAAGGTGACCCCCGGGCACGATCCCATCGACTTCGAGATCGGCCAGGCGCACGGCCTTCCCGCGCCTGCCGTGATCGCACTCGACGGGCGCATGACGGGCGACATCCCCGAGAAGCTCATCGGCCTCACCGAAGAGGAGGCAGCCGATTACGTCATCGAATGGCTGCGCGAGGAAGGGCTGCTCGAGAAGCGCGAAAGCTACCGGCACTCCGTCGGCCACTGCGAGCGCAGCGGGACGCGCATCCAGCCGCTCGTCTCGCTGCAGTGGTGGGTGGACATGAAGTCGATGGCTGCGGCGGCGGTCGAGGCGATCGAGTCGGGTCGCGTGACGTTCCATCCGCCGGTGCAGAACCGCGTCGCGCTCGACTGGCTGACGGCGATTCGGCCGTGGAACGTCTCGCGCCAGCTCTGGTGGGGTCACCAGCTGCCGATCTGGTACTGCCCCGACGGTCACGTGACGTGTGCGGAGATCGCCCCCGACGCGTGCGCCGAGTGCGGCTCCGGTGAGCTCGTGCGCGATCCCGACGTGCTCGACACGTGGTTCTCGTCGGCGCTCTGGCCGTTCGCGACGCTTGGGTGGCCTGAGGACACGCCGGATCTGCGCCGCTACTACCCCGGCGACGTCAACTCGACGGCCCGCGAGATCATCTTCCTCTGGGAGGCGCGGATGATCATGGCCGGGCTCGAGCTCATCGGAGACATCCCGTTCTCCGACGTGATCATCCACTCGACGATCCTCGCGCCGGACGGCCGCCGCATGTCGAAGTCGCTCGGCACCGGCATCGACCCGCTCGACCTCATCGCCGACTACGGCGCCGACGCGACGCGGTACGGGCTGCTGAAGATGTCGTCGACGCAGGACGTCCGCTTCTCCGCGCAGCCGATCGAGGAAGGGCGAAAGCTCGCGAACAAGCTCTGGAACGCGAGCAGGCTTCTGCTGCTCGGCGGTGGATCGGGCGAGATCGACGCGCGACCGTCGTCGGTGGAGGAGCGGTGGATCCTCGCCCGCATCGAGGCGACGCGCGCGGAGCTGGAGGAAGATCTCGCGAGCTTCGACTTCTCGCACGCCGTCGACCGGCTCTACCACCTGACGTTCGACGACTTCTGCGACTGGTATCTCGAGGCGATCAAGCCACGCCTCCAGGAGCCGGACGCGCGCGCGACGGCGTTCGCCGCGCTCGAGCGGCTGCTCACGCTTCTCCATCCGGTGATGCCGCACGTGACCGAGGAGATCTGGGCTCAGTTCCACGACATGCGGCTCGCCGTGTCGCCGTGGCTCGAGCCCCAGACGTATGACCATGACTTCGGCCCAATGGAGAACGCCCAAACGGCGGCACGCATCTATCGACGCAGTGGCGTTCGCATCAAGGTGATGGGGGATGCGCTTCGCATCTTCAACGCGGTTGTGCGCCCGACGAGTGATGGACAGGGCGACGTCGACGCCGAGCGCGCACGGATCCACGCGGAGATCGAGCGGTCCGAACGGATGCTCGCCAACGAGAAGTTCGTCGCGAATGCTGCGCCCGAAGCTGTTGCCGCCGAGCGCGAGAAGCTCGACGAATACCGTGCCGAGCTCGACGCACTGGGTTGAGTCGCTCAGCCCGTGGCCGCCGGACGGCTTCGGGCTCGACCGCATCCACGCACTCCTCGCCGAGCTCGGCGACCCGCAGCGGCGGTACCCCGCCGTGCACGTCGTCGGCACGAACGGCAAGTCGACGACGACGCGCCTGACCGAAGCGTTGCTCGCCGACGCCGACCTCGCCGTCGGCGCGTATCTGTCGCCGCACGTGCGCGGCTGGGGTGAGCGCATCCGCATCCGCGGCGAGGAGGCGGACTTCGAGCGCGCGATCGCAGCGGTGCGCGAGCCGGCAGAGCGTCTCGGCGCGACGCAATTCGAGGTGCTGACGGCCGCCGCGCTCAACGCCTTCGCAGAAGCCGGCATCGACGTCGCCGTCGTCGAGGCGGGACTCGGCGGCCGCCACGACGCGACGAACGTCCTCGACGCGCGCGTCGTCGTCCTGACGAACGTCGCACTCGAGCACATGGACGTGCTCGGCGACACGCGCGAGGCGATCGCCGCCGAGAAGCTCGCCGTCGTCCGCCCCGGCGCCGTCGTCGTCTTGTCCGAAGAGGAATGGAAGCCGTTGGTGCCCGACAACGTGGTCGTTCTCACGGCACGCAGCAACCTGGCCCTTGCCGTCGCAGCAGCTGAGGCCTTCCTCGATCGGCCCGTCGATCCCCACGCGGCGGAAGCCATAACCCTCCCGGGCCGGCTCGAGCACCGGAGCGAGGAGCCGCTCGAGATCTGGGACGGAGCGCACAACCTCGCCGGCGTCGGCTACCTGCTTCCACGGCTCCCGGACCGGGAGTTCGTCGTCGTCGTGTCGATCCTCCGCGACAAGCGGGCGGAGATGATGCTCGAGGCGCTGTCCGTGCTCGGGGACCGCCTCGTCGCCACCGAGTCGCGGAACGGGCGCTCGCTGCCGGCGTCGGAGCTGGCCGACCTGGCCCGGCCGTTCTTCCGTCAGGTCGACGTCGAGCCCGAGCCGCGAACCGCGCGGTTGCGGGCGTTGGAGACGGGCGAGGCCGTGGTCGTCACCGGGTCCCTCTATCTTCTGAGCGAGCTCCATGGCGACGGTTAGGGCACATACCGCCGGCGAGAAGGCCGGGATCTTCGCGTTCGCGATCGTCGTTCTCGTGCTCATCGTCGGCGGCGCGTTCGCCGCGGGCTATCTCATCGGCCGGACGCTGCTGTGACGACGCGCTCGATCGCGGCGATCCTCATCCTCGTCGCGGCGGTGTTTTGGCTCGCGTCCGCATGGTGGACGTACCGGGACGCGCGCAGGCGCATCGACGACCCGTGGCTCGTCGCGCTCGCGACCGTGCTCGGCTTCGTGCCGTACGTCGGGCCGCTCGTCTACATGCTCTTCCGCCCGCCCGAGTACCTCGAGGACGTCCGCGAGCGCGAGCTCGAGATCAAGGCGATGGAGGACAGGCTGTCGCGGCGGGGCCTCATTTGTCCGGTCTGTCGCACCGACGTCGACTCGAGCTTCCTCGTCTGCCCGATCTGCACGACGAAGCTGCGCCAGGCGTGCGCGAGCTGCCGCGCACCGCTCGAGGCGCTGTGGCAAGTTTGCCCCTATTGCGAGACCCCGATCGAAGCCGGCGCGTCTATAGTCCCGCGCCGTGGCGACTGAGCGGACACTGATCTTGATCAAGCCGGACGCGGTTCGGCGGCGGCTGGCGGGCGACATCCTCGGGCGCATCGAGGCGCGCGGATTCACGGTTCGCGCCGGCAAGCTCCTGACCGCGAGTCGCGATCTCGGCGAGCGGCACTACGCCGAGCACAAGGAGAAGCCGTTCTTCGGCGACCTCGTCGACTTCATCACATCCGGGCCGACGTGGGCGCTCGTCGTCGAAGGCGAGGGCGCGATCGCGACGCTGCGCAGGACGATCGGCGCGACGAACCCCGCCGACGCCGAGCCGGGCTCGATTCGCGGCGACCTCGCGATGTCGATGCCGGACAACCTCGTGCACGGCTCCGACTCGCCGGAGTCGTCGGAGCGCGAGATCGCGCTCTGGTTCCCCGCCGATGACTTCGTCTGATCTCGAGCGCAACGTCGCGCTCTGGACGAAGAACAACGCCAAGCACACCGACGCGGCGTCCGCGAACGCCTGGGCGCGCGACGAGGTCGTGTGGGGCATGTTCCACGTCCCGGAATCGGAGGTGAACGTCCTCGGCGACGTCGCCGGACTCGACTGCGTCGAGCTCGGCTGCGGCACCGCCTGGGTGTCCGCGTGGCTCGCGAAGCGCGGCGCGCGCGTCGTCGGAGTCGACCCGACGCCGGCGCAGCTCGATACGGCCCGGCGCCTGATGCGCGAGACGGGCATCGAGTTCCCGCTCGTCGAGGCCCCGGGCGAGTCGGTGCCGCTCCCCGACGCGTCGTTCGACCTCGCGCACTCGGAGCATGGCGCTGCCGCGTGGGCCGACCCGTACAAGTGGATCCCGGAGGCCGCGCGGCTGCTTCGTCCGGGCGGACGCCTGGTCTTCGTGCACACGACTCCGCTCGCGATCTTGTGCCACCAAGAAGTCGGCGAGATCACCACCGAGCTGCAGCGCCCGTACTTCGGCATGCATCGCTGGGACGACGATGTCGGCGTCGACTTCAACCTCACGCACGGCGAGTGGATCGCTGTGCTGCGGGACTCCGGCTTCGAGATCGAGCGCCTGATCGAGCTGCAGGCGCCGGCTGACGCGGCGACGCACCCGTTCTACTCCGACATCCCCGCCGACTGGGGCCGCAAGTGGCCGGGCGAGGAGATTTGGGTCGCACGGAAGACCTGAGCCTTCCGCTCGTCCTCGCGTCGACGTCGCCGCAACGCCGCGCGATCCTCGAGCAGCTCGGCCTTCCGTTCGACGTCGTTCCGCCCGACTGCGAGGAGCTCGGCGACGATCCGCTCGAGCACGCTGCCGGCAAGGCGCGCTCCGTCGACGGCGGCGACCGGCCGGTGATCGGCGTCGACACCGTCGTCCGCTGCGGCGGCCGCGTGCTCGGCAAACCCGCGAGCGAGGGCGAGGCAGAGGAGATGCTCGACCTGCTCTCCGGTAAGCAGCACGAGGTCGTCTCCGGCCTCTGCCTCCGCACGCAGGCGTGGGAGGAGCTGCGGACGGAGACGACGCTCGTCACGTTCCGGCGGCTGGCGCCGCGCGACCTCGCCTCGTATCTCGCGACCGGAGAGTGGGAGGGACGCGCGGGCGCGTACGCGATCCAGGGTCGCGGCGCGGCGCTCGTCGAGCGCATCGACGGCGACTACCTCAACGTCGTCGGCCTTCCCGCTGCGACGCTCGTGCGCCTCCTCGTGGAACGGTTCCCGGGGCTCTACGGCCTTGGTTAGGGCGCTCGCGCTCACCGTCGTTCTCCTCGGCCACTCGTGGCAGGGGCGTCCGATCGAGGCGATCGAAGTGGGAAACCCGCACGGGACGCCCGTCCTCGTCGTCGGATGCATCCACGGCAACGAGCAGGCCGGCATACCCATTGCGCTCGCGCTCGAGAAGCTCGCTCCACGCGACCTCGACCTTTGGATCGTCCCGGTGCTGAACCCCGACGGCGTCGCAGCCGACACGCGGCAGAACGCGCACGGCGTCGACCTCAACCGCAACTTCCCGTGGCGCTGGCGCCCGATGGGCGGCCTGTACGAGTCGGGGCCGCGGCCGCTCTCCGAGCGCGAAGCGCGCATCGCGCGCGCCCTCATCCTCCGATTGCGCCCGCACGTGACCATCTGGTTCCACCAGCACCTCGACATGGTGTGGGCGTCCGGCGGCGACCGCCGCATCGAGAAGGCGTTCGCGCGTGCGTCCGGGCTCCCGTACCACCCCATGCCGCAGCTCGCAGGGAGCGCGATCTCGTGGCAGAACAACGACGTGCGCGGCACGACCGCGTTCGCGGCCGAGCTGCCGGCCGGGACGCCGACGCCTGCGCAGGTCCGTCGGTACGTGCACGCCGTCCTCGTCGCCGCCAGGACCCGCTAGGTTGTTGCTCGCACATCGGGGTGTGGCGCAGCCTGGTAGCGCGCTCCGTTCGGGTCGCCAAGGCGTCGCTTGCGACGCCGGCCGTAAGAGGGAGCGCGGCTCTGCCGCGCGACCGCTAACGTTGTCGGTCGCACATCGGGGTGTGGCGCAGCCTGGTAGCGCGCTCCGTTCGGGTCGGAGAGGTCCCCAGTTCGAATCTGGGCACCCCGATTGAGCCTCTCCGCGGTTTTATTCGACGTGGACTTCACCCTCGCCCGGCCCGGGCCGGAGCTCGGGCCCGAGGGCTACGTCCGCGCGGGCGAGCGGCACGGGCTGACGCTCGACGCGACGCGATACGAAACAGCGCGGGACGACGCGCTCGTCGAGCTGAAGCACCACCCCGATCTCGACTACGACGAGACGATCTGGTTCGCCTTCACCGAGCGCATCGTCCGCGGGATGGGCGGGACGGGGCCCGCGTCGTACGAATGCGCCGTCGAGATCACGCGCGGGTGGGAGCGCCACGACAACTTCGAGCTGTACGAGGACGTCGTTCCCGTCCTTGCGCAGCTGCGCGCGGCGGAGCTGAGGATCGGGCTCGTCTCCAACTCCGCGCGTGATGTGCATGCGTTCGCCCTGCATCACGGGCTCGACATCGACGCCGGGATCACGTCGTTCCACCACGGGAAGACGAAGCCGCACGCGTCGATCTTCCGCGCCGTTCTCGAGCTCCTCGAGGTTGCGCCCGAGGATGCGGCGATGGTCGGAGACACGGTGGAGGACGACATCGAAGGGGCACGCGCGGCCGGGATACAAGCAGTCCTCCTCGATCGGCTCGACCGGTACCCGACGTTCGAGCCGCGGATCTCCGACCTGCACGCGTTGCCCAGAGTTCTCGGCGTCAATAGGCTCTGATCAATGCCCGGTTGGCTTGCCTGGTCGATCGCCGCGGTGCTCCTCGCCGTCGGCGAAGTGTTCACGCCGGGGATGTTCTTCCTCGGGCCGGTGGCACTCGCTGCGGTAGCCGGCGCCGTCGCTGCTGCGGTCGGCGCCGCCGCATGGCTTCAGCTCGTCGTCTTCATCGCCGGCTCGGTCGCATCGCTCGGGCTGCTTCGGCCGATCGCGCGTGCGCACCTGCGGATGCCTGCCGCGATCCGCACCGGAGCGGCCGCGCTCGAAGGCGGACACGCGATGGTGCTCCAGCGAGTCGACCGTAACGGCGGCCGCGTGCGCATCGGCGGCGAAGAGTGGTCGGCGCGCGCCTACATGGATGACCAGGTCATCGAGCCCGGAACGCAAGTGGAGATCGTCAAGATCGAAGGTGCAACCGCTCTTGTCTACGAATAAGGGAGCTCCATGGTCGCGTTGATCGTCATCGCCGTCGTCGCCGTGCTGGTACTGCTGGTGCTCGCGCGCACGATTCGCATCGTTCCCCAGGCGCGCGCGGGCGTCATCGAACGCCTCGGGCGCTACCACCGCACGCTCAACCCGGGGCTGGCGATCGTGGTGCCGTTCGTCGATCGACTGCGGCCGCTCATCGACCTGCGCGAGCAAGTCGTGTCGTTCCCCCCGCAGCCTGTGATCACCGAGGACAACCTCGTTGTCAACATCGACACGGTCATCTACTTCCAGGTCAACGATCCGAAGGCGGCGACGTACGAGATCGCGAACTACATCCAGGCGATCGAGCAGCTCACCGTGACGACGCTACGCAATGTGATCGGCGGCCTCGCGCTCGAGAGCACGCTGACGTCGCGCGACGAGATCAACGGTCAGCTGCGCGGCGTGCTCGACGAGGCGACGGGCAAGTGGGGGATCCGCGTCAATCGCGTCGAGTTGAAGGCGATCGACCCGCCCGCGTCCATCAAGGACTCGATGGAGAAGCAGATGCGCGCCGACCGCGAGAAGCGCGCGACGATTCTCCAGGCGGAGGGCCAGAAGCAATCCGCGATCCTCACCGCCGAGGGCGAGCAGCAGGCTGCTGTCCTGCGCGCGCAAGGGCAGAAGCAGGCGACGATCCTCGAGGCTGAAGGGCAGGCGCAGGCGATCGGCACGGTCTTCAAGGCGATTCACGATGGGAATCCCGATCCGCAGCTGCTCGCGTATCAGTACGTGCAGGCGCTCCCGCAGATCGCGCAGGGCGAGTCGAACAAGGTGTGGATCGTCCCCGCCGAGTTCCAGCGCGCGCTCGGCCGGATCGGCGGCGACGACGACAAGTAGACGGAGCTAGCAGCGTTCCTTGTGGCAGGCGCGGAGCGGCGTGACAGTCGGCACGCCGTGCTTCCATGCAATCCGGACGAGGAGTGCCGCGGTGTCGTCGTCGTAGTGCTCCTCGCGCAGGTGGAAGTCGGAGTTCGCGCGGTGCACGAGCCAGTAGAGGCCGGCCTTTACCTTCGTGATGTCGAGGTCCTGCCCGTGGAAGTACGCGGGATAGCGGTCGGTGTAGCCGACCGACGATCCCTCCTCGACGAACCGCGCCTTCGGCTGGAACTGCGCGCAGTTGCCGAGGAAGTGCGGCGGCCCGTGGTGGATGCCGGGCGCGATGCCGTAGTGGTCGGCGATGCAGAAGCCGCTCTTGTGGTCGCGTACGAGCAGCTTGAACGTCTTTGCGCTCCGCAGCTCGTACCGGTCGAAGCCGAGGAAGTGCCAGTGGAAGTGCGGCGGCGCGTTCGTGTAGTGCAACTCGCCGCTCCCCGGGAACGTCCGCACGCCGCCGCCGGCGAGGTGTACGCGTTGCTCGACCTGCATCACCGTCGCGCGCCCGACCCGGTGGCCGGTGATCCACAGTGCGCCCGGGTCTCGGTTGTCGACCATCGACGTGAAGCCGAGGAGCCAGTGGCCGTTGAGGATGTGCATGACGACGAGTCCGCTCGGCGGGCGTTGCACGAGGTTCGGGTAGAGCGGAATGCCCGTCGGGACGACCCGCCAGTCGAGCGGGCGGCCGCTGCCGAGGCTGCGAACGTCGCTTCCGTCCGCGGCCGCCGACGAGAGCGCGCCGTGCCCGTCGTCGAACGCGATGCGCCCGCCCTCGGGCGACCACACCGGATGTTGCGCGCCCGCCGCGAGCTGCGTCTGCGTCGTGCCGTCGTCGACATCGACCGCGGTCGTCCCGTCGTCGTTCTGCACCGTGTACGCGAGCCGTTTCCCGCCGGGTGACCACGCGAGGTCGCGGATGTCGGCCGGCGGCGTCGTGGGCGCAACGCTGTCGAACGGGCGGACGCCCGTGCGGTTCTCGCTCGCGACGTAGACCGCCGGTGCTCCGCTGCGACTCGAGACGAACGCAAGCTCTCCGTCGACGGCGATCGCAGGGCTCCAGTCCTCGCCGCTCGCGCCGGCGACGCGGACGGACGGCCCGGTGGGAGGCCGGAAGAGACGGATCTGCCGCGCGCCGTCGACGAGCGCCGTGTACGCGAGCACCTTCCCGTCCGGCGACCATGCGGGACCCCACTCTTCGACCTTCGGCGTGTCGGTCAGCCGCCGCTGGCCGCTGCCGTCCGCGTTCGCGAGCCAGAGGTCCCCGTCGCGCGAGAACGCGACGAGCGTTCCGTCGGGCGAGTACGCGGCGTCCCCGGCGCCGGTTAGGAGATGCCGGCGGCTGCCGTCGGGCGCGATCGCGACGACGTCGTTGCCGCTCTGCGCGAGCATACGCGCCTGATGCGGCTCCGTGCGGACGGCGGTTGCAGCCGCGACCGCTGCGATCACAGACCGAGCTCCCGGCGCCAGCCGGCGGTGTGCTCGCCGAGCGCCGGTGCGCGACCGGGCGAAGCCGCGCCGAAGCTCTCGGCTGCTTCGGCGTACGTCGCGACTGGCCCCACGCACACGTCCTCGCGCTCGAACACGCTGAGCCAATGTTCCAAAGGTCGGCGGGAGAAAACGTTCGCCAACTCGGCGACAAGGGCATCCTGGTCGTCGTCGTACTGACGTTCGGCGAGCTCGGGACGGCCGAGGAGCTCGCACAGGCGGGTGAAGAACTTCGGCTCGAGCGCGCCGACGGTGAGATGGCGGCTGTCCGACGTCTCGTACATCCGGTAGCACGCGTAGCCGCGCGTGAGCACGGGCGCGCGCGAGGCGAGGCGGTGAGCGTTGTGCGTCATCGAGACGGTGATGCGCGCCCCGCCGCCGCGTAGGAGCGCGGCGAGGATCTCGGTGACCGCACCGAGCGCGCCCGCTGCGAGGTCCGCGACCTGGACGGGGGGAAGCGCGGGCGCCGTCGGTTCGAGGAGCCCCGACCAGCCCGCGTAGTTGAGGTCGTGACCGGCGCGGGCGGCGTGCGGTCCGTCGGCGCCGAAGCCAGTGATGGAGCAGTACACGGCGGTCGATGGCGCAGCATCCGGCCCGACGCCGAGCTCCCCGGCGACGCCCGGCCGGAAGGACTCCAGGACGACGTCCGCCCGCTCGAGGAGCGGACGGGCGAGATCCCAGTCGACGGACTCCTTGCCCGCGTTGAGCGCGTCGTGCCATTCCGGCGCGGTCGTCCGCATCGGATCCCCTGCCGGCCGCTCCACCCGGACGACCCGGGCGCCCAGGCGCAGGAGCTCGGCTCCGGCGAACGCGCCGGGGAGGTAGCGCGTCAGGTCGACGACGAGCAGTCGTTGCATCGGCGGCGAACCTAGCACTACGGTTAGGCCGCCCTGAGCGAGCGCACCACCGCAGCGGAGGAGAAACGCCGCGTCATCCTCGACGCGGCCGTGCGCGTGTTCGCGCGCAAGGGGTTCCACGCGTCCCGTGTCGGCGACATCGCCGAGGAGGCCGGCGTCGCACACGGACTGCTCTACCACTACTTCTCGTCGAAGGACGAGGTCCTCGAGACGATCTTCAACGAGCACTGGAAGGCGCTGCTCGAGCGCATCCACGCAGTCGAGGCGTCGGGCGAACCGCCGGTCGAACAGCTCCGCGGAATCGTGCAGGCGATGTTCCACGGCTGGCGCCACGAGCCCGACGTCGTGCGCGTCGTCATTCGCGAGATCGCGCGCAGCGCGGAGATCGGGCAGCGAGTCGGCGAGCTCGTCAAGCCGATCGGCGCGATCCGGCGGATCTTCGAGCGCGGACAGGCCGGCGGCGACTTCCGCCGCGACCTCGACGCCGACACGGCGGCGGTCATCGTCTACGGCGCGATCGACGAGCTCATCACCGGCTGGGTGCTCGGCCGCCTGCCCGGGGACGAGAACGACGTCGCAAACGCAGAGCACCACATCGTCGAGGTGCTCGCCGCGGGCTTGTCAGCGTCCGCCGAGCAGCGAGGCGAAACGCGCCACGCCGACGTTCCCACCTGAGATCACGACGCCGACGTTGCCGCGCGGCGCGCGGCCGGCGAGGAGACCTGCGACTCCGACCGCGCCGCTCGGCTCGGTGACGAGCTTCAGCCGGTCGAACAGGAATGCCATCGCATCGAGGATCTCATCGTCGGACACGGTGACGATCTCGTCGACGAGCGCACGGTTCACCTCGAAGGTGAGCCTGCCGGGCTCCGCCGCCTGGAGGCCGTCCGCGATCGTGTGCGGCACGCCGATGTTGACGCGCGCGCCGGCCGCGAGCGACCGGCGCGTGTCGTCGCCCGCCTCGGGCTCGACGCCGATGACGCGGATCCCCGGGCGAAGCGATGTCGCCGCCGTCGCGCAACCGGCGATGAGCCCGCCGCCGCCGATCGGGACGACGATCGCGTCGAGGTCGGGTACGTCCTCGAGCAGCTCGAGGGCGGTCGTGCCCTGGCCGGCCATGACGAGCGGGTCGTCGTACGGCGGCACGAGCTCGATGCCGCGCTCTTCCGCGAGACGGCGTCCGATCTCCTCGCGGTCCTGCGTCCAGCGGTCGTAGGAGATCACCTCGGCGCCGTAGCCGCGCGTCGCCTCGAGCTTGGCCCGCGGTGAGTCTTCTGGCATGAGGATCGTCGCCGACGTCCCGAGCAAGCGGGCGGCGATCGCCACCGCCTGGGCGTGGTTGCCCGACGAGTACGCGAGCACCCCGCGTTCGCGGACGTCCGAGGGCAGCGACGCGATCTTGTTGTACGCGCCGCGAAACTTGAACGCGCCTCCACGCTGGAAGCACTCCGCTTTCACGTGCACGGACGATCCGGTTCGCTCGTCCAGCGTCCGTGACGTGAATGTCGGCGTCCGGTTGGCGACGCCGTCGAGCCGCTCTGCCGCGGCACGCACGTCGTCGAGTGAGATCACTTGCACGGGCTCGTCTGCGCCGGCAGGAGGCCGAAGCCCCACAGCTTCCCGTCGACGATGTAGTACGCGTTCCGCACGGTGCCGGCGTCGTGCACGAGCGCGGTGTATCCCGGGCACTCCAGCGGCACGAGCGGACCTTCCAGCTTCGTCACCTGTCCCTCGACCGCGCCGAGGCGGAGTCCGGCCGCCGTGTGCCATCCGTGCGGCTGCCAGATCGTGTAGAGGGCGGCGACTCGCCCGGCGTGGACCTCGACTGCGAGGCCAGGCTGCGTGAATTTCGCGTACGTGAAGTACCACGTCGGCGTCGTGCAGCCGTCGCAGACGCCGTGCGCCCCGAGCGCCGCGCGTACCTGAGCAGCCGGCTCTCCGAGCCGCACGCCGGCGAGCGAGTGCCCCGGCACGAAGAGCGCCGCGTGCGGGAGGAGGCCGATTGTCGCTGCAACGGCGAGCGCCGTCCTCATAGGGTTCGGAGTATGCCGCTCTGGGACCAGCTCGCCGGGCTCGAGGTACGCATCGACGGTTACTCGACCGCGCGCCGCGAGCTTCCGCGCGAGCAGTGGACGCGCGTGACCACGACGGTCGTGCTCGACGGCGCCGGCGAGACCGGTGAGGGGGAGGACGTCACGTACGACGCGGCCGAGCACGACGAGTTCCCCTCCAGGCTGATGCTCGCCGGCACGTGGACGCTCGACGATCTCTCGCGCCGGCTCGACGACTTCGATCTCCCCGACTACCGGCGCTGGGCGTTCGAAAGCGCGGCGCTCGACCTAGGGCTTCGCCAGGCCGGCCGCTCCCTCGGGGACGCAGTCGGGCGGCCGTACCGTCCGGTCCGCTTCGTCGCGTCGACGCGCGCCGACGTCGGCCCGTGGCTCGAGAACGATCCCACGCTCGAGTTCAAGCTCGACGCGACGAAGGAGTGGGGCGCCGAGTTGATGCAGCGGCTTGCGGCCCTCGACCGCGTGCGCGTCGTCGATCTCAAGGCGTATTACCGCGGGACCGTCGTCGACCTCGAGCCGAGCCCCACCCTCTACCGCGCCATCGCCGGCGCGTTTCCGGATGTCGTGATCGAGGATGCATGGCTCGAGGACGGTTGCCTCGAAGCGCTTCGCGACGTCGAGTCACGGCTCAGCTTCGACGCGCCGATTCATTCGCTCGCCGACTTCGAGGCGCTGCCGTTCGAGGCTCGCTGGCTCAACGTGAAGCCGTCGCGCTTCGGAACGGTGCGCAAGCTCCTCCAGTGCGTCGAGGCGTGCGAGGACCGCGGCGTGCAGATGTACGGCGGCGGCCAGTTCGAGCTCGGTCACGGCCGCGCCCAGATCCAGCGGCTCGCAAGCCTCTTCTTTGCGGACGGTCCGAATGACGTCGCGCCGTCGGCGTACAACGAGGGAGAGCCGAGGGCCGACCTGCCGCGCAGCCCGCTGCCGGCGCCCGGAGGTGTCGGCTTTTGAACCTCTTCACCGACCTCGGCCGCATCGGCGACGCACTCGGTGCGCGCGGCTGGGGCTGCACGGTCTACGAGCTCGCGGCCGGCGATGCTTCTCCCTATCACTGGCACGTCGGAGAGGAGGAGATGCTGCTCGTCCTCGCCGGCGCCCCGACGCTGCGCACACCGGACGGCGAGCATGTCCTCGAGCCCTGGGACCTCGCGCACTTTCCGCGCGGCGAGGTGGGCGCACATCAGATCCGCAACGACACGAAGGATCCGGTGCGGGCTGCGTTCTTCTCGACCGCGTCCGACCCCGAGGTCGTGGTCTATCCCGACGACGGCAAGACCGGCGTCATCGCCGGGTGGACGCGCGACGACGCTCGGACGATTCGCGGCTGGGTCGAGGAGCCCACGTGATCGTCAACCTCCTGGCCGAGGAGCGCGGCGAGGCGAACGACCGCGACGGCTTTCGCTTCTTCGGCCGTCGGGTCGTCGAGGGCGCCGAGCTGCTTGGCTGCGCGTTGTACGACCTGCCGCCGGGGGAGCAGCTTTGGCCGTACCACTTCCATCGCGGGAACGAGGAGTGGGCGGTCGTCGTCGTCGGTACGCCAACGGTGCGCACACCCGACGGCGAGCGCGAGCTGCGGCCTGGCGACGTCATCGCGTTTCCGGAGAACGAGGAGGGTGCGCACACATTCCTCAACCACAGTCGAGCCGACGCGCGCATCGCGCTCTTCTCGACGCTCAACCGGCCGACGTATCCGGTGTATCCCGACAGCGACAAGGTCGGCGCGAATCGCCGGTCCTTCCGCATGCGCGACGCCGTCGACTACTGGGACGGCGAGTAAGACCTAGCGGAAGGCGTTCTCGCCGGTGAGCGCCTGGCCGACGACGAGCGTGTGCACCTCGTGCGTCCCCTCGTACGTCAGCACCGACTCGAGATTGTTCATGTGCCGGATGACCGGGTACTCGAGCGTGATCCCGTTGCCGCCGAGGATGGTGCGCGCCGTGCGCGCTACTTCGAGCGCGCCGCGGACATTCCCCATCTTGCCCAAGCTCACGTGCTCGGGTCGGAGCGTGCCGGCGTCCTTCTTGCGTCCGAGATGGAGCGCGACGAGCGTCGCGCGGTTGATCTCGAGCGCCATCTCGGCGAGCTTCTGCTGCGTCAGCTGGTAGCCGGCGATCGGCTTGCCGAACACGATGCGCTCCTTCGCGTAGTCGAGCGCGGCCTCGAAGCACGCGCGAGCCGAGCCGACCGAGCCCCAGACGATGCCGTACCGCGCCTCGCTCAGGCACGAGAGCGGCCCGCGCAAAGAGTTGACCTCGGGGAAGCGGTTCTCCTCGGGGACGCGGACGTCGCGCAATACGAGCTCGGACGTCACCGAGGCACGCAGCGAGATCTTGCGGTGCATCTCCGGCGCCTCGAAGCCCGGCGTGCCGCGCTCGACGAGGAAGCCGTTGATCTGAGCTTCGCCGGTACGCGCCCAGACCACCGCGACGTCGGCGATCGACCCGTTCGTGATCCACATCTTCGACCCGTTGAGGATCCAGTCCGATCCGTCGCGGGCCGCCGTCGTCCGCATCGCGCCGGGATCGGAGCCCGCGTCGGGCTCGGTCAGGCCGAAGCATCCGATCGCGTCGCCTTCGTGCATCTGCGGCAGCCACCGCTGCTTCTGCTCCTCGGTGCCCCAGCGCCAGATCGCGTACATCGCGAGCGATCCCTGGACGGAGACGAGGCTGCGGATGCCCGCGTCACCCGCCTCGAGCTCCATGCACGTCAGGCCGTACATGACCGAGCTCGCACCCGGCAGTCCGTAGCCCTCGAGGTGCATGCCGAAGAGGCCGAGCTGCGCGAGCTCCTTCGCGAGCTCGCGCGGCAGCACCGCGTTCTCGAACCAGTCGCCGATCTCGGGAAGGACTCGCTCCCGCACGAAGCGGCGCACCGTGTCGCGGATCGCGCGTTCCTCGTCGTCGAGGAGGGCGTCGATCGCGAGGAAGTCGTGCGGATCGAGCGTCGTCGGCTTCGTGGTGGTCGCCACGAGGAAATCCTAGTGGGCCGGTGCGAGGTGGACGAGCGCGAGCTCGAGCCAGGGGGCCGCGTACCGCTGCCAGAGCGCCTGGTTGTGGCCGCCCGGATACGCGCGGAAGACGTGCGCGACGCCCTCCTCGGACAGCTCCTGGTTGAACGTCTCGTTCTCGGCGTAGAAGCGCCAGTCGCTCCGGCCGACGTAGAACGCGATGAACGTCTTGGTCGCGTGCAGCGTGCCGCGCACCGTCGGGATCTCGTCGGTGGGGTGGAAGTACCCGCTCCACGACTCGACGACCGAGAACTCGGCGAGGTGGTTGAGGCCGAGCTGCATCGCGCCGTCGCCTCCGGCGGAGATCCCGATCAGGGCGCGGCCGGTCCGCGACCGGATGGTGCGGAAGCGCGAATCGACGACGCGCGGCAGCTCGGTCGCGATCGCGGTCGCCCAGCGGTCGCCGGGGCCGTGGTCGACGTACTCGGGATCGCTCTCGCC
>JBOGZQ010000189.1:0-6386 GCA_050697375.1 Gaiellaceae bacterium | reverse complement strand
CCTTCTTCGCGACCTCGTCGTCCGTCGGCGGCCGCTCGAGCGTGAGCGTCAGCTCCCGCTCCGCGCGCGCGATCTTCTGCTCGCGCTCGACGATGTGCACCGGGATGCGGATCGTGCGCGACTTGTTCGCGACGCCCCGCTGCACCGCCTGGCGGATCCACCACGTCGCGTACGTCGAGAACTTGTACCCGCGCCGCCAGTCGAACTTCTCGACCGCGCGGATGAGCCCGATGATCCCCTCCTGGATGAGGTCGAGGAGCGAGAGCCCGTGCCCCTGGTACTTCTTCGCGATCGAGACGACGAGGCGCAGGTTCGAGTTGATCATCCGGTCCTTCGCCTGCTGGTCGCCGCGCTCGATCCTCTTCGCGAGCTCGACCTCCTCCGCCGCCGTCAGCAGCGCGTAGCGGCCTGCCTCGTTGAGGAAGAGCTGGAGCGAGTCGGTCGTCATCGCAGCGACCTCGTCGTTCGCGTAGTGGGACGCCTCCGCCTCGTGGCCGTCGTCGGTCAGATCGATGCCGCGCTGCTCCAGCTGCTCGTAGACGGCGGCGAGATCGTCGCCCTCGAGCTCGAGGTCGGCAACGAGCTCGTTGAACGCCGACAGGTTGATCGATCCGATCTCCTCGCCGTGGTCGAGCAGCGACTGAAGGGCCTCTTGGCTCATCCCCCTTCCATCCCCAGAGGTTGGAGGCTCCTAACCCCGGGGTAGACTCTCTCCCATGCACGGGCCGGATACGGTCTGGGAGATCGTCTTCCTGATGGTGATCCTGAAGATCCCCATCGTGTATCTCTGCTCGGTCGTCTACTACGCGATCAAGGCCGAGCCGAAGCCCGAAGAGGGTGCGGCCGTGACCGCGAAGATCGGGCCGGACGACTCCGGGCCCGGCTGGCGAAGGCGCCCCAACCGGCGGCCACGCCGCCCGCGCGGCGGTCCGGTGCGCACGTATGCCCGCACGGCTCGCGCCGCGCGCGCGTACGCTGAACGTCGATGAGCGCAGACCCCTTCTCGACCCTCGAGCCCGAGCAGGAGCGCGGGAGCCACGTCGACGCCGTCGCCGGCTACCTCGCGTCGCTCGCCATCTTCTTCAGCCTCATCTCGCTCGCCTGGCATCCGATCCGGCTGCTCGCTCCGGCGATGCTGCTCGCACTCATCAGCGCCGGCATGACCGGCCGCGGCAAGCGGCTTCCCTTCGTGGCGGTCATCACCGTCGCCGTCTGCTTTTTCCTCGGGATGATGATCACCGTCATCACCGGGCGTCCGCTCTGGTAGCGGCTGCTACAACGGTCTTGTGGATGGATTGAACACGGGCTACGCGGCCCTGCTGCTCGAGCAGTACCTCGACAATCCGGCCGCCGTCCCGCCCGAGTGGCGCGCGCTCTTCGAGAGCGCGCCTCCCGAGCTGCTCTCCGCGCAGCCGGGGCTCGCACGCCTGCTCGAGACGAACAGGGCCGGCAACGGCCATGTCGCGCCGGCAGCGGTCGAGGTCCAGGAAGTCCCGGTCGCCGACGAGGAGCTCGTGGGTGGGGTCGCCGCCGCGATGTCGCTCATCAAGGCGCTGCGCATGCACGGCCACCTCGCCGCGCACCTCGACCCGCTCGGCTCGGAGCCGCCCGGCGATCCCGCGCTCGAGCCGGAGCGGCTCATCCCGAAGCTCACGCCCGACCTGCAGGCGCGCATCCCAACGTCCGTCCTCCGGCTCTCCCATCTCGGCGACACGCTCGCCGACGCGCTGCCGCGCCTGCGCGAGACGTACTGCGGGACGATCGCGTACGAGATCGAGCACATCTCCGATCACGAGGAGCGAGTGTGGCTTCGCCAGGCGATCGAGTCGGGCCGCTACCGGCAATCGCTGACGCCGGAGGAGCGCACCGACTTGCTCGCGCGGCTCTCGCAGGTCGAGGGGATGGAGCACTACCTGCGGCGCGCGTTCCTCGGGCAGAAGCAGTTCTCGCTCGAAGGGCTCGACGTGATGGTGCCGATGCTCGACGAGGCGATCGAGCTCGCGTCCGCCGCCGGCGCGCACGAGGTCGTCATCGGCATGGCGCACCGCGGCCGCCTCAACGTGCTCGCGCACGTCGTCGGCCGCCCGTACGACGTCATCCTGCGCGAGTTCGAAGGAGAGCGGACGATCGAGGCCGTCGTCTCGAGCGAGGAAGGCGGCACCGGCGACGTCAAGTACCACCTCGGCGCCGAGGGCCAGCGGAAGACCGAGGCGGGGGAGATCACCGTCACGCTCGCCGCCAATCCGAGCCACCTCGAGGCGGTCGACCCTGTCGTCGAGGGCCGCGCGCGCGCGGAGCAGACCGACCGCTCGGCGCGCGACGGCTACCACGACCCGACGATCGCGCTGCCCGTGCTCATCCACGGCGACGCCGCGTTCAGCGGCCAGGGCGAAGTTGCGGAGACGCTCAACCTCCAGGGCCTCGCCGGCTACTCGACCGGCGGCACGCTGCACCTGATCACGAACAACCAGGTCGGCTTCACGACCGATCCCGAGGACGGCCGCTCGACGCGCTACTCGAGCGACCTCGCGAAGGGCTTCGACGTGCCGATCATCCATGTCAACGCCGACGATCCGGAGGCGGCGATCTCCGCGGTCGGGCTCGCGCTCGCGTATCGGTGGCGCTTCGGCCACGACGTCGTCGTCGACCTCGTCGGGTACCGTCGCTTCGGCCACAACGAGCAGGACGAGCCGGCGTACACGCAGCCCCTCTTGGCCGCTGCGATCGCCGACCATCCGACCGTGCGCGAGCAGTTCGCACAGCGGCTCGTCGCGGACGGCGTGCTCGACGAGCAGGAGGCGAACGAGCAGGTGGCGGCCGTGCAGGCGGAGCTGAAGGCCGCGCACGAGCAGCTGAAGAGCACGTTCGGGATCGAGCCCGAGGTCATGCCGGTCGAGCACCGCCTGCCGGCAGCGACCGGGCCGACCGTCCACACTGCCGTCCCGGCCGAGCGGCTGCGCGAGCTGAACGAGGAGCTCCTGCGCGTGCCCGACTGGTTCACGCCGCACCCGAAGCTGATGAAGCAGCTCGAGCGCCGCCGCGACGCGATGAACGAGGGCGGCATCGATTGGGGCCAGGCGGAAGCGCTCGCGTTCGCGTCGCTGCTCGTCGAAGGCATCCCGATCCGCATCACCGGCCAAGACACCGAGCGCGGCACGTTCGCGCACCGCCATGCGGTGCTGCACGACGTGAACACCGGCGCGACGTTCACGCCGATGCAGCATCTGGACGACGCGGTCGCGTCGTTCGAGATCCACAACTCGCCGCTGTCGGAGTACGCATGCGTCGGTTTCGAGTACGGCTACTCCGCCGCCGCCCCCGAGGCCCTCGTCCTCTGGGAGGCGCAGTTCGGCGACTTCTCCAACGGCGCGCAGATCGTCGTCGACCAGTTCATCTCCGCCGGCCTCTCGAAGTGGGGGGAGACGTCGCGGCTGACGCTGCTGCTCCCGCACGGCTACGAGGGCAACGGGCCCGAGCATTCGAGCGCGCGCCTCGAGCGGTTCCTCCAGCTCGCCGCGCAGGAGAACATCCGCATCGCCAACTGCACGACGTCGGCGCAGTACTTCCATCTCGTCCGGCGCCAGGCGCTCGACGCGACGGCACGCCCGCTCGTCGTGATGACGCCGAAGGGATTGCTACGGCTGAAACAGGCGTCGTCGACGATCGCCGACCTCGCAGAGGGTGCGTTCCGCCCGCTGCTGGACGATGCGACGGCCGACCGCGAGGCGACGACGCGACTCGTCCTCTGCTCGGGCAAGGTCTACTACGACATCGTCGGCCACGAGCGCCGCGCGGAGGCGGAAGGCGTCGCCGTCGCACGGCTCGAGCAGCTCTATCCGTTCCCGGTGCAGCAGGCGGCCGAGCTCGTGCGCGGCTACCCGAACCTGCGCGAGCTCGTGTGGGTGCAGGAGGAGCCGCAGAACATGGGGCCGTTCCGCGCCATCAGGCACCGCCTCGAGGAGGCGAAGCCGGACGACGTGCCGCTCCTCTACGTCGGGCGCCCCTGGCGCGCGAGCCCGAGCGAGGGGTATCCGACGGCGCACCTGCGCGAGCAGGACCGGATCGCGCGCGCCGCGCTCGGCGTCTGAGAGTCAGATGCGGCGGTGGCGCCGCAGCTCAGTGGCCTTCGCCATGACCGTGGGACCATGGCGGCGGGCCATGGCCATGATCTGGCGGCGCTGCTTGGGCGTCAGGCGCTTCCAGATGTCCCACACTGCGATCGTTACCGCTATCGGTGTCGGGCGGAGCTTGCGCAGGCGAGCCATCTCCCGATCCTAGTGGAGGGGTGCTCGGCGGGCTCGGCGGCGGTCCGCCGTGGTCGTGATGGTGGCCGTGCCCGCCAGGGGACGCCGGGGGCGCCACCGTGACGGCCGGCTTCACCGCGGGCGCGGGCGCAGGCGGGGTTGCAACCGCCGGGAGGCGCGTAGGCGCAGGAGCAGGAGCAGGAGCAGGAGCAGGAGCAGCAGGCGCGCTCGGCTCCGCCGGGATCTGCACCGGCGCAACAGCGGGAGCCGACGTCGGTGCAGGCGCGGGCTTCGGCGACGCGGGGGCGGGCGGCGTGACCCGGCGGATGACGATCGGCTTCGGACGTTCGGGCGCGACCTGGACGATGTGCGCGGCGTGCACGACCGGCAGGACGGGCGCGATCGAAACGCGGAACGTCGGCCCCGGCGCGGGCAGCGGCTGCGCCCGCACGATTGCGGGCTGCGACGCGGTCGCCGGCAGCGCAAACGAGGGTGTTTGCCCGCCGCCCGGCCCGGCCAATATGCGTGGGAACGCCACGGCGCCCGCCACCGCACCGGCGAGCAGCACTGCTGCGACGACCCCCCTCGTGATAGCACTCATGGTTCCGACCCCCGATGCCGATGGCATCACTCGATCGAGGTATCGGCAGGTCGGGACGAGGGCTTGAATACAGGAGGCGGCTTTGGGCAGCTTCAAATTCAAGCTCGCGCTGTATTTCATTCTTCTGACGCTCGTGCCCGCGGGCGCGGCCGTCTGGGGATTCGCGTCCGCCTCGGCCCAAAGCGAGGGGCGGCGGGTCGATACGCGGCTCCAGTCCGACCTCCGAGTCGCCCTCGCCGCGTATCAGGATCGCGCCGACACCGCCGAGTCGGCCGCCGGGCGCCTGGCGCGCGACCGGACGTTCCAGGTCGCGCTTCAGCGCCGCGACGTCGCCGGTGTCCGGGCGCTGCTCCCGCCGGGCTCCGATCTCGCCGTTCGCGCCGGCAGCTTTCGGGTCGGCCGCGTCGACCCGCTCGCGGTCCACGAGCAAGCGGACGTGATCACGTCGAAGGGCCTGGCCGGCGTCGTCATCGCCTCGGTCCCTCTCGACCGCGCGTTCGCCGCCAAGCTTCGACACGACGCGGGGATTCCCCCGAGCGACAGGCTCGTCCTGCTCGCCGGAAACCGCATCCTCGCCGCGAGCCCGCCGCTCGCGGGAACGGTTCCGCTCGCGGCCGGCCGCATCGCCGTCGTGCGCGTCGGCGGGACGCGCTATCGCGCGCTCGTCGCGCCGCCGCTTCCGGGCGTGTCGCTCGCGGTGCTGACGCCGCAGTCGGCGGTCGACGCCGCCGACGCGTCGCAGCGCGACGAGCTCATCGGCGGCCTCGTTCTCGTCGTGCTCCTCGTCGCGATCGTCGCGTTCCTCGAGGGACGGTCGATCGTGCGCACGCTCCGCGGGCTCGCCGACGCCGCGCGCGGCATCGCGCAGGGCCGGCTCGGGCAGCGCGTCCCCGTTCGCGGCGGCGACGAGCTGGCGACGCTCGGCGCCGCGTTCAACGACATGGCCGACCAGCTCCAGGCGCGCCTCGCCGAGCTCGACGCCGAGCGCGGCCGGCTGCGGGTCGCGTTCGGCCGCTTCGGCGAGGCGCTCGCGACGAACGACGTCGAGCAGCTTCTGCACGTCGTCGTCGAGACCGCGGTCGAGGCGACGGGCGCCACGGGAGCGACGATCAAGAGCAACGGTCGCGCCGCCGCGGCGGGCAACTACAACGCGTCGGGCGATCGCCTCGAGCACCCGCTCACGGTCGGCGGCGAGCGGCTCGGCACGCTCGTCCTCATCGGCACCTTCGACGCCGAGGAGCGGATGACGGCCGCGTCGCTCGCCGCGCACGCGGCGGTCGCGCTCGAGAACGCGCGACTGCACTCGATCGTCGAGCGACAGGCGCTCGTCGACGGTCTCACCGGCATCGCCAACCGGCGCGGGTGCGAGGATGCGCTCGGCCACGAGATCGCGCGCTCCGACCGTCTCGGCGTTCCCTTCACGCTCGTCGTCGCCGACCTCGACGACTTCAAGCAGATCAACGACCGCTACGGCCACGACGCCGGCGACGATGTCCTCCGGGAGACCGCCTCCGTCCTCCGCCACACACTGCGCGAGTCCG
>JBOGZQ010000188.1:0-2922 GCA_050697375.1 Gaiellaceae bacterium | reverse complement strand
CCGCGGCCGGACCAGAGCGCGGACGCCTTGCCGAGCCGCTCGACGAGGTCGGCAGTGATGAACTCGCCGACGATCCCACGGACACCGTCCGTTCAGATGTATTAAAAAGCCATGGCGCGGGACTATTTCGGAACGGACGGCGTCCGCGGGATCGTCGGAGAGTTCGTCACCGCCGATCTCGTCGAGCGGCTGGGCAAGGCGTCCGCGCTCTGGTCCGGCCGCGGTCGCGTCTTCATCGGCCGCGACACGCGCGCCTCGGGCGTGGAGCTCGAAGAGGCGTTCGCGCGCGGCGTCGCGTCCGCCGGCGGCGTCGCGGTCCTCGCAGGCGTCGTGCCGACGCCCGCCGTCGCGCTGCTACGCCTCGATCTCGGTGTCGTCATCTCCGCGTCGCACAACCCGCCCGAGTACAACGGTGTGAAGTTCTTCGACCGCGACGGCCACAAGCTGAGCGACGACATAGAAGAAGAGATCGAGGCGCTGCTCGACGCGGACGCTCCCGGCGGCGGCGAGATCGACCGCGTCGGCGTCGCCGTAGACAGCTACCTCGAGCACGTGCTCGAACGGTTCGGCAGCGATCTCTCCGGCATGCGCATCGCCGTCGACTGCGCGAACGGCGCGTACTCCGGCATCGCTCCGCGCGCGTTCGAGCAGCTCGGCGCCGAGGTGACGGCGATCGGCGACGAGCCGGACGGCAACAACATCAACGTCGGCTGCGGGGCGACGAATCTCGCTCTCTTGCAGCAGACCGTCACGAGCAGAGGGCTGGACATCGGCGTTGCGTTCGACGGCGACGGTGACCGCATGCTCGCGGTCGACGCCGACGGCGCAGTCGTGGACGGCGACCAGATCGTCGCGATCCTCGCGCTTCATCTCGGCGTCGACGTCGTCGCGGTGACGACGATGGCGAACATCGGCTTCCACCGGCTCATGGAGGAGCGTGGCATCCGCGTCGTCACGACCGACGTCGGCGACCGGTACGTCCTCGAGGCGCTCCATCGCGAAAGCGGATTGCTCGGTGGCGAGGAGTCCGGTCACGTCATCGTGCTGCGCGACCACGTCACCGGCGACGGTCTCGCTGCTGCGTTGCTCCTGTGCGACGCGGTGCGTGACACGTCGCTCGCTGAAGCCGCGGCAGCCATGCCGCGCTATCCGCAGGCGAAGCAGAATCTTCCGCGCACGGGACGCGGGCCGCTGCCGCGGTCGCTGCTCGACGCCGTCGACCGTGTGAACGACGAGCTGAACGGCGACGGTCGCGTGCTCGTGCGCCCATCGGGCACGGAGCCGGTTGTGCGCGTGCTCGCAGAGGCCCCGACGAGGGAGGAATCGGAAGCCCTCTGTGGTAGGATCGTCGAGCTTGTTCGAGAAGAGCTCGGCTGACCGCCCCGCGACGCTGCGGATCGGTCCTGCGGCCGGGCTCGTTCCATTTCTGAGGCGATATGTGCGGGATCATCGGATACGTCGGAGAGCGTGAGGCAAAGCCCCTTCTGCTGCAGGGGCTCCAACGCTTGGAGTACCGCGGCTACGACTCCGCGGGGATTGCGCTGCGCGAGGAGAAGGGCCTCGAGTACGTCCGCGCCGTCGGCAATCTCCAGAATCTCGTCGCTGCGACGGGGCCGAACGGCTCGACGTCGCGCCACGGCCTCGGACACACGCGCTGGGCGACCCACGGCGGCGTCACCGAGCGCAACGCGCATCCGCTCGTCGGCTGCGACGGCTCGAAGCTTGCGATCGTGCTCAACGGCATCGTCGAGAACTACCGCGAGCTGAAGCAACAGCTCGAGGGCGAGGGGCATCGCTTCACGTCGGAGACGGATGCCGAGGTCGTCGTGCATCTGCTCGAGCGCGAGTACGACGGCGATCTCACGAAGGCCCTGGCGCGCGTCTATCCGCAGCTCGAGGGCCACTTCTCGATCGTTGCCATCCATCACGACCATCCCGACCTGCTCGCGGGCGTCCGGCACCAGACGCCGCTCGTCGTCGGCGTCGGCGAGGGCGAGACGTTCATCGCCTCGTCCGTTGCCGCGTTCCTCGGCGAGACGCGCCGGGCGTACCACCCGGAGAACGGCGAGATCATCGAGATCACGCCCGCGGGCGCGCGGTTCTTCGTCGACGGCGCCGAGGTCGAGCGGGAGACGGAAGAGATCCAGGGCGACCAGGACGTCGCCGAGAAGGGCGGTTTCGAGACGTTCATGCTCAAGGAGATCTACGAACAGCCGGAAGCCGTCCGCGAGACGATCGGCGACCGCGTCCGCGGCCACAAGCTCGTGCTGGAGGCGCTCGGCATGACAGAGCTCGAGGTGCAGAACCTCCGCCGCGTCGTCATCGTCGCCTGCGGCACCGCCTACCACGCCGGCGTCGTCGGCCGCTACGTCCTCGAGGAGTGGGCGCGCGTGCCGGTCGAGCCGGACATTGCGAGCGAATGGATCTACCGCAACCCGGTGCTGTCGAAGGACACGCTCGTCATCGGCATCTCGCAGTCGGGCGAAACGCGCGACACGGTGAATGCGGTCAAGCTCGCGCGGGAGTCGGGAGCGCGCACGCTCGCGATCACGAACCTCATGGGGACGCAGATCACGCGCGAAGCGGAGTCGTCCATCTACACGCGCTGCGGCCTCGATGTCGGCGTCGCCGCGTCGAAGACATTCACGGCGCAGGTCGCGCTGCTCTGTCTGATCGCGCTGAAGATGGCGCAGATCCGAAAGACGCTGCCCGAGGACGAGGTCGACTTCATCCTCGATCGGCTGCACGAGCTGCCGGAGAAGATCCAGACGTTCCTCGACGACGTCGACGGCGGCCGGCATCAGATCGACGCGATCGCGCAGCGCTTCTACGAGAAGCCGTTCTTCCTCTACCTCGGCCGGCACATCGGTCTGCCGGTCGCGCTCGAGGGTGCCCTCAAGCTGAAGGAGATCTCGTACATCC
>JBOGZQ010000187.1:0-10346 GCA_050697375.1 Gaiellaceae bacterium | reverse complement strand
GAGGCGATCGACGTCCTCGACGACGTGCTCACCGAGACGGACGCCGTCATGGTCGCGCGCGGCGATCTCGGGGTCGAGATCGGCGCGGCTCTCGTCCCGCTGCTCCAGAAGCGGATCATCGCCGCCGAGCTCGAGCGCGGGAAGCCGGTGATCACCGCGACGCAGATGCTCGAGTCGATGATCCATGCGCCCGAGCCGACGCGCGCGGAGGCGAGCGACGTCGCGAACGCAATCCTCGACGGCACGTCCGCGGTCATGCTCTCCGGAGAGACGGCGGTCGGCGATTATCCAGTCGAGGCGGTCGCGTACATGGATCGCATCGCGCGCGCGGTCGAGCCGAGCATGGATTACCGGCACGAGCTGCCGGAAGCGCACGAGAACCCGACCATCGGCGGCGCGATGTCGAATGCGGCGTGCGATCTCGCCGAAGCGCTGCGCGCGGCCGCGATCCTCGTCCCGACGTTCACCGGGCGCACGGCGAACGCGGTCGCGCGGCTGCGGCCGCGGCGGCCGATCGTCGCGCTGACGCACATGGACTGGGCGATGCGGCAGCTCGCACTCGAGTGGGGCGTCACGCCGCTGCTCATCTCCGAGAGCCCCGACGTCGAGGATCTCTGGACGAGGTCGATCGACGCCGCCCGCGACGCCGGCCTCGTGCAGCCCGGCGACCGCGTCGTCATCACGGCCGGAACCGCCGTGAACATCCCCGGCTCGACGAACGTGATCAAGGTGGACATCGCCTAGCGGGACATGACGGGGGACACTCCCCGTCACGAGATCGGTACGAAGTCGGCACACAGACGTTTGCGTACCTGGTACCGGTCTGCCCGCGCAGGACACGTCTGCTAGCTGGCGAAAACCGCGCGGATGATCCTCCTCCGCCGGATGACGCTGCGCCGCTGGATCGCCGTCGGCGTGCTCGTGCTCGTCGCGCTCCTGTACTACCGGCCGCTCACGGCGTATGTGAACGCGAAGTCGCAGCTCGGTCAGCGCCGGGCGGTCGTCCGCCGGCTCGAGCACGAGCAGGCGAGCCTGAAGCAGCGGCTCGGCTCCTCGACGTCGGTCGCCACGCTCTCCCGCGAGGCGCGCGCGCTCGGGTACGTCCACAAGGGCGAGCATCTCTTCATCGTCAGGAACATCGACGCGTGGCGGAAGCGGCTGCGGGCTAGTTTGCAGCCGCATGGCCACTGATCCGGACCGCGCCACCGTCGCCCGGCAGCTCGGCCGCGAGCCGCGCGCGTACCGCCGCGTCGCGGTGCGCTGCCCGTTCGGCCGGCCGGCCGTGACGGACCAGAGCCCATACGACTCCGCCGGAAACCCGTTTCCGACCATGTTCTGGTTGACCTGCCCGTTCCTCGTCGCCGCCGTCTCTCGCGTCGAGGCGACGGGCGGAGTGGAGCGCTGGACGAGGGCGGCGGAAGAAGATCCCGCGCTCGGCGAGAGCCTGCGCGCGGCGAACGACGAGCAGCGCCGGCTGCGCCCCGAGATCGACGCAGGCGTGGGCGGCGGGAGGCGCACCGGATCGCTCAAGTGCCTGCACGCGCACGCGGCCTTCGCGCTCGCGCGCCCGGGATACGTGCTCGGCGAACGTATCCTCGCCGAGGTGACACCGCTCTGGCCCGATCGCTGCTGCATGGAGGACACCACGTGACGGACGCGCTCGAGCTCGTCCGCCACGAGTGGGCCGACGGCAGCCGCAGGCTCGAGGACGAACGAGGCGACCGCAACCGCTACCGCCGCCTGCTCGACCAGGTCGGCGTCGTGAACGACGAGCTGCGTCGCCGCGTCGGCGGCACCTTCACGCTCGCCGAGCTCGCCGCCGCCTACCGCGACGCGGACGCCTGGGCACGCCAGGCGGTGGCCGACCGCGCACCCGGCCCCGGGTGGCCGCGCGACCTCTCGCTCGTCCTTGCGGCCGCCTTCCACGCCTACCAGCGCGGCGCCGCCGACTACGCTTCGTGAGCGGCTGGACGCGCTGGGTCCTGCTCGTCTTCGCCGCCGTGGTCGTCTTCGCCGTGGGGATTGCCGTCGGCGAGGCGATCCACGACAACCCGAAGCCCGGAATCACGCTTACATCCGAGACAACGATCCATCCGTAACCTTTCTCGGAGTAGGAACGTTGAGGATTGGGCAGGTTCTGGAGCAATGGCAATGCGAGACGAAAGCGAATGGCTCACCCTCGGGCAGGCGGCCCGGTTCCTCGGCGTCGCCCAGAGCACGATCCGAAAATGGTCGGATCAGGGCCGCGTGCCGGCCTTCTACACCCCCGGCGGACATAGGCGGTATCGCCGTGCCGACCTGGAGACCTTCCTCGAGCGCTCCGGGCCCGGCGGCCAGCCGAAGGGCGGCCCGCTCGTCCTTCTCGTCGACGACGACGCCCGTGTGCGCGAGCTCGTTCGCATCAACCTCGAGTTCGAGGGCTACACCGTGCGCGAAGCGGCGGACGCCGACGAAGGGCTCACCGCGATCGACGAGGCCAAGCCCGACCTCGTGCTCCTCGACGTGATGATGCCGCACGTCGACGGCTGGGAGATGCTCCGCCGCATGCAGGAGCGCTACGGCGTCGGCTCGATCCCGGTCGTCATGTTCAGCGGCAAGGCGGACGAGCAGGCGGAGGAGAAGGCGACGAGCCGCGGCGCGCAGGCGTTCGTCGGCAAGCCCTTCGATCTGCAGGAGCTCGTCGAGCGCACGAAGCAGCTCGCGCCTCTCTGAATCGTCACGTCGAGCGCTGGATCGTCGAGCACCGGTGGTCGCCGCTCGACCACGTCTTCGTCTGGCTGACGCGCATCGGCTCGTGGGGCGCGGTCTGGCTCGTACTCGCCCTCGGGCTCACGCTCATGCGTCGCAGCCCGCGGCCGTTCGTCCTCGTCCTGCTCGCCGACGCAGCCGCGGATGGAATCGCCGACGCGCTGAAGGCGGCCGTCGGGTCGCATCGCCCGCACGGCTACGACCCGCTCGTGGCGGTGCCGCACTCTGCGTCGTTCCCGTCCGGCCACGCCGCCACGAGCTTCGCGTGTGCGACCGTCCTCTCGGCGCTCGCTCCGCGCGCGGCGCCCGGCTTCGTCGCGCTCGCAGCGGCGATCGCGTACTCGCGCCTTTACGTCGGCGTGCACTGGCCGCTCGACGTCGTCGCGGGCGCCGCCCTCGGCGTGCTTACAGCTCTTCTGCTGCTCGGAGCAGTCCGGCGACGATCAGGAGCACGGCGGCGGCGAGGCTGATGTAGATGCCGATGCCGCGGCCCGCCGTCCCGAAGAACGTGTCCGGGATGGAGATGAGCCGGATGAGGACGAAGATCGTCGCGAGCGCCCCGAACGCGATGAGGACGAGGCTCTCCGGCACGGTCGCGGGCAGCTCGATCCCCGCCTCGCGCAGCGCCTCGAGGATGAGCGTCGCGAGCCCGACGAAGAAGACGAGCTTCCCGAGCGCGCCCGTGTGCCAGCCCGTCACCGACAGCGTGAGCCCGGTCGCCTGCGTGCCCGCGTACCAGTCGGTGAACGCGGAGATGGCGAGGACGAGGCCGGCGATCCACGCGAGCCGCTCGCCCCAGTAGCCGGGAACGACGGCCCGCGGCGCCGGCCGGCGCTCCGGCCCGGGGGCGGGCCGCGACGGCGGCATCAGCGGCTCAGGCGTTTGCACGCGAGAAGTATGGGCACATTTGCGGTGCGTGAGCGAGGGAGCGGACGCCTTCGTTGTCTTTCTCGCGGCGGGCGACCCCGCTGTCGGCGAGTTCAGGTGCAGCGGATGCGGCTACGGCGTGTCCGTCTCGAGGGTGCTTCCGGCTTGTCCGATGTGCTTGGGCCGGGTCTGGGAGCCCTACAGCCCGAACAAGTGGTTGATCTCGTGCCAGGCGCCGACGACGAAGGCGGCCGAGATCGCGAGGAGCACCGTCAGCGCGATGTAGAAGCGGTAGCGGGCGAGCCGGCTCTCCTCACGCTGCCGGACCCGCGCCTGCCGTTGCGCCCGGTGGTAGCGGTAGCGGAGCTCGACCGTCGAGGGCTCGAGGGGTGCTTCGTCTATCCGGTGGGCGGGGCTGGCCATGAGCCGGGATTGTAAAGGGCTTGCGCCCGAGGCGATACTTCCGGGTGGGGGCCGGTGACATGACCGTCCAGGAAGCATCGGAAACGATCGGAGCGGCGCCGGGGATCTCAATCGACGCCTTGGCCGCGCTTGCCCGCGCGGTCGCGGACGCGGTGGGGCGGCGGACGCTCGCCCAGGCGCTCCAGGATGTCGCCGGCGCGGCCCGCGCCGGCGCGGGAGCGGAGCTTGCGATCGTGCGCATGCCGACGGGCGACCACGCCGAAGCGGTCGCCGTGGCCGGGCCGGCGGCGATCGCCGCGGAGCTCGAGGGTGACCGGATTGCGGCGGACGAGCTCTCCGGCACCCGCGCGGCCGAGCGTGTCAACGCCGACTCCGTCCTTCGCCTTCCGGCCGGCGTCGCGTCGCTCGAGCTGTATCGCAGCGGCCCGTTCTCGGCTTCGGAGGAGCTGGCGGCCGATCTCGCGGCAGGCCTCGTGGCCCTCGTGCTGCTCGCGTTCTCGAACGGCGCGACGACGGACTCCGGACGGAAGGCGCTCGACCTCGCCGGCGAGGCGCTCGCCGCCGCGCTGCACGAGACAGCGCCGGCCGCCGAGGTCGTCCGGCTCGCCGCCGGCATCGTCGGCGCTCCCGTGGGGCTGCTCTGGCAGCGCGGGGAGGACGACGCGCTCGAGCTCGTCGGCTCCCACGGGATCGACCCGGACGTGCCTCTCGTCGGGGCCGCGGCCGTCGCCGCGGCGGCGCTCGTGGATGGCGGCGCCATCCGCGCGCTCGAGGCCGACGACCTCCCGGGCGGCTGCGGCGTGTCGGCCACGCTTGCCCTCGGGGAGCCGCCGGTCGGATTCCTCCAGCTGCTCTTCGCGCGCGGCGCGGCGCCCGGCGCCGACCAGCTCGGCCGCCTGACGACGTTCGGCGTCCGGGCTGCGCACGTCCTCCGGTCGGGCGCCCGCGCACGCGAGCTCGAGCTCGAGCTCGAGCGCGCGCGGGCCTTGCTCGCCGTCGTCGGCCAGGCGACCGCGGAGCTGTCGCTCACGCACACACTCGAGACCGCGGTCGCACGGATTGCCGAGCTGCTCGACGTCGAGCGCGTCGCGGTCTACCTGCGCGTCGGCGACGACCGGCTCTCGCCCGCAGCCGGCTACGGGCTCACCGGGCCGCACCCGCGCGTCGCCGAGCGGCTGCTCGAGCTCGGCATCGGCCCGGCGCGCCGCCGCCGCCCGCTCGTCGAGGTGGCCGACGCCGCCTCGGATCTGCGCATGCGCGAGGTGCGCGCCGCCGCGCGCGAGGCCGGCATCGACGCCGCCCTCGCCGTGCCGCTCCTCGTACGTAACGACGTCATCGGCCTGCTCGCCGCCTATCCCGAGGCGGGACGGCAGACGACGGAGAGCGAGGCCGCGCTCCTCGCCGCGCTCGCGGCGCAGCTCGCGGTCGCCGTCCAGAACGCGCAGCTGCACGAGCGCACCGCCGAGCTCTCGTCTCAGCGCGAAGCCGCACTCGCCTCGGAACGCGAAGCCGCCCGCCGCCTGGGTGCGCTCTACGAGATATCTCGTTCGTTTGCCCAGAGCCTCTCGCTCGACACGACGCTCGACGCGCTCGCCCGCACCGTCGTGGACGTCCTCGACGTCGACGCCGCGATCATCCGCATGCCGGACGCGCGCCGCGACCTGCTCGAGCCGCGCGCCCTGCACGTGAAGGACGCTGCGTTGGCCGCCGCGGTGCACGCAGTGCTCTGGCGGCCGCAGCCGTTCGGCGAGACGCAGGTGCAGCGCCTCTTCCGTGAGGGCGTTCCCTTCCGTCTTCGCCCCCGCTCGGCGGCGAACGAGCTCCTCGGCCCGTTCCTCGAGAAGGGATGGACCGGTGCGATCGTCCCGGTCGCCACGCCTGCAGAGGTGATCGCGTCGCTCGGCATCCTCTCGTTCCGGCCGGGCAGCCCGATCAGCAGCGAGACGGTGGACTCGGCCGTCGCGATCGCCGGCCAGGCCGCGCTCGCAATCGACAACGCACGCCTGTACCAGCAGCAGAAGGAGTTCGCGGACACGATGCAGCGCTCGCTCCTTCCCCGTACGCGCCCTCCGACGTCCGGGCTCGAGGTGGGCGAGGTGTACGAGTCGTCGGCGCGCGTCGACGTCGGCGGCGACATCTACGACTTCGTCATGCTCGAGGACGGCCGCCTCGCGGTCGTGCTCGGGGACGTCACCGGCCACGGCGTCGAGGCGACCGCCGACATGGCGATGGCGAAGTTCGTCTTCCGCTCGCTTGCCCGCGAACATCCGGAGCCGGGCGACTTCCTCGCCGCCGCGAACGACGTCATCGTCGACGAGATCGCGCCCGGAAAGTTCATCACCATGGCGTACCTCGCGATCGACGGCGCGCGCGGGGAGGTGGCGTGCGCGAGCGGCGGCCACCCGCCGCCTCGCGTCCTCCTCCGCGACGGGACCGTGCGCGGCCTCGAGGCCGGCGGCCTCGCCCTCGGCATCGAGCCGGGACAGCGCTACGAGGAGACCCGGCAGGAGCTGCCGCCCGGCGCGACGATCGTCGTCTACACCGACGGCGTCATCGAGGCGCGCCGCCGCCGCGAGCTGTACGGGGTCGACCGGCTCGACGGGCTCCTGCGCGGGCACCGGGAGCTGCCGCCCCAAGCGCTGGCGGAGGCGGTCGCGGCGGACGCCCGCGCCTACGCGGACGGCGAGCTCGCCGACGATCTCGCGGTCGTCGTCATCCGCCGAACCTGAGAAGCCGGGGGTAACCTTTTCAGGCTCGTGAAACGCGCAGTTCTCCTCCTCTCGGTCGTCCTGGCATGCGCCGTCGCCGCTCCCGCGGGCGCCGACACGACGACGACGGTCCCGGACGGGGTCGTGCTCGGCGGGATCCCGATCGGCGGGCTGACCTCGGATGCGGCCACCGCGCTCGTCCTCCAGCGGTACTCGCGGCCGGTCGTTCTCAAGGTCGGCCGCACGGTCGTGAACGTGTCGCCGGCCGCGCTCGGCGTGACGATCTGGGCCGACACCGCTGTCGCGAAGGCGCTCACCGTCCCGGCGGGGACGACGCTCGGCTTCCGCGCCGTCTTCTCGCGCGCACGTGTTGCGTCCTACGTCGCGCAGCTCGCGCGGCGGATGGACCGGCCGGCGAGCTCCTCGCGTCTCCTCCTGAAGAACTTCCGCCCGCTCGTGACGCCGTCGCAGGTCGGCCTCCGCATCCAGCGGGGCCCCACCGTCGACCTCCTGAGCAACGAGCTCGCGCAGGGGACGCGCGCCCCGATCCGCGTGCCGGCGACGCGGCTCGCGCCGCAGACGGCGAGCATCGGCCCGGTCATCGTCATCCGGCGCGGGTCGAACCTGCTGACGCTCTACCGCGGCGACCATTACGTGCGGCAGTTCCACGTCGCCACCGGCCAGGCGATCTATCCGACGCCGCTCGGCCGCTTCCAGATCGTCGTCAAGTGGGTGAACCCGACGTGGTACCCGCCGACGCAGGACGCGTGGGCGAAGGGGCTGAAGCCGGTGCCGCCGGGGCCGGACAACCCGCTCGGGACGAGGTGGATGGGCCTGAGCGTGCCGGGGGTCGGCATCCACGGCACCGACGAGCCGGCGTCGATCGGGTATTCCGAGTCGCACGGCTGCATCCGCATGCTCGTGCCCGATGCGGAATGGCTGTTCGGCCACGTCACCGTCGGGACGCCCGTCTTCATCGTCCAGTCGTGACGAAGCAGCTGAAGCTCGCCGGCCAGGTCGCCGCGCTCGCGGCGGTGGCGACGCTTCTCGCCCTGCTCGTCTGGAAGCTGACGCACCAGACGCACCCGCCGAAGATCGGCGGCCCCGCACCGAACTTCACGCTGAATCGCATCAACGGGATCGGGAAGCTCGACCTGGCGGCGCTGCGCGGAAAGGCCGTCGTCATCAATTTCTGGGCATCGTGGTGCAGCCCCTGCAAGGCCGAGGCCCCGGCGCTCGAGAAGCTCTGGCGCGAGTACCGCGGTAAGGGCGTCGTCTTCGTCGGCGTCGACAGCAACGACGCGTCGAGCGACGCGCGTCGGTTCCTCCTCGCGCATGGCATCACGTATCCGGTCGTCAGCGACGAGAATGGCCTCGTCGCGGCCAACCAGTACGACATCGCCAACCTGCCGGTCACGTACTTCGTGAACCGTCAGGGACGCCTCGTCGCCTCACACATCCTCGGCGGCGTCAACGACTACACGCCGGAGTTCCGCGACGCGCTGGCGGCGGCGATGCACTCGTGACGCGCCCGCTGAAGCTCGGCCTACAGGCCGTTGCGCTCGCTGCGGTCGCGGGCCTGCTCGCCCTGCTCGTGTGGCAGCTGACGCACCAGAGCCATGCGCCGAAAGTCGGTTCGGCCGCACCGTCGTTCTCGCTGAAACGACTCGACGGCTCCGGCACGGTCGCGCTCGCTTCCCTTCGCGGCAAGCCGGTCGTCCTCAATTTCTGGGCGTCGTGGTGTGTTCCCTGCAAGGCCGAGGCGAAGGCGCTCGAACAGGCATGGACGCTGTACGAACCGAAAGGCGTCGTGTTCATCGGCATCGACTACCACGACGTGACGAGTGACGCGCGCACGTTCCTCTCGCACCACGGAATCACCTATCCGACGGTGCAAGACGGCTCCGGGGCGATCGGCAGTCGCTACGGGGTCACCGGTGTCCCGGAGACGTTCGTCGTCGGCCGCACCGGGAAGATCGCCCTGCACATCGCCGGCCCGATCACGGGTTCGACGTTCTCGCGGGAATTCGCGCGCAGCCTGGCGGCGGCGACGCGCTCGTGATCGCGAAGGTCCTCGCCGTGGCGGCGGCAGCGCTCGCGCTCGCCGGCCCGGCGTCCGCGTGCGTGCATCCGAAGACGTCGCTCTCGTACCTCGAGGGCCAGATCATGTGCCCGACCTGCCACACGACGCTCGACATGTCGGAGGCGCCGGCGGCACAGGAGATCAAGGCGCAGATCTCTCGGCGGATCGCGCAGTGCTGGTCCGCGAAGCAGATCGAGGACGAGCTCGTCGCCAACTTCGGGCAGGGGATCCTCGCGGCGCCGCCGCACAAGGGCTTCGACCTGCTCGCATGGTGGCTGCCGATCGCAGGCGTGCTCGGCGGTGCAGCGATCCTCGCCGTCGGGGTGTGGCGCTGGAGCCGCATGCGGGAGCCGGACGATGACGATCATCCGCAGGTCGATGACGAGATGGACGCGCGCATCGACGACCTGCTCGCGCGGATGGACTGATGGCGGTCCGGCTCGTCGTCGCGTTCGCAGCGGGGTTCGCGTCGGTGATAACCCCATGCGTACTTCCCCTCGTGCCGGGTTATCTGTCGGCGGTGTCGGGCGTTGACGCGGGCGAGCTCGGCCGCGCGGGGACGGCGCGGCGCGTCGTCGTCGCGAGCATCCCCTTCATCCTCGGCTTCACCGTCGTCTTCGTCGCGATCGGCGCCGGCGCGGCCGCGATCTCGAACGTCGTGTCGCCGTCGTCGCAGGCGGAGATCGCGGGCTTCGTCCTCGTCGTCCTCGGGCTCGCGTTCGTCGGCCTCCTGCCTGTCCCGGAACGAGTGGTCGCGCCCGGCCTCTTGACGGGCGCGCGCAAGCGCGGCTCGCGCGCGCTGCTCGGCGGCGCGTTCGCGGTGTGCGCGGCGCCGTGCATCGGGACGGTGCTCGCGGCCGTGCTCGTGCTCGCGAGCAACACCGGCACGGTGGTGAAGGGAGCGGTGCTGCTCGCCGCGTACGCGCTCGGGCTCGCGGTCGCGTTCATCCTCGCGGGCGTCGCGTTCGCACGCGCGATGGGCACCTTCCGCTGGCTGCGCGACCGCTACACGCTGATCCAGGTGGCGAGCGGCATCGTGCTCGTCGCGCTCGGGTTGCTCCTCTTCTTCGGGCGCGACTGGTGGCTCCACGTCGCGGTCAACCGCCTGCTGATCGACCTCGGGCTCTCGTCGCCCTAGACGCGCGGGGGTAAGATGTCGAGCGAGCCGCTCGCGACTCGCTGCTGCGCCGCCTCGACCTGGCGGAGGACGTCCTCGACGTCGACGCTGCGATGCGTGGGAGCGAACGACGCGAGCCGCCGCGCTGCCTTCTCGAGCTGCCGGGCCGTGGCAACCGGCTTGCCGCGCCCCGCCTGGTACCACGCGACCGCCACATGGACGAGTCCCTGGAAGAAATCGCGCTCGTCCGGACCCGCCACGCGCCACGCTGACTCGAGCTCCTCGTGCGCCTCGAAGAACCGTCCCGCGCGGATCGCAGCCAGACCACGCTTGTACGCCTCGTCCACGGGTTCTAACCTTCCGCCGTGGCCACGATCCTGCTCTGTGGGGTCGATCTCTT
>JBOGZQ010000186.1:0-9124 GCA_050697375.1 Gaiellaceae bacterium | reverse complement strand
CAGTGGGGCGGCGCGCCCTCCTCCCCGGCCGGGAGCGTCACGAGGTTGAGCCCGGTGAGCTTCGCGCCCGCCGCCGCACCGAGCGCGCGCGAGCGGCCGCCGAAGCGCGCCTCGACGACGTCGACGTTGACGATCGACGGGACGCGCGGGCTCGGGTCCGGCCACTCGAGCTGCTGGTCGCGGTCGAACGGGTGCTCACCCGTCCCCGCCTCCGTCCACGTCGGCCACAGCCAGTAGATGCCGATCTTCGGGAGGTAGCCGCCGGCGATGCGCGAGCGCGGGCCGAAGACGAGCACGTCCAGGCCGCGGTCGCCGGCGCGCAGCGTGTGCGCGCGCTCGCGCGCCAGGTGCACGAGCGCGTCGCCGGGGCCGACCTCGTATGTCTCGCCGTCCTGCCACGAGAGGCCCGTCCCGTTGAGGACGAAGAAGATCTCCTCCTCGGCGCCGTGCACGTGCGCAGGCGTCGAGATCTCGTGCGGGCCGAGCAGGATCCGGTTCGCGCCGACGCCGACGGAGCCCGCGGCTTCGCCGAGGAAGAACCAGTCGCCGCCGGCCGCGGGCCGGGGCGAGCGCCGCGGGGCGACATCGTCCCAGTGAACGAGTGTCACACGCCGATCATCGCACGCCCGGCGCGAGCTTCACTCCGGCACGTCGAACCGCTCGGCGAACGTCGCGATCGAACGTCGCGACTGTCGCGCCGCGGGCACGCGCGGTCGCAAGCGCGAAGCAGTCCGGAAGGCTGATGCCGTACGCACGGAAGCGCGCCGCGTCGCGCGCGATCGCCGGCGTCGGAGCGACGAGCTCCAGGTCCAACCGCGCAATTGCCTTCAGCGCGATCGCCAACGTCTCCTCGCCTTCCGAAGGCTGGACGAGCACCTCCGCGTAGTTGACCATCGAGATCAGCAGCGCTTCGTCGCTCAGCCCCGCCAATGCCCGGCGCGCCGCCCGATGATGCGCATCGCGGTCGTCAATGTGCGCAATGACGACGTCCGCGTCGAGAACGCAGCTCAATATCGGTCGCGAGCCCGGAGCTTCTTCAGGTAATCGGGCGGATAGAGCCCGCTGAAAACCCCAGCAGCAGCCTCGATGTCGCGGGCAACTCGGCGGCGGACGACGATGGTCTCAGGGCCATCGGCCTCGATCGAAACGTCGTCACCGGCCTTCAAGCCGGCTTCCGCCAAAACGTCGACCGGAAGCGTGACCTGATTCTTGGAGGAGATGCGCGGCATCACCTTTACTCTAGCGTAAAGCAAACGCACGCTCCTCCAGCGTTCGCGCCGCCTCATGCGCGCGCTCGTCGCCCTCGAGCTTCGCCCATGCCTCGGCCTCGCCGACGAGCTCCCGCAGCTCGGCGAGGAGCGCCGTCGGGTTCGCGCCCTCGCGCTCGAGCGCCTCGATGCGCTCGAGCCGGCGCAGAACGGCGCGCGCTTCATCCATGCGGACCAGGCTAGAGCGCGATCTGTGCCAGGTTGCTCGCGCGTGTGTCACGGGCGCCGAGCAGCTTCGCGTCGAGCTCGCGCAACAACGCACCGCGGTCGCCATGCTCGAGCATCGCGACGAGCGTGCGCCGCACGAGATCGGGCGCAGGCTTGCGGAACGGTTCCGCATCGGTCTCGTTCAGGAGCGCGGCGGCGCGCATCGCCGCCGCCCACGTGCCGTCGCCCTCGCCGAGCGCGGCGTCGAGCGCATGCCGCAGCTGCTCGCCGCGGAACGAATCGTCCTGGAAGAGCGACAGCTCCCAGCGGTCGAGCGCGTCGCCGAGACGCGCATCCGCGTCGGCGAGCACGAGCTGCGGAATGAGCCTCGCTGCCACTTGCGCGCGGAACGGATCGAGCCGCGTCGACTCCCCCGGCGGCGGCGTTGCCGCGATCGGCAGCACCGAGCGAACGCCGAGCGGCTCCCAATCGAGCCGCTCGAAGATGACGGGGCCCGCGGCCACGGGTGCTGCGGTCGCGAGGCGAATCGCAGTGATCGCGTCGGCGAGCTCGCCCGGCGCGTCGGGTGCCTCGTCCTCACCCTTCGCGAGCGAGCGCTCGAGCTCGATGACGCACATGCGGTCGACCTCGCGGCCGAAGTCGCGCGGCAGCAGTCCCGACGACTCCGGCCACAGCGCGGAGAGCTCGCCCGTTACGGTCGGCCGCACGCGCAGCCGGTCGCCGAGCTCGATCGTCGAGCCGCACGAGATGCCGACGAGCGGCGCGATCGCACCGTACGCGTGACCGTCGCCGAAGAGCCGCGACTCCATCTCCTCGTACGCGCGGTCGAAGACGGTGTCGTCCCAGTCGAAGCCGCCGCATCCTTCCGCGACGCGAATGAGCAGCGGGACGAGGATGGCCCGGTACGCATCCATGTACACGCGCGCGGCGGGCTCGCGGCCGAGATCGTCGAGCGCTGCCTGTACGTCCTCGTGCGGGCGGAGCCGCTCGGCCTGGCCTTCGATGTAGCCGCGTACGAGCGGGCGGTACTCGTAGAACGACGGCGCGTGCTCCTCGAACGCGAACGGCAACTGCTCGCCGTGGAAGACGGCGAACGCGCCGAGGCAGAAGCGGCGCAGCGCGTCGTAGAGATGCGGAGATCTCACTGGACCTGCTGCTTACGACCCCGGCCCGCGGCCTCCTCTCCCGCGGCCTACGATTCGAGCATGACCCGCCGGTTCATCGGCGTGCGCTGGTGGCTCGGAGTGGCGTTCGCAGCCGTGGCCGCGACCTCGACCGCGATCGTCGTCGCCCAGTTCTCCGACCGATCGGAGAACGTCTTCCGCAGCCACGCCGCGGATCTCGTGCTCGCCGACGCGAGAACTGCCGCCGGCCGCGCGACGCCGGCGACCCTCGGCCGGGTGGCGAAGCAGCTGAACGTCCGGCTGAGCATCAGCCGCGTTCCGGCCGCCGGCGAGCACGTCTCGGGAAGCGCGAACGGCGCGACGTTCGTGGCCTCCGTCCCGTACCGCGGTGAGACGCTCGTCGCGACGAGCGAGAGGCCGGACGTCGCCGCGGCACTGCGCACGATCAACGGCGAGGCGCTGCGGGCGGGCGTCATCGCCGGCGTCGTCGGCATCGTCGTCGGGCTCCTGCTCGCGCAGCTCATCGCGCTGCGGCTGCGGCGTCTCTCGTCGGCGGCCGAAGCGCTCGCGCACGGCGACTTCGAGACGCCGCTGCGCTACCGCGTTCATGACGAGTTCGGCGCGCTCGCGTACAACTTCGAGCGCATGCGGCGGCAGCTGCGCCGCTCGTTCCGCCACATCGAGGGCGAGCGCGACCGGTTGCGCATGCTGCTCGAGCGGCTGCACGAGGGCGTCGTCACCGTCGACCAGCATCTCGCCGTCCACTTCGCGAACAACGAGGCACGCCGGCTGCTGGGCGTGCGCCTCGCGGAGGGCGACCAGCTGCCGGACCCGTGGGACGGGTTCTCGCTCCGCGAGTTCGTCGAGCGGCTCTTCGACCCGGACGCGTCGCTCGCGCAGGCGCACGTTCGGCCGGACGAGGAGCGCGCGCTCGGGCTCGTCGGCATCCCCGCGCAGCCGGAGGGCGACACCGTCCTCATCGTGCTCGACGACCTGACCGAGCAGGAGCGGCGCGAGCTCGCCGAGCGCGAGTTCGTCTCGAATGCGGCGCACGAGCTGCGCACGCCGCTGACCACCATCATCGGCGCGGTCGAGGTGCTCCAGGCGGGCGCGAAGGAGAACCCGGCGGAACGCGATCGCTTCCTCGCGCACATCGAACGCGAGGCTGCGCGGCTCGGACGGCTCGCGCATGCGCTGCTCGCGCTCGCGCGCGCACACGCGGGACAGGAAAGGCCGCGCTTCGAGCCGACGCCGCTCGAGCCGCTGCTGCGCGAGGTCGCGAACGACTTGCGCCCGCGCGACGGCGTCGTCGTCGCAGTGGAGTGCGCAGTAGGTCTCGCAGCCAACGTAAATCGCGACGTGCTCGAGCAGGCGCTGCGCAATCTCGGCGAGAACGCGGCGAAGCACACGCCGGCCGGCCGCGTCGTCCTGCGTGCGTACTCGACCGGCCGCAACGTGCGCGTCGAGGTCGAGGACACGGGCATCGGGATGAGCAGCGAGACGCAGCGCCACGTCTTCGACCGTTTCTACCGCGGCGCCGACCGCGACCCGGAGGGCTTCGGCCTCGGCCTCGCGATCGTGCGGCAGGCCGTGCGCAGCCTCGACGGCCGCATCGAGCTCGACTCGGCGCCGGGCGAGGGGACGCGCGTGCGCATCGTCCTCGAGCGCACGCAGGTGCGCGAGCAGGTGCCGGCATGAGCACGGTGTTGCTCGTCGACGACGACCCAGGCGTTCTCGACGTCGTCGCGTTCACGCTGCGCCGCGAGGGATTCGAGGTGGACGAGGAGACCGACGGTGCGCGCGCGCTCGAGGCGGCGCGAACGCGCGACTACGACATCGTCATCCTCGACGTCATGCTGCCGCAGCTGTCGGGCACCGAGGTGTGCCAGGCGCTGCGCGCGGAGAGCGACGTGCCGATCGTCATGCTGACGGCGCGCGACGCGGAGCGCGACCGCGTGCTCGGCCTCGAGCTCGGCGCCGACGACTACGTGACGAAGCCCTTCTCGAGCGCGGAGCTGCTGAGCCGCGTCCGTGCGATCCTGCGGCGGCGCGAGCTCGATCGCGCGAACGGCGTCCCCGCGGTGCGCAGCCTGGGCCGGCTCCGTCTCGACCTCGTCCGGCACGAGGTGACGGTCGACGGCGTGCCCGTGCGGCTGACCCTGTCCGAGTTCAAGGTGCTTTCCCTCCTCGCGGAGGAGCCGGAGCGGATCGTCTCGCGGCGCGAGATCATGCAGCATCTCTGGGCGAGCGAGCACGTCGGCGACGAGCACGCGTGCGAGGTGCACGTGTCCAATTTGCGGCGGAAGATCGAGGCCGACCCCGCTCGGCCGCAGCGGCTCGTGACCGTTCGCGGCCTCGGCTACAAGCTCGTACCCGTTTGAAAGAGCGGGTTTCCGGGGCATATCGCTCGGCGTGGGACTCCTCCGCCGTCGGCGTGCGCGAAAGCGCTAAGGCTCTCGTGTCGGCCGGTGAGCTTCAGGTCGATGCACTGCTGAAGGCGCTCGAGGCGGAGCGGAAGGCGCGCGCACGCGTCGAGTCGGTCCAGGCGGTCACGGACGTCGCGCTCGCGCACCTCGAGCTCGAGGAGCTGCTCCAGGCGCTGCTCGCACGGACGAAGGAGATCCTCGGCGTCGACACGTGCGCGATCCTCCTGCACGACACGGAGCGGAACGAGCTTGTCGCGCGCGCGGCCATCGGCATCGAGGAGGAGGTCGAACAGGGCGTGCGCATTCCCGTTGGCGGCGGCTTCGCCGGGAAGATCGCCGCCGAGCGGCGCCCCGTGATCCTTCCCGTCGTCGACCACGATCACGTGCTCAACCCGATTCTCCTGGACAAGGGGATCAAGTCGATGCTCGGCGTGCCGCTGATGGCATACGACCACGTCGTCGGCGTCATGCATGTCGGCACGTTGAGCCCCCACGACTTCCAGCAAGACGACGTGGAGCTGCTCCAGCTCGTGGCCGAGCGCGCGGCGCTCGCAATCGAGAAGGCGCGTCTCCATCAGGAGATGGTGAGGCTCGACCAGATGAAGCTGAACTTCGTCGCGATCGCGTCGCACGAGCTGCGCACGCCGGCGACGAGCGTCTACGGCTTGCTGACGACGTTGCGCGCGCGCGGAGACCAGCTGAATCCCGAGGTGCGGGCGGAGCTCGAGGACACGGCGTGGCAGCAGGCGGACCGGCTGCGGCGGCTGATCGAGCAGCTCCTCGATCTGTCGCGTCTCGATGCGCGCGCGATCGACGTGCAGCCGCAGCCGCTCGTGCTCGAGCGCACGCTCGCGGAGATCGTGAACGGCACGGACGACGTCGTGCTCGAGGTCGATCCCGCGCTCGCCATCGTCGCCGACCCGCTCGTGATCGAGCGCGTCGTGTCGAACCTCGTCGCGAACGCGCGGCTGCACGGCGAGCCGCCGGTGCTCGTGCACGCGGAGGCGCGCGACCGGCACGTCCGCATCACGGTCGCAGACCAGGGCGCCGGCGTTCCCGAGGCGCTCGTCCCGCGGCTGTTCGACCGGTTCGAGCACGGCGGCACGAGCGCGGGCACGGGGCTCGGCCTCGCGATCGCGAAGGCGTACGCGAACGCCCACGGGGGCGATCTGTACTACCAGGCCAGCCCGTGGGGGGCGAAGTTCGAGCTCGTCCTGCCTAGAGGCTGATCAGACCGGTACCAGGTACGCGTACGTAGTCGTCACGACTTACGCACGCAGGACGGCGCGCCGCGGGCCGGCGAGGAAGCCCGCCTCGACGAGCAGCGGCATCACCATCGTGTCGACGACGGGCTCGCCGTCGAACCGCTCGACCGCGAGGCGTTTTGCACCGCCGCGCTTCACGTAGGAGACGAGTGCTGCGAGCGCGACCCGGAGCCACTCCTCGTCCGGCTCGCGCAGCGGGACGAGCGAACGTCCCCCTCGCTCGACGAAGAGCGCCGCCTCGCCGCCGAGCAGGACGACCTGCGCGCCGGCCACCCGTGCAGCACGCGCTCCCGACCGCTTCGGCCACGGCAGCGCGGCGCCGTACGGCTGCGCAGGATCGGCCGCCGCGAGCACGAGCGGCTCCGGCTCGTCGCCGTCCCGTGGGCGTAGCTCGCGGAGCCGTTCGACCGCGCCGCCGAGTGCGAACTGTGCGCCCCCGAGGCCCTCGACGAAATAGCCACGCCTGCACGTGCCGAGCGTTTCGAGTGCGCGCAGCTGTTGATACACGGCGCCGTATCCACCGGGGACACCCTCGCCGCGGACACCGTCCCGGGTGACGATCCCCTGCCGTTCGAGGAGTAGCTCCGCGAAAGCGCGTGGATCCCGCTCTCCGGCGAACAATCCTGCCGCGAGCGACCACCGTCCCTGCGTCGCGGCCGGCCCGCTCGCCCGCGACCGGGCGAAGCGTCTTCCGTGACGCTCTCGTGCGGGTACCTGGTACCGAGACGTGGCCCGTAGGGGCTGCCAGGCATCGTTCGTGACCTCGCCGGCCCAGACGAGGTCCCAGAGGGCCGGGAGGAGCTCCTCGTTGCCGAAATCGGACCAGAAGAGCGCGCCGCCCGCGAGGGCGGCGCGGATCGCATCGTGCTCCGCCCCCTCGGGGGGCGGAGCGGCCGCAGGCCGGCCGAGCGCCGCCGCGTCGTCGCGGAAGAACACCGCCACGCGGTCGAGGCCGGCGCCGACCCAGACGAGCTCGCCCGACGCGCACAGCGCGTCGAGCTGCTCGCGGCGGTAGTCGGGCACGCGCCGCGGCAGCACCTCCGACTCCCACAGCGACACCGGCAGCGGCAGCCCCTGCAGCGGAACGAGCGCCTCGCGCAACGAGGCGCGCCGGTCGATGCCGTGCCAGCTCGGCAGGAAGCGGCCGAACGCCGCCTGTTCGGTCGGCTCCACCTCGCGGCGAAGCGCAGCCAAAGACGCGCGCCGCAGCCGGCGCAGCACGTCGGGATCGCACCACTCGCGCTCGACGCCGCCCGGACGGAGCTCGCCGCGGACGAGCTCGTCCGCGCGCTCGAGCGCGCGCAGCTCCTCCTCCACGTCGCGCCCAAACTCGGCGCGCGCCTCCCCGGTCGTGAACGGCCCGCGTCCCTTCGCGTAGCGAAGCACGAGCTGCCGCAGCGAATCGGCGCCGCCGCCGAGGAATGCCTCCGGCAAGCCGGACGGCGGCATGACGCCGAGTGCGTCGCGGTAGCGGCCCGCATCCTCTGCCGCCGCCAGCGCGTCGCCGAACCGGAACGCGCGCCGCTCGCGCACGAGCGTCTCGGCGAAGCCGAGATCGAACTCGAACTGATGGCCGCGTAGGCGCAGCAGGTCGTGCAGCTCGTCGGCGTTGCGCGGCTTCGGCCGCAGCGACGCCTCCACGTCGGCGAGCGCGTAGACGTCGATGAGCTCGCGCAGCTCCTCCTGTCCAAGCAGCTCCTTCAACAGCTCGCGATCCAAGGACAACGCCTGCGCGCGGCGCTCTGCCGGCGGCGTGTCGTCCTCGTACATGTACGTCGCGATGTAGTCGAACAGGAGCGACGCCGCGAACGGCGACGCGCTCGGCGTCTCGACGTCGACGAGGTCGATCTCGCGCGTGTGCAGCCCGTGTAACAGCTTCTTCAGCGCGGGCAGGTCGAACACGTCCTGAAGACATTCGCGGTAGGTCTCCAACACGATCGGGAAGCTCGAGTACTTGCGCGCGACCTGGAGCAGGTTCTGCGCCTTCAGCCGCTGCTGCCACAGCGGCGAGCGCTCACCGGGCCGCCGCCGTGGGATGAGCAGTGCACGCGCCGCGTTCTCGCGGAAGCGCGCGCCGAAAAGCGCGGTCTGCCCCACTTCGGCGATGACGAGCTCGTCCAGCTCGTCCGGCGCGAGCAGCAGCTGCTCCGTCGCCGGCGGTGCGTCTGCGTCGGTGAGATGGAACGCGATGCCGTCGTCCGACCAGATCGACTGCACGTCGACGCCGAGCGACTCGCGCAGCCGCGCGGAGACGGCCATCGCCCACGGCGCGTGCACGCGGCCGCCGAACGGCGTGAGGATGCAGATGCGCCAGTCGCCGATCTCGTCGCGGAAGCGCTCGACGACGACGGTGCGGTCGGACGGGACGACGCCGGTTGCGCGTTCCTGCTCGCGCAGGAACTCGATCAGGTTCCACGCGGCGCGATCGTCGAGATCGTCGATCTTCGGCTCGTGCTGGGCGAGCAGCTCGCGCGAGAACTTGCCGATGGCGGCGCCGAGCTCGTACGGCCGGCCGACGCCCTCGCCCTTCCAGAACGGGACGGCGCCAGGCACGCCCGGCGCCGGCGACACGAGCACGCGGTCGCGCGTGATGTCGTCGATGCGCCACGACGACGCGCCGAGCACGATCACCGGCCCTGCCCGCGCCACGTACACCATCTCCTCGTCGAGCTCACCGACCCTGCTCGCGGGCTCGGAGCCGGCGATGAAGACGCCGAAGAGGCCGCGGTCGGGGATCGTGCCGGCGTTCGTCACCGCCAGCCGCCGCGCGCCCGGCCGTCCGCGTAGAACGCCGGCAGTCCGATCCCAGACGATTCGAGGCCGCAGCTCGGCGAACTCGTCCGACGGATAGCGACCGGCGAGCATGTCGAGGA
>JBOGZQ010000185.1:0-16799 GCA_050697375.1 Gaiellaceae bacterium | reverse complement strand
CGAGTGCTCGAGGCTTGCCTCGCCCTCGCCCGGACCCAACGCGCGCCGCGGCGCTGCGCGCCGGTCGACCTCGCGGCGATCGCCGGCGACACGCTGCGAACGCACGACCGGCATTCGCTCACGACCGTCGTGTCGCTCGAGCCGGCGCGGACGACAGCCGACCCCGACCTCGTCGAGCGTCTCGTCGCCAACCTCGTCTCGAACGCCATCCGTCACAACCTTCCGAGCGGACGGATTGCGGTCGCGACCCGCACTGCGTCGGGACGCGCCGTCGTCTCGGTTGCGAACACGGGCCCGCGCGTTCCGCCGGCGGAGGTACCGCGTCTCTTCCAACCGTTCCAGCGGCTCAGCTCGCACGAGGGCGTCGGGCTCGGCCTCGCCATCGTGCAGGCGATCGCCGATGCCCACGACGCCACCGTCACTGCGCGAGCCCGAACCCGCGGCGGCCTCGGAATCGACGTCGCCTTCCCCGCTCTCGACTGAAAGGACCGAACAGCATGCGTCTTCTCGCTTCTCTCGCCGCGGTTGCCGCCTTGTCACTTCTTGCAGCCGGTTGCGGCGGCGGCGGAGGCTCGCCGAACGTCGCGAACGTCGCCTCGACCACGACTGCCGGCACCACGACGACGATCTCGTCGGACGCGAACGCATTGCTCGCCTTCTCACAATGCATGCGCTCCCACGGTGTCCCGAACTTCCCCGACCCGCAGCACTTCGCCGGCGGGAACGCGAAGCTGACCATTCACAACCTCAATCCCAGTCGGGCGGCCATGAATGCCTGCACTCCTCTGCTCCCGACGCACGGCGGGAGCTCTCAACAGAACGCGCAGCAGCAGCGCACCCAGCTCGCGGACCAGCTGTCGTTCGCCAAGTGCATGCGCAGCCATGGTGTGAGCCGGTTCCCCGATCCGACCGCGCAGGGCGAGCTGTCGGTCGAGATGGTCCAGGCGCAGGGCATCGACGTGCACTCACCGACAGTCCTGCGCGTCGTGCAGACATGTCTTCCGGCCTCGCACGGCGGGCTCACGGCGGCGAAGGTCAGAGAGGCGATCGCGAACGCGGGCAAATAGACGCTTTAGGCTCGTTTCACATATCTGGGCGACACTTCCGCCGTGACCATCCTCGTGGTGGACGACGACGCGGGTCTCCGGCGGGCGCTCCGGCGGGTCCTCTCCGCGCACGGCTTCGACGTCGAGGTGGCGGCGGGCGGGGAGGAGGCGCTGTCGCAGCTGCGGGCACGGCCGTTCGACCTCGTCGTCCTCGACGTGATGATGCCCGGCAGCGACGGCATCGAGGTCTGCGAGACGTTGCGTGCGGAGGGCGACGAGCTGCCGGTGCTCATGCTGACCGCGCGCGATGCGGTCCGCGACCGCGTCGCCGGGCTCGACTCCGGCGCGGACGACTACCTCGTCAAGCCGTTCGCGAACGAGGAGCTCGTCGCGCGCATCCGGGCGCTGCTCCGCCGTTCGGGCAGAGGTGTCGAGTCGCTCGTGTTCGCCGACCTCGAGCTCGACCTGCTCACGCGCGACGCGCGCCGCGGCGGACGCGCCGTCGAGCTGAGCCGGATCGAGTTCGAGCTGCTCGAGTTCTTCCTCCGCCACCCGCGCCAGGTGCTCCCGCGCAGCCTGATCTACGAGCGCGTCTGGGGGTACGACGGCTCGCTGTCGTCGAACTCGCTCGACGTGTTCGTCGGCCACCTGAGGCGGAAGCTCGAAGCCGATGGGGAGCGGCGTCTCGTCCACACCGTTCGCGGCGTCGGGTTCACACTGAGGGAACGATGAGCTTCCGTCTTCGCCTCACGCTGCTCGCCTCTTCCGCGGTGGCCGTCGCGATCGTCGGCACGTCGATCGTCGTCTATTACACCGATCGAGCGCAGCTCGTGAAGCAGGTCGACAAGGAGCTGGCGGCGAGCCTGAATCTTCCGTCGTTCCAGGAGGTCGTGAAGCAGCACACCGTCCGCGTTCCCCAGCTCCCGAAAATGCAGAGGAACTATCTGCTGAAGAATCCGCCGAAGGGGGTGGCGGTCGGAGGCGCGACGATCGTCGTGCTTCCCGGCAGTCTCAAGGCGGTGAGCGTCTCGGTCGCGACGCGGAACCGGTCGGCGCCCCTGGTCGGGACACAGCACTTCTTCAACTCGGTCGTCGGCGGTGTGCGCTCGCGCGTGCTCACGTTCTCGAACCCGTTGGCGAACGTCCGCGTGTCGACGTCGCTCGCCGACGTCGACCGCAACCTCTCCCGCCTGCGCTGGCTCCTCGTCTTCATCTCGATCGGCGGAGCCGGCGTCGCGGCGATCCTCGGGCTGCTCGTCTCCAACCGCGCGCTCGCTCCGCTCCGGCGCTTGACCGAGACGACGGAGCGGATCGTCGACACGGGCGATCTCAGCGAGCGGACCGGGCTGCGCGGCCGTGACGAGATCAGCCGCCTTTCGACCCAGCTCGACGAGCTGCTCGCGAGCCTCGAGTCGTCGCTCGCTGCGCAGCGCCAGCTCGTCGCGGACGCGTCGCACGAGCTGCGCACGCCGATCGCGACGCTGCGTGCGAACGTCGAGCTGCTCGCCGATGCGCGCGCGCTCGGCGACGATGAGCGCGCCGAGCTCCTGCACGACGTGCGCGACGAGCTCGAGGCGATGACGACGCTCGTGAGCGAGCTCGTCGAGCTCGCGCGCGGCGAGGAGGCGGACGTGGTGCAGACGGAGTTCCGTCTCGACGACGTCGTCCGCGGCGTCGTCGAGCGTGCAGGGCGACGGTGGCCGGGCGTCGAGTTCCGCGCCGAGCTCCAGCCGTGCACGGTCGTCGGCGTCCCGCAGCGCGTCGAGCGCGCGGTCTCCAACCTGCTCGACAACGCCCGGAAGTGGAGCCCCGACGGCGGAGCCGTCGTCGAGGTGGTCGTACGCGACGGGAGCGTCGAGGTGCGCGATCACGGCCCCGGGATCGACGTCGCGGACGCGCCGCTCGTGTTCAACCGCTTCTACCGCTCGGCCGCTGCGCGGGCGCTTCCCGGCGCCGGGCTCGGGCTCGCGATCGTGAAGCAGATCGCCGATGCGCACGGCGGAACCGTCCGCGCCGAGAACGCGCCCGACGGCGGAGCGGTCGTGCGGCTGCGGCTTTCACCGAGTCGTTAGACCACCTTTAGAGCCGCTTTAGAGAGGTCGGATTACCTGAAGGGGTGCTCGGACGCGCCGCCCTCGCCGTCGCTCTCGGCTTCCTCGCCGCGGGATGCGGCGGCGCATCGAAGGCGCCGAGCGTCGCGAGCCTCGATACGACGCCGTCGACGCCCGGGTCGACGACGCGGGAGAAGGCGAGCTTCCCCGCATTCGTCGCATGCATGCAGGAGCACGGCATTCAGGCGCAGAGCCCGGGCGGTCACGGCTTGGAGATCCAAGGCACCCCGGACAACGGGCGCGTGCAGGCCGCGATGGCCGCCTGCCAGAAGCTGATGCCGGGCGGCGGGCCGCCGCCCTTGACGCCGGCGCAGGAAGCACGCCGGGCAAAGGCGCTCGCCACTCTCGCCGCCTGCATGCGCAAGCACGGCGTCGTGAGCTTCCCCGACCCCGCGGGCGACGGTGAGTTCCCGATCGGCGCGCTCGACAAGTTCTCTCCCGAGTCGCCGGTCTTCAGGGCCGCGTACGCCGTGTGCTGGAAGCTGTTCCCCAAGGTCGGCCCACAGCTCAGGCTCGCGCCGTGACGCGGGCTCTCGCCCTGCTCTTCATCCTGAGCCTCGGACTCGTCGCCGGCGGCTGCGGCGGCGGCGGCAAGTCGCCGTCGGTCGCGAGCCTCGGCTCGTCCGGCACGACGACGACCAACGGCGCGACGCAGAGCGCGGCGCCCTCGATCGGGGCCGCGTCGGGCAGCGGCGGAGGCAACCTGATAATGAAGATGCAGGACGGCGCGAAGTTCGCCGCGTGCATGCGCAAGAACGGCGTGCCGAACTTCCCCGACCCGAGCGCGACCGGTGTGGTGACGATCAACGGGAGCTCCGGCATCGACCCGAGCTCGCCGAAGTTCCGCTCGGCCCAGCAGACGTGCAGGAAGGTGCTGCCGAACGGCGGGCAGCCGAGCCCGCAGCAGATCGCAAAGGCGCAGCAGGCGGCGCTGAAGTTCTCCGCCTGCATGCGCAGCAACGGCCTCAAGGACTTCCCCGATCCGACGTTCCGCAACGGCGGCGTCTCGATGAGCCTCAGGGGCGGCCCGGGAAGCGATCTCGATCCGAGCTCACCGCTCTTCGAGAAGGCGCAGCGCGCGTGTCTCGCTTACGCGCCCGGAAAGGTCGCGCTCCCGGCGAGCCCGGGTGGCGGGAAGTGAGCCGGCAACGGCTCCTCGCCGGCGGCGCCGTCGCGGTCGTGGTCGTCGCTGCGATCGTCCTCGTCGTCGTCGACCCGTTCGGCGGAGGAGCGCCGGCGGCGTCGCTCGACAACGGCTCGCCGACCGCGCTCTCCACCGTGCGGCGGCAGGATCTGTCCGAACAGACGCAGGTGAGCGCGACGCTTGGGTACGCGGACACTTCCACGGTCGCGATCGCGGCGGGCACCGCGCCCGAGAACGTGCAGCAGGCACAGGACGCTGCGGAGTCGGCCAATGCCACGCTCGCCGACGACACGAAGGCGCTCGACCAGGCACGCGCCGCGCTCGACGGGGACACGCGGAAGCTCGCCGTCGACTGCGCGGGCGGTAACGCCGCCGAGAGCGGCGGCGGCGGTGCGAACGGGACCGGCGCGCCTCCGTGCGCAGCCGACTCGCAGGCCGTCGCGACCGACAGGCAGAACGTCACGAGCAATACGTCGAAGGTGCAGGCCGACGAGCGGGCGGCGGCGGCCGCAGGGACCGCGCTCACGCAGGCGCAGTCGTCGGCGTCGGTCGTCGGGCCGACGTCGTCGTACACGATGCTGCCGCCCATCGGCCGCGTCGTCCGGCGCGGCGGCGCTCTCTACGCAGTCGGCGGGGCGCCGGTCATCCTCTTGTACGGCGGCGTTCCGCAGTGGCGCGCGTTCGCCTCGGGCACGAGCCCGGGACGCGACGTCGCCGAGCTCAACGCGAACCTCCGCGCACTCGGCTACGGCGCGCTCGGCGGTGACGCATTCACCTACGCCACCGAGTCGGCGATCGCACGGTTCCAGTCCGCGCACGGCTTGCCCGCGACCGGCTCGCTGCTGCTCGGCTCGGCCGTCTTCGAGCCCGGCGCCGTTCGCGTCACGAGCGTGACGCCGACGAGCGGCGCGCCCGTGCAGGCGGGGCCCGTGCTCGGGATCACGTCCATGCGCCGCGTCGTCGTCATCCAGCTCGACGCGTCGCAGCAGTCGAGCGTGAAGGTCGGAGATGCCGTCATCATCACGCTGCCCGACAACTCCACGACGCCGGGCCGCGTCTCGTACGTCGGAACCGTCGCGACGGCGCCCTCCGACCAGAACGGCAACGGCGGAGGGCCGCCGACCATCGAGGTCGACGTCACTCCCGACCACCCGGCTGCGACCGGCCGGCTCGACCAGGCGCCGGTGGACGTCTCCATCACCACCGCGACGGTGAAGAACGCGCTCGTCGTGCCGGTGAACGCGCTGCTCGCGCTCTCGGGAGGCGGCTATGCGGTCGAGGTCGTGACCGCCGGCGTGCACACCCTCGTCGGCGTCAGCGTCGGGCTCTTCGACGACGCCGACGGGCTGGTGCAGGTGACGGGTGCCGTTCATCCGGGTCAGCGCGTGGTGGTGCCGTCGGAATGAGCGCCGTCCTTCAGCTCGACTCGGTGACGAAGACGTACGGCGTCGGAACGCCGGTAGCCGCGCTCCAGGGCGTGAGCTTCCGCATCGCCGGCGGCGAGCTCGTCGCGATCGTCGGGCCGTCCGGCTCCGGCAAGTCGACGCTGCTTCACCTGATGGGCACGCTGGAGCGGCCGACGTCGGGACGCGTGTTCGTCACCGGGCTCGACGTTGCGGAGATGACCGATCGCGAGCTCGCGGCCGTTCGCGCCACGCGAGTCGGATTCGTCTTCCAGCAGTTCTTCCTCGCCGAGCACTCGACGATCCTCGAGAACGTCGCCGACGGCCTGCTGTACGCGGGAGTGCCTGTCGGCGAACGGCGGGAGCGCGCCGCGGAGGCGCTCACGCGCGTCGGCCTCGGCAATCGTCTCGACGCGCGCCCGACACAGCTCTCCGGCGGTGAGCGCCAGCGCGTCGCCATCGCGCGCGCACTCGTCGGCCGGCCCGCGATCGTGCTCGCGGACGAGCCGACGGGCAATCTCGACTCCGCGACCGGCCAGGCGATCATGGCGCTGATCGACGAGCTCAACGCGGAGGGCGCGACCATCGTCGTGATCACGCACGAGCATGAGATCGCCGAGCACTTCCCCCGGCGGATCGTGCTTCGCGACGGCCGCGTCGTCTCCGACGATCGAAGGGAGTCTTCGTGAAGTTCCTCGGTGCGGCGTTCGCGCTGCTCGCCGTGCTCGCTGCGACCGCCGGCTCCGCGGGCGCTGTCGGCAGCGCCTGCCCGGCGAGCAACCCCCCGAACGAGCTCGTGCTCGCGGGAGGCAGCGGCCAGCAGGCGCAGCTCGGCAAGCCGTTCGGGGAGAGTTTCCAGGTCGCTCTCGCGAACACGAACGGCTGTCCGGTCACCGGCAATCTCGCCGGCGTGAGCGTCCAGTTCGACGCACCCGGGAGTGGAGCGAGCGGGATCTTCTCGTCGAGCGGGACGCGCACCGCCTATGTCGGCACCGATTCGCAGGGAGTCGCTCCCGCACCGCAGTTCACGGCCAACTTCACCGTCGGCAACTACTCGGTCGACGCGAGCTCCCACTACGGCAGCGTCGGCATCTCGTTGAGCAACACTGCGAACGGCCTTCCCGCTGCGATTGTCCCGCAAGGGGCATCCGACCAGGCGGCCGCGGTGAATGCGCAATACGCGCAGCCGCTCCAGGCGCGCGTCACCGACGCGAACGGCAATCCGGTGCAGGGTGCGACCGTGAGCTTCGCTGTCGTGCCGGGGCAGACCGGCGCCGGCGCCGCGTTCCTCGGCGGGCAGCCGCAGGCGTTGACGGACTCGAACGGCGTCGCGACCGCGCCGCCGCTTCTTGCCAACGCGTCGCCGGGCAAGTTCACCGTCGTCGCGTCGACCGACGGCGTCACGTCGGTCGCGTCGTTCTCGCTGGACAATCACGCCGCATCGGCGACCGTTGCCGTCGTTTCCGCACGCGATCCCGTTGCGACTGTCGGCACGCAGTACAAGGACCGGCTCGCCGTGCGCGTCGCGGATGGGACCGGGCAGCCGGTCGAGGGCGTGGCGGTGACGTTCGCGCTGCCGGCTGCAGCGGACGGAGCGGCGGCGGCCTTCGTCGGCGGCAATCCGCAGGCGATCGTCGTCACCGACGTGAACGGCGTCGCAACATCGCCGCCGCTCCTCGCGGACAAGACGTCCGGCGTCTTCACGGCGACGGCGACTGCGGCCGGAGCCATCCTTTCGGCCCGCTTTACGCTCACGAATCGCGCCGGCGCGCCGTACGCGGTCGCGCCCGGTGCGGCGTCGGGCGCGATGACGACGATCGGCGCGCGCTTCCCGGTCCCGCTGGCGGTCACCGTCACGGACAAGGACGGCAACCCGGTGCCGCACGCAACCGTCGTCTTCACGGCGCCGAAGCACGGAGCGGGCGGGCACTTCGGAAAGGCGTCGCGGCGCGCACGTGCGAAGACGAGTGCGAAGGGCATCGCGGTCGCGAAGCCTTTCACCGCGAACGGGACCGTCGGGGGCTACGTCGTGACCGCGACGGTGAAAGGGAAGCGCGCCGCGTTCGCGCTCAGCAACCTGCCCCGGTGATCGAGCAGCCGCATTTCTATCTCTCGGATCTCTGGCGCGTCGCGAGCGTCGGCCTGCGCACGCGGCGCGTCCGCGCTGCGCTCTCGGCACTCGGAATCGCCATCGGCGTCGCTGCCATCGTCGCCGTCCTCGGCCTCTCGGCGTCCTCGCAGGCGGGCCTTCTCGCGGAGATCGACAAGCTCGGGACGAACCTGCTCACGGTGACGAACGGCCAGACCCTCTTCGGCCAGACCGCAGAGCTGCCGCTGGCGGCGCCGGGGATGATCGCGCGCATCGGGCCGGTGCTCCAGGTCCAGGACACGGGCTCGACGCAGGCGAACGTCTACCGCAGCCCGCTCATCCCCTCGGTGAACACGAACGCGCTCGCCGTGCAGGCCGCGAGCCTCGGCCTTCCCCAAGCCGTCGGCGCGAAGATCGCGCAGGGCAGCTACCTCAACGCTGCGACGGCGCGCGAGCCGGTTGCCGTGCTCGGCTTCGCGGCCGCGCAGCGTCTCGGGATCGACCGCCTGTATCCCGGTGAGCGTGTCTGGCTCGGCGGTCAGTGGTTCTACTTGTCCGGGATACTCGCGTCCGCTCCGCTCGCGCCGGAGATCGACTCTTCCGTGCTCGTCGGGTTCGCGGCCGCGCAGCGGTATCTCGACTTCGACGGGCATCCGACAACGATCTACGTCCGCACGGTGACGTCGCAGACCGCGTCGGTGCAGCAGGTGCTCGCGTCGACCGCGAACCCGGAGTCGCCCAACGAGGTGCAGGTGAGCCAGCCGTCCGACGTGCTCACCGCGCGGGCGGAAACGCAGAGCGCGCTCAACAGCTTGTTTCTCGGCCTCGGCGCCGTCTCCCTGCTCGTCGGCGCGGTCGGCGTCGGGAACATCATGCTCATCGGCGTGCTCGAGCGGCGGTCGGAGATCGGTCTCCGCAGATCGCTCGGCGCGACGAAGGGCCTCATCCGCACGCAGTTCCTGTCGGAGGCGATCCTGCTCGCGCTGCTCGGCGGCGCAGCAGGCGTCGCCGGCGGTGCCATGTCGACGGCGGTCTACGCGGCGACGAAGCACTGGACCGTCGTCGTGCCGACGACTGCGTGGGCAGGCGGCCTCGCCGCTGCGCTCGTCATCGGCGCGCTCGCCGGCCTGCTCCCGGCGATCAGAGCGGCGCGCATGTCGCCGACGGAGGCGCTTCGAACGGTATGAGGGTCGGGCTCGTTGCGCTCGTAGCACTTGCGCTGCTGGCCGCAGGGTGCGGCGGCGGCGTGAAGTCGCCGGTGGTCGCAAGCGTGGGGACGACGACGTCGCATCGCTCGACCGGCGCTACCAACGGGAAGGGCGGCGGGGACTTCCTGCTCGCCTACTCGAAGTGCATGCGCGCCAACGGCGTTCCCGCCTTCCCCGACCCGAGCCCCGGCGGCGGCTTCGAATTCCAGACCGGCGCCGGGATCGATCCCTCGTCCCCTGCGTTCAAGGCGGCGCAGGCGAAGTGCATGAAGCTCCTGCCCGGCGGCGGGCCTCCCGCACCCGGAACGAGGACGCATCCGACGGATCAGTGGCTCGCCCAGATGATCAAGGCCGCGGAGTGCATGCGGCGCCACGGAATCTCCGCCTTCCCCGACCCGACGACCACGGTCCCGCCCCTGCCGGCCGGCGGTGGCCTGATCTCCGACATCGAAGGCGCGATCTTCGCGTTCCCGAGCACATTCGACACCCAGTCGCCGGCGTTCGTGCGAGCGGCGAATGCGTGCGGGTTCCCGCTGCACAACCACTGATCATGGGCGGGACGGCCTGGTACGGGGAGGGCTGGTTGCGGCGCTCTGTAGTCTCTTACGCGCCAACTTGGCGGGCCCAAGGAGGAACGATGATCGGCGAGAAGGTTCAGCGGTTTCAGGGGAAGAACACCGATCTCGACGCGCTGCAAGGGCAGATCGCGAACTATCTGCAGGGTGAGCGATTCACGGTTCAGAGCTCGCCTGCGAGCGCTGAGGGAAGGGCGATCCAGGCAAAGAAGGGCGGCTTCCTCGACAAGGTGATCGACGCCGACCGCGCGCTCTCGATTCTCATCTCCGGCGATCCGGCCGACTTCACCGTCCGGATCGGGATCGGCAAGTGGCTCGAGCATCTCGGCGTGGCCGCAGTCGAGACGCTGCTGCTCTCCGAGCTGTTCCTCGTGGTCGACATAGCCGAGACGGCCTGGAATCTCGAGATCGAGAACAAGCTCGCTAAACAGATCGAGTCGCTCGTCGGCTGATCAGCCCGCGAAGTAGTGGCCCGTCTCCACGTCCTCGATCCAGCCGGGATGGGTGGGTTCCCAGCCGAGGAGCCGGCGGGTCTTGTCGTTCGAGGTCGGGTTGTCGAGGCCGGCGAAGGCGGCGAGGAAGCCGAGGTACTGCGGCGCTTCCTCGTCGGTGATGCTCTTCGCCTCGATGCCGAGTTTGCCGGCGATCGTCTCGGCGATCACCCTGCGCCGGATGCCGGTGTCACCGACGCCGTGCAGCGTCGAACCGGCAGAAGCCTTCTCCAACGCCAGGCGGTAGAGAGCTCCGATGTCGTATGTGTTGGCCGCCGGCCAGCGGTTCGTCCCGTCGCCCGTGTAGGCCGCCACCCCGTTGTCGCGGGCGAAGCCGATCAGCGCGTGCGTGAAGCCGTGATGATCGAGATCGCTGTGGACCATCGGCGCGAGCCGAACGACGGAGGACCGCACGCCCTGCTGGGCCAGACCGATCGTGTAGTTCGCCGCGTCGACCCGGGGACCGCCCCCTGAGTGGTCGTCCTCGGTGCCTGGGCGGCCGGTGATCCCGGCCATCGCGAGCATCAGGGTGCCGCCGGTCGTGACGAAGGGCTTGTCGCTGCCGACCAGCGTTTCGCCCATGGCCCGGATGGCAGCCAGGTCCGAGCCGACTGCGCTCATGAAATCGCCCGTCCGCAGCGCCTCGTGCTTGAAGGCGAGGTGGATGACCCCGTCGGCTTCCGCGGCGGCCTGCCTGAGACCGTCGAGATCGTCGAGGTCGCCGCGACGGACGTCGGCGCCGAGCGCGGCGACGGCCTCGGCGGCCACATCGGAACGGGCCAGACCGACGACCTCGTGGCCGTTGCCGAGAAGTTCGGGGATCACGGCGGAGGCGATGTGGCCTGACGCGCCGGTAACGAAAATGCGCATGGAACGAACCTCCAAAATCGGTGTGAGGTGATCCTATGTCACCTGGTGCCATCACCATAGCACCCGGTGTCATCGATTACGCTGAGACCCTCATGTCGCGCTGGAAGCCAGATGCAGCCGGCCGCCTGGCGACCGCCGCCCTCTCTCTGTTCGAGGAGCAGGGATACGACGACACGACGATCGCCCAGATCGCCGAGCGGGCCGGACTGACCAAGCGGACCTTCTTCCGCTACTTCTCGGACAAGCGCGAGGTGCTGTTCGGCGGGAGCCAGGAACTCGAGCGCCGCTGGCTCGAGGCGGTCGCCGCCGCGCCGGTGGACGCGACCCCGCTTGCGGCCGTCCTCGCCGGGCTCGATCCGGTTGCGGAGATGTTCACCGAGCGTCACGCCTTCGCCCGAACGCGCGCCGGGATCATCGAGGCAAACCCAGAACTCCAGGAGCGCGAGCTGATCAAGCTTCAGAACCTCGCCGGCGCGATCAAGGCGACACTGGCAGAGCGGGGCGTACCGGCGAACGCGGCGATCCTTGCCGCCCAGGCCGGCGTGACCGTGTTCCACGTGGCCTTCGCCCGCTGGGTCGCACAGGATGACTCGGCCGCCTTCAGGCGACTGATGGATGAGTCGCTCGAGGAGCTGCGGTCGGTGACCGCCTCCTAGCCGAGCCAGCGGGTCAAGGCGCCCGTTTTCTCTGCCGATGGAACAGCATGCGCGGGTTCCTCGTCATGCTGTCGATACTCGCGGTTCTGTCCGCATCCGCCGGTTCCGCACAGGCTGGGACACCCGGCTTCGTCGTCCTGAAGCCGGCGCTCGATGCGACGATCGCGCGGCAGATCGACGCCGACCGGCGCGCGCTCGCGCAGGCACAACAGAGGCAGCGCGGGTTCGCGACGCTGCTCCGGGCGGCGCGATCGAAGCTGACCGCTGCGACCGATCCTTTCGCGTACGACGACGCTGTCGGCAGATTGCAGAGCGCGGCTGCCTCGGAGGCCGCGCGCGCTGCCGGCGTGACCGCCGCGATCGGGCGGCTTCGGGCCGCGCTGGAGCCGATCCGGCTTCCCGCCCCGCTGAACACCGCCACCACCGACGGCGTCGGTTGGGACGCCGTGGCCGTGGCCGAGCACTACCTCGGCGTCCGCTATCTCTGGGGCGGGAGCAATCCCCAGTCCGGGTTCGACTGCTCCGGCTTCGTCAAGTTTGTCTACGCGCAGCTCGGGTTGAGGCTTGCGCACTATGCCGCGACGCAGTTCGTGACGACGCCGCACATCGATCCGAGCGAGCTCGAAGCCGGCGACCTCGTGTTCTTCGAGCCGCATGCCGACGGGCCGGGCCACGTCGGCATCTACGTCGGCGAGGGCCAGCTCATCGAGGCACCGCACACCGGCGACGTCGTGAAGCTCGCGCCGCTGGCGAAGCTCAGCGCTGCGCTCGGCTTCGTCGGCGCAACGCGCCCGTCACAGCGTCTTACCCCTTGAAGTACATGAACAGCACCAGGGCCAACATGCCGAGCGACTCGAGCGCGAGTCCTGCCGTCCCGAGCCAGGAACGCTCCATCCGCGCCATCCGCGACGCAGGTGTTCCATCGGGAGCAACCTCGCCGCAGAGCGGGCACTTGCCCTCCGTGTAGGCGGGGCGGAACCAGAAACCGTCTTCGGGGCAGAAGGCGTAGCCGTCGGTGCGTGCCCGTGCCCGCGGCTGCGGGAGCAAACGACCGGCCACCCTGCCGACGCTGCTCACGTCGCTCCTCCTCTCCGCCAGTGCCACAAGCTCCAGCCGGTGCCGATCACGAGCACCTGCCAGACCACGTACGCGAGCAGCAACCACAGCGGCTTCCGCAACGCCGACGCGAACCGCGCCGGCAGGGTATTCCCGGTCGAGCTCGCGTTCGGCTGCGAGATCGCGCCGGACGCGGAGAGGGAGCCGGAGCCGGACGGCGTCGATCCTGCGATGGACGAGCTGCCGCCGGCCGTCAAGCCGCTCCCCGACGCCTTCGAGCGCGACGTGCCTGCGCCGAGGCAGGAGGACGAGGAGGAGGACGAGGACAGCGACGAGCTGGAGAAGGGGACATTCGGGAGCGGCGTGGCCGGAGTCGCGAGGGAGTCCACGAACACCTCGCCGACGATGTGCTCCACGTACTGGGCGGGAACACCCGACGGGCTCACCGGCTGCGTGAACACGATGTGCACTCCGGTGGCCGTGACGGTCTCTTCGCCCGAGTTGCCCGTGCCCGGGCCTGGGCCGAACTGGAAGGTCGAGCCCGACATCGGGGGCGCGGCGGCCGACTGATCGTTGGAGGCCGTCGTCGCTCCGGTCGACGTGCCCGACGTGCTGCACGAGCTCGTCGGGGCGCTCATCCCCGACTGATCGCACGAGCTCGGCGTTGTGGTGGTGCTCGACTGATTGGTCGTCGTCGTCGTGCTGCCGATGCCCGGGCTCCCGCTCGTGGTGGTGGTGGTGGTGCCGCCGGTGCCCGTCCCCTGATCGCACGTGCCGGTCGTGCCGTTCTGATCGCACGGGCTCGAAGTCGTCGTGGTGCTCGACTGCGTGGTCGTGGTCGTGGGCGCGGGCGCGGGGACCCCGGGGGTTCCGCCGCTGCCCGTGCCGCTCTGGTCGCACGTGGCTCCGGGTCCAGATTGACCGCACGAGCTCGTCGTGCCCGACTGACCGCTTGTGGTCGTGGTCGTCGTCGTCGTGGTGGTCGCGGTCGTGCCGGTGCCCGTTCCCGAGCCCGTTTGACTGCAGTTCGTGACTTCGGGCGCGACGAGAAAGATCTGGATCCCCGCCTTGTTCAACGCACCGTTGAGGGAATCGCTCGCCTGCTTGTAGGGCAGCCCTTGACCCTGGCCGGCGAGGTGCACGCCGTTCTCGTCGATCGTGACCGGTATGCCGCCGATCGACGCAGAGGCGACGGAAATCGCGGCCTTGTAGCTCGGACTGGTGCCGTCGTTTGTGATCGACGCCGTGACGTGGATGCCGTCGATCACGATCTGGCCGCCGCCGATGGTCACGCGTCCCACGCTCGACTCGCCGCTCGTCACCAACTCGCACGTACCGGTCTTCGTGGTCGTGCCGGTCGTGGTGGTCGTCGTCGTGGTCGTGCCGGTCGCGCCGACCGTGTCGGTCTCGCACGTGTTGTTCTCAGAGGTGTCGGGCGTGGACTTGCCGGTCTTGTACACGAGCGTGGCCAGGGTCGACGACGAGAGCGCCGACTCGGTGCCTCCGGACGTCGGTGCGGATGGCGGCGAGCAGGAGAGCGTCGGTACGGATGCCAGCGATCGCTGCGGGCCCATCGCGCCGGCCGACGGCAAGGCGGGCGTCGACGGCGTGGAGCTCACGCCGCCGACGTGGGGCGTCGTGACCGTGCCGATCGGGGTCTTGACCGTCACAGTCGGAGTCGTGGGAACGACCTTCGGAACCGGAACCTTGGGGGTCGGGACGGCGGGCAGCTGACTCTTCGGGACGGAGCAGCCGTGCCACTTCGCGTTCCATACCGCAAGCGCCTGCTGGAGCCGGTCGTCGAACCCCTTGGGCACGGCGAGGGTCTTCGTCCCGTTGAGCCCCGGCCCGCTCATGGCGTTCGAGGCCTCCGAGGCGTCGGCTTTCGCCCGGTCGTTGTCCGCGCCGGCAGTCGCGTCCGGCCCGCCCTGGCTGCCGTATGCCGCCTTGTCGGGGCCGCCGGGCCAGCGGGCGTCGGCGTACTGGGGCTGCTGGAAGTTGCCGGCCGCTGCGGTCTGTCCGACGGGACCGGTGTCGAAGGGGCTCGCCGTTCCCTCGGCGAACGGCGAGTTGTCCACGTGCGAGTGGGCCATCGAGTAGTAGTTGTCGACGGCGCCCGTCGTGTAGTTGGGGAACGCCGAGCTTCCGACGATCTCGTGATCGCTCGCGGCGTTCACCGTGCCGTTGATGACGGAGAACTTGTCGGCCGGGGCCAGCGTAGGCGTCGTCAACGACCCCGCCGGGCTTGTCGCTGTCGTCTTCTTCGGCGACGTCTTCGCCGACGCCGAGCCGGCGACGAGCACGGCGAGCATCAGCCCGATCGAGAACGTCACGAATGCCAGCACGACGCCTGCCACAGCGTTGCGCCGAGGAGTCGTTTTTCTCACGACGGACCTCCCTTGCCGTTCGCTTGTGCCGCCGGGCTCTCGATCGCCTCTCGGAGCAGGTCGAGCAGGACTTCGGTCGCATTGCGGCCTTGCTGCGCCGCCCGGTCCTCGATCGTCTGCAGCAGACCGTCCGCGTGCAGGGGTAGCTCGGCGGTGTCGGCAGAGTCGTCGAAGCGAATCTCCCGCACGTCGTCCAAGTCGGGCGCGTCGATCCCGCTGTCGCCGAGGTAGCTTCCCTTGACGAACGCCTCGTCCTTCGCCAGTTCCCCGGCCTTGCCGCTGAAGGCCACCTCGCCCTTCTCGAGCACGTACGCCCGCGATGCGACGGCGAGCGCGTGGGTGACGAACTGCTCCACAATCAAGACGGACACGCCCTGTTCGGGGAGCGACCGGACGATGCCGAACAAGCCCTGGACGATCGTCGGCGCCAGTCCTTGCGACATCTCGTCGATGAGCAGCAGACGGGGCTTCATGATCAGGCCGCGGGCGATGGCGAGCATCTGCTGCTCTCCGCCGGACAACGTCCCCGCGAGCTGCATGCGGCGTTCGTACAGGCGCTCGAAGACCGTGTACACGTCGGCGATCCGCGACTCGGCCTCGGCGCGGCGCAGCCCGGTCATCGCGCCGGCGAGGCGCAGCGTCTCGTCCACCCTGAGGGTGGGGAAGATCCCCCGCCCCTGCGGGATGTGGACGATGCCGCCGCGCGCGATCGCGTCGGGCCGAGCGCCCTTCAGTGACCTGCCGTCGAGAGAGACGTCGCCCGACATCAGCGGCAACATCCCGGACAGCGCGCGCAGCGTTGTCGTCTTGCCGGCCCCGTTCGCGCCGAGCAGTGCGACGATCTCGCCTTCCTTCACTTCGAGGTCGACGTTGAAAACGACGGGGAGGCGTCCGTAGCCGGTGCGGAGGCCGCGAGCCTCGAGCAACGTCGCGCTCATGCCGCAGCCGCCTGGCCGAGATACGCCTGCACGACCTGGGGGTCGTCGCGAATCTGCTCGGGGGGACCCTCCGCGATGATCTTCCCGTAGTCGAGCACGTAGATGCGGTTGCAGACGCGCATGATCAGTGCCATGTCGTGGTCGACGACGAGCATGGTGACGTCGAAGCGGGCCCGCACCGACGCGAGCAGCCGAGCGAGCTCGACCGTTTCCCGCGCGTCGAGACCGGCTGCCGGCTCGTCGAGAAGCAGCAGGCGGGGCTCGAGGCACAGCGCGCGTCCGATCTCGAGACGCCGCTGGAGACCGACGGGCAGATCGCCGGCGGGCGAATCGGCGAAGCTGCCGAGGCCGAGGAAGTGCAGGATCGCCCGCGCCTTCTCCTGCGCCTTGCGCTCGTCGAACGCTGTCGTCGGCAGCCGCAGCAGATCGCCGAAGACGCCGCGCTGCGAGAAGGCATCGAGGGGGACCAGGAGGTTGTCGAGCACGCTGAGCTCGTCGAACAGCTCGAGGCTCTGGAAGGTGCGCGCGATCCGGAGGCGCGCCCGCTGGTGCGGCTTGAGGTGCCTGAGGTCGCCGCCGTCGTAGGCGATGATGCCGCGGTAGCCGGGCACGAGACCGGTGATGCAGTTGAACAGCGTCGTCTTGCCGGCGCCGTTGGGACCGATCAGCCCGAGGATCTCGCCCTGCTGGAGCGTGACGGACACGCCGGAGAGGGCATGGACGCCGCCGAAGCTCATCGAGACGCCGTCGACCTGCAACAACGAAGCCATCAGGCCTTCACCATCGTCGGCGCCTCGGTCGCGGGGAGACCGGGCCGCGTTACGG
>JBOGZQ010000184.1:0-3732 GCA_050697375.1 Gaiellaceae bacterium | reverse complement strand
TTGGCGCTGATGGCGATCGGTCCCCAGTCGTGATACGGCGAGATGGTGTCCCAGGGGTCCGGCACCGCGACGAGATACGGAACCGGCGCCACACCCCAGGCGCTCGCGATCGAATCCGTCTCGCCTCCCGAGCTGGAGAAGAAGTAGGTGGACGCGACCTTGCCCCCGTACATGACGACCTGGCCCGTCGTCGCGTCGACCGCCGCCGTCGTCGCCGTGGTCTCGTGTGACACGCCGAGGTACTCCTGGCTGCGCGTGTCGGCATAGATGTCGAAGGGCGCCGCCACCTGTCGGGTTGCGAGCGCGTACGACCGTGACGCGATCGCCTGCGCCTCGAGCGCGGGAGTCGTCCACGTCGACGGCATCTCCGCCGGGACGACGCCGAAGAGGTAGCTCTCGAGCCCGACGACGTTGATCGCGCGCAGCTTCCCGTCGACGACGTCGACCTGGATCTGTCCGCGGTACGGGCGCGTGAGCGTCATCCAGCCGCCGGCGCCGGCGTTGAACGTGAGTGGTGCCGGCAGCGCCTGTCCGTTCACCAGTAGCTTCGGCCCGAGCGTCACCGCGCCGGCTGCGAGCTGGTGCGTGACGCCGTTGCCGTCCGTGACGCTGAACGGCATCGAGCACGCGATCTTCAGCGACCGCCTCCCGTCGGCCAGCAGGACGCGGATGAGAGTCGCGTTCGTCTGGCCGAGCGTCGTGCCCGGGTAGTAGTGCTGGAGGATCTGCTGGTACGTCGCCCCTTGCAGCGCGTAGCCCTGGGCGCCGTACTGGCTCATGCCTATGCCGTGCCCGAAGCCGTGCCCGCTGAAGAGGAAGAGGGACCCGGTGCCGGCCTTCGCGACGACGCAGCCCTTGCCGCAGACCGGCGGCAGGTCGCGCGGGGCCGCGACGGCCGTTCCCGCGAGGGCGAGCGGGACGCAAAGGGCGAGGATGAGGGCGCGAACGGACATTTCGGGCATGGCGAAGCTAGCTGACTTTCAAATCGGATTTCGGCGCTCCGGGCTAAAGTCATGCCGCCATGCGACTCCTCGTCACCGGCGGAGCGGGCTTCATCGGCTCGAACTTCGTCCACTACTGGCTCGACCGGCACCCGGGCGACCAGGTCGTCGTCCTCGACCTGCTCACGTATGCAGGCGAGCGGCGGTCGCTCGCCGACGTCGAGGATCGGATCGCCTTCGTCGAGGGGGACATCGCCGACCTCGATCTGTGCGAGCGGGTGCTCGAGCCCGGCGACGTCGTCGTCAACTTCGCCGCCGAGTCGCACAACAGCCTCGCGGTCGTCGACCCCGGGCGGTTCTTCCGCACGAATGTCCTCGGCACGCAGGCGCTGCTCGAGGCGTCGCGGCGGGCCGAGGTCGCGCGCTTCCACCACGTGTCGACGTGCGAGGTGTACGGCGACTTGCCGCTCGACAGCGACGAAGTCTTCACCGAGGAGTCGCCCTACCGTCCGCGCACGCCGTACAACGCGTCGAAGGCAGGCGCCGACCACGCCGTGCGCGCGTACCACGAGACGTTCGGCCTGCCGGTGACGATTACGAACTGCTCGAACAACTACGGGCCGTTCCAGTTTCCGGAGAAGGTCATCCCGGTCTTCGTCACGAACGCGCTCGACGACGTCGAGCTGCCGCTCTACTCGTCGACGCAGAACAAGCGCGAGTGGCTGCACGTTCGCGACCACTGCCGCGCGATCGAGCTCGTGCTCGACCGAGGCGGTGTTGGTGAGACGTACAACGTCGGCAGCGGCGTCGAGAGGTCGATCGAGGAGATCGCCGACACCGTGCTCGAGCTCACGGGGAAGCCGCAGTCGCTGAAGACGATCGTCCCCGACCGGCCGGGTCACGACCGCCGGTATCTCCTCGACTCGTCGAAGCTCCGTCGGGAGCTCGGCTGGAAACCGGACATCGAGTTCGCGGACGGAATGCGCGAAACCGTCGAGTGGTACGCGGGCCGGCGCGCCTGGTGGGAGCCGCTGAAGGAGCGTGCGCTCGTGCAGGAGACGGCCTGGCGATAGGCTCCGTCCTCGTCGAGCGAGGAGGAGATCCGATGGCGCAGCAGGTCGAGAGCAGGAACCGGGCGACGTCCGACCCGGAAGCGCGGAAGCACGTCCTCAAGCAGATCAAGGAGACCGGTGTCGAGGACATGCTCCTCTGGTTCACCGATCTCGAGGGGCATCTGAAGAGCTTCTCGATCACCGTCGGCGAGGTCGAAGGTGCGCTCGACGACGGGATGGGATTCGACGGCTCGTCGATCACCGGCTTCAACGCGATCGAGGAGTCGGACATGGTCGCGATCCCCGACCCGGAGACGTTCCGCGTCCTGCCCGACGGCCGCGCCGGCCGAATGATCTGCGACGTCGTCACGCCCGACGGGAAGCGGTACGACGGCGATCCGCGCAACGTCCTCCGCCTCGCGCTCGAGCGGATGCAGTCGATGGGCTTCGACACGTTCAACGTCGGGCCGGAGGCCGAGTACTTCCTCTTCAAGGACGAGAAGGGGACGGAGACGCTCGACGAGGGCGGCTACTTCGCGCAGACGACCCTGGACGCCGCGACGAGCGTCCGCCGCGACACGATCCGCGCGCTCGAAGCGATGGGCATCCCGGTGGAGTACCACCACCACGAGGTCGGGCCGTCGCAGCACGAGATCGACATCCGCTTTGCGGATGCGCTCGACATGGCCGACTACATGCTCACGTACAGGCTCGTGGTGAAGGAGGTGGCGAAGCAGCACGGCTACCACGCCACGTTCATGCCGAAGCCGCTCTTCGGCGAGAACGGCTCGGGCATGCACACCCACCAGTCGCTCTTCACCGACGGCCGCAACCAGTTCTTCGACGCGGACGACAAGTGGCACCTCTCCGATGTCGGGAAGCAGTTCATCGCCGGCCAGCTGCGCCACGCGCGCGAGATCGCCGCGGTGTTCGCGCAGTGGGTGAACTCGTACAAGCGACTCGTGCCCGGCTACGAGGCGCCGGTCTACGTCGCCTGGTCGCAGCGGAACCGCTCGGCGTTGATCCGCATCCCGCTCTACAAGCCCGGCTCGGAGCAGGCGACCCGCGCCGAGCTGCGCTGCCCGGACCCGGCGTGCAATCCGTACCTGACGTTCGCATGCCTGCTGCACGCCGGCCTCGAGGGGATCGAGAAGGGCTACGAGCTCCCCGACCCGATGGAGACGAACCTCTACCACCTGACGGCGGAGCAGCGCCGCGAGCGCGGGATCGTCTCGCTGCCCGAGACCCTGGGCGAGGCGATCGACGAGCTCTCCCGCTCCGAGCTCGCCCGGAAGGCGCTCGGCCCGCATATCTTCGATCGCTACATCGAGATCAAGCGCAAGGAATGGGACGAGTACCGCGTCCAGCTCACCGACTGGGAGATGAAGAAGTACCTTCCCGTTCTCTGATCTGACACAATCGCGGAGACTCGTCCCCTGCGGAGGCGAGTCCAACTGACGGCCGACTGCGAGGTGCCCTCTTTGTGGCGCCTCGCGGTCGTTTTGGGGGCCGTCTTAGCTCGCCTATGGGTGACGCAAGAACCTGAAGTAGAACGCCACGAAGACCAGGACGATGCCGACGTTGGCCGCCAGCCGCTCCCAGACGTGGCCTCGGAAGAACAGGACGTCCACTCCGACGACGACAGCTGCCATCGCAACGACGTAGAGCGCGGCGGTCGCGGACCGTCCCATGGACCTACCGTAGCCGTCGGAGGCGACGAAGCTCGCGTGCGCGAGTGA
>JBOGZQ010000183.1:0-4723 GCA_050697375.1 Gaiellaceae bacterium | reverse complement strand
GTCTTCGGCGGCGCGCTGGAGGCCGTCGAGCGTGCTCGCGGGCGCAGGCTGATCGTGATTCCGGGCGAGGAGGTTAAGACGGCCGACGAGGGCGAGGTGATCGGGCTCTTCCTGCGCGAGGAGATCCCGCGGGGCATGTCCTTCGGCGAAACCGTCGCGGCGATCCGCGCCCAGGGCGGCCTCGTCTACCTGCCGCACCCGTTCGATCGCATGCACGCCATCCCGGGGCCTGCCACGCTGCACCGGCACCTCGCTGAGATCGACGTGCTCGAGGTGTACAACGCGCGTCTCCTCTTCGAGGCGTACAACGAGGAGGCGCTCCGCTTCGCGCGCAAATACAACCTCACCGGCGGCGCCGGATCGGACGCGCACGTGCTCCCCGGCATCGGCACCGGCGCCGTGCGCATGCGACGCTTCACCGGGCCGGAGGATTTCCTCGTCTCGCTCCGAAGCGCGGAGATCCTGCGGCGCCCGAAGTCGCTCGCGTACCTCCAAGGGCTCAAGTGGGTGGCCCAAGCCAAGGAGAGGGTGCGCTGACCACGAACCATCTTCCGGGGCTCAAGTGACCGTGGCGACCGACGAGATCTACGAGAAGTACCTGCAAAAAGCAATCACCGAGATCAACACGCTCGGTGACGAGGTCGCGCAGGCAGGCGGCGGCACGCGCGCGCCGGTCGTCGGCTCCGGTCATCCGCTCGCGGACGTGATGCTGCTGAAGTACGCGCCGCGCCCGTCGGAGCTCCAGGAGGGCGTCGCGTTCTTCGGGCGCTCCGGCAACGCAATCCTCAAGTCGCTCCAGCGGCTGCATGTCGACCCGATGGCGATCTACGGGACGAACTGCCTGAAGTTCGCCGACGGGACGGAGGACGAGTCGCGCCCCTTTCTGCTCCGCGAGCTGCACATCGTCCAGCCGAAGGTCATCGTCGTCATGGGCGAGCAGGCGCTCGCGTTCCTGAACGGGCTCGGCTTCCCGCTCGCGCAACCGCTCGAGGCGAAGGAGGGCGAGCGCCGGTCGTTCACGCCGACGATCGAGGCACTGTACGCGCCCGACATCGACGCGTCGCTCGACGAGCAGGCGGAGAAGACGCGCTTCTGGAACGCGTTCAAGCCGCTCGGCGAGTGGTGGGAATCCCTCCCGCCGTACTGAGATTCACCGCGGTTGCGGCGGCGGTGCTGGCGTGGTTCCTCGCCGCGCCGCACCTGCCGGGGCTGTCGCTGTGGACCGACATCGTCCTCGTCAGCTTCGTCGTCATGCCGGGGACGCTCCTGCTCGTCCCGCTCGCGCTGCCGCTGCGCGACTACGGCTGGAAGCCGGTCACGATCCTCGCGGGCGTGTGCACGCTCGCCGCGCTCGGGTTCGCGGAAGCGGGCTGGGGACTGCCGGAGAACTTCGCGAAGCTCTTCGCCGCGGTCTTCGCGGGCTGGGCGTTCCTCTTCCTCTTCGAGCAGCTGTCGTGGGTCGTGATCGTCGCGATCGTCATCCCGTTCGTCGACTCGATCTCGGTGTGGCGCGGGCCGACGCACTCGATCACGACGCACCACTTCCACGTCTACCTCGACGTCGCGATCGCGTTCCTCGTGCCGGGGAAGCGCGCGGCCTATCTCGGGCCGCCCGACGTCCTGTTCTACGCGCTGTTCCTCGCCGCCGCGGCGCGCTGGGGGCTGCGCGTCTGGTGGACGTGGATCGCGACGACGCTCATGTACGGGATCACGATCGTGATCGCGAACGCGGCCGACGTCGGCGGCCTGCCGGCGCTGCCGTTCCTCTCGTTCGGCTTCCTCCTCGCGAACGCAGACCTCTTGTGGACGAAGCTCAGACCCCGGGCTACTTCTTCCCCGGCGTCGAGCTGACCGCCGACTCGCCGAACGTGAACGGTGCGCGGAACGACGCGATGACGGCGAAGATGATCCCGATCGCGACCGTGAACCAGCCGCCGCCGGAGTCGTAGCCGCTGAACACCATGGTGAAGCCGAGGGCGACCATGGTGAAGCACAGGAACCACGCCGGCCCCTGCACCCACAGGTGGAACTTCTTCACCGGAGCGCCGACCTGCACGTGCAGGTTCGCGTCCGACTGGATGTCTGCCGCATCGATCCGGGCCGCAACCGGAGGAGCAGATTCGGTCATGCCTGCCTCCGTCTCTCCCGAGTTGACGAGCGGAGCCTACCCCTCGTCGTCGCCTTCGTGCAAAACGTCGCGGAGGCTACGCGAGTCGGCCGGATCGGGATCGTCGACCGGCCCGCCGCGCTTGCGGCGAAACGGCACGTACGGCATGAGCCAGCGAAGGAACCCGAGACGAGCGCCCGGATGGCCGCGTTCGGCCACCTTCTGCTCCTCCTGCCACGAGACCTCGCGCGTCGCCTCGTCGAGCTTCGCGAGCGCCTCCTTCTCGGCCGACGACTCGGGCTTGTCCGCGAAGAGCTTCATCCGGCGAGCCTAGTACGTTCATCCTCGTGCTGTTCGCAAGCCTCCACTCGGTCATCCACTGGCCGGACAACCGCGGCTACAACTTCGTCAGCGGACCGCTGGCCGACATCACGCTCGCGACCGGATTCGCCGCCTGGATCTTCGTCTTCCTGCGGAAGCACAACTGTCACATCCAGGGGTGCTGGAGGCTCGAATGGCACGAGGATCCGGTGACCGGCCACCCCGTCTGCCGGCACCATCACCCCGAGGGCGCGAAGATCTAGCCGCGCTGTTCGAGCAACGCCACGGCTTCGACGTGCGGCGTGTGCGGGAACATGTCGACCGGTGTGACCCGCAACAGCTCGTAGCCGTACTCGCCGCGGAGCGCCTTCACGTCCCCGGCGAGCGTCGTCGGGTTGCACGACACGTAGACGAGCCGCGGCGCGCCGAGCCGGCCGAGATGCCTGAGTGCCTTGCCCGCGAGCCCGGCGCGCGGCGGATCGACGACGACGACGTCAGGTGAGCCCGACCGCTCGACGAGCTCCTCGACGACGTGGCCGACGTTGCCGGCGAAGAACGCCGCGTTCGTGATCCCGTTCACCTCCGCGTTCTCGAGTGCGCACGCGACCGACTCCTCCGACACATCGATCCCCCACACCGTCAGCGCGTCGCGCGCGAGCGTGAGGCCGATCGTGCCGATGCCGCAGTAGAGATCCCATACGGTCTCGCCACCGGTGAGCGCGGCCGCGTCGGCTGCGAGTGCGTACAGCTTCTCCGCCATCGAGGTGTTCGTCTGCAGGAACGCGTTCGGCCGCACGCGGAAGCGGAGGCCGCCGAGCTCCTCCTCGATCCACTCGTCCCCCCAGAGGAGCTTCGTCGGCAGGCGCGTGACCTCGGCGGGCGTGTCGTTGATCGACCAGTGGACGGACTTCACCTGCGGGAAGCGGCGAACGACGTCGACGAAGTAGCCCGGCTCGAAACGGTCGCCCGGAGTGGTCACGAGCTGGACGAGCGCCTGCCCTGTGTTCCGACCTTCGCGGACGACGAGGTGGCGGAGGTAGCCGGTGTTGTCCGCCTGCGAGTACGGCTCGAGCCCCTCCTCGCGCGCCCAGTCGCGCACGGCGTCGCGAATGTCGTTGCCGAGATCGGTCGTGAGCCAGCACTTGTCGATCTGGAGCACCTCGTCCCAGCGGCCGGCTCGGTGGAAGCCGAGCGCCGGGCCGTCGGAGGTCTGCGCGAACGAGTACTCGAGCTTGTTGCGGTAGTGGAAGATGTCGGGCTCGCAGGGAACGATGTCGCGCAGGGGCGGCTCCGCGATGCCTCCGAGCCGCTGCAGCGCGTCGCGCACCTGCGCGTGTTTCTGCTCGAGCTGCGTCTCGTACGCGAGATCCTGGAAGCGGCAGCCGCCACACGCGGGATAGTGCGCGCACGGCGCCGCGACGCGATGCGGGCCGGCGCGGACGACGCCGGTCGCGAGCGCCTCCGCATGGCTTCGCTTCACCTTGGTGACGCGCGCGCGGACGCGGTCACCGGGCAAGCCGCGGCGGACGAAGACGACGTAGCCGTCGACGCGCGCGACGCCGTTGCCGCCGTACGCGAGCGACTCGACGTCGAGCTCGAGCTCCTCATCCTTCGTCACCGGGGCGGCCACGCGCCCAGCGTAGTCAGAGCCCGGGATGCGGCGGCGCGGCGTAGAGCGCGTGCAGCCGGCGGCGCAGCGACAGGAGCTCGCTCCGATATGCCGGTTCGGCGACGACGTTGTCGAGCTCCCACGGGTCCTTGCGCAGGTCGTACAGCTCCTGCCAGTGGTGGTACCGGTACTGGACGTAGAGGTACCGCGCGGTGTGGATCGCGACGTACGGCGGCGGCCCGCCTTGCTCCAGGGCGTTCCGTCCGAGGTACTCGACCAGGTACTGCTTGCGCCACGGGATCCGCCGACCGTGGAGGAGCGGCGCGAAGCTGTCGCCGTCCTGCGTGATCAACGGCGTGACCCGGGTGATCTGCGCGATCGTCGCCGCGAAGTCGATGTTGAGGACGGGCTCGTGGTCGACGGTGCCGTTCGCCTGCGTCCACGGTGTGCGCACGACGAGCGGCACGCGCGTCGACTCCTCGTACGGCCACAGCTTCCCGCCGAGCCGGTGCTCGCCCCAGAGAAAGCCGTTGTCGCTCGTGTAGAAGATGACGGTGCGGTCGAGGAGATGCCGCCGCGCGAGCGTGGCGACGATGCGCCCGACTGCGCGGTCGACCGCTTGCAGCGACTCGAGCTGGTGCCGCCGCACCGAATTGACGTACGAGAGGCCGGCCGGCGTCAGCGCC
>JBOGZQ010000182.1:0-3899 GCA_050697375.1 Gaiellaceae bacterium | reverse complement strand
TGCTCGCTCACTCGTCCTCCTCGAACCGCAGACCCTGATGGTGCAAGCCGTGGCCGAGCTTATCCCGCTTGGCGGCCAGATACCGCCGGTTCTCGGGATGGGGCGGCACCTCGATCGGCACCTGCTCGGTCACTTCCAGCCCGAACGCCTGCAGGCCCGACACCTTCTTCGGATTGTTCGTCAAGAGGCGGATGGTGGTGAGCCCGAGCTCGCTGAGGATCTGGTTCCCGATCCCCCACTCCCGCTCGTCGGCCCCGAACCCGAGCGCGAGGTTCGCGTCGACCGTGTCGAGCCCGCCCTCCTGCAGCTCGTACGCCTTAAGCTTGTTGAGCAGGCCGATGCCGCGGCCCTCCTGCGCCATGTACAGGAGCACGCCGCGCGGCTCGTCCGCGATGAGCTTCATCGCCGCGTCGAGCTGCTCGCCGCAGTCGCAGCGCTGCGAGTGGAACACGTCGCCGGTGAGGCATTCGGAGTGCACGCGGACGAGGACGTTCTCGGCGCCGTCGACGTCGCCGTGCACGAGCGCGACGTGCTGCTTGCCCGTGAGCTTCTCGGTGAAGAGCACCGCGTCGAACTCGCCGTACGCGGTCGGCAGGCGCACCGTCACCTCGCGCTCGACGAGCTTCTCGTGCTGCCGCCGGTACTCGATGAGGTCGGCGACGGTGACGAGCTTCAAGTCGTGCTTCGCGCAGAACTCCTCGAGATCGGGGACGCGCGCCATCGTGCCGTCGTCCTTCATCACCTCGCAGATGACGCCGGCGGGGATGAGCCCCGCGAGGCGCGCGAGGTCGACCGCCGCTTCCGTCTGGCCGGTGCGCTGGAGGACGCCGCCCTCGCGTGCGCGCAGCGGGAACACGTGACCGGGCTGCACGAGATCGGCGCCGTCCCTCGACGGATCGATCGCGACCTGAATCGTGCGCGCGCGGTCGTGCGCAGAGATGCCCGTCGAGATTCCTTCGCGCGCCTCGATCGACACGGTGAACGCGGTGCCGTACGGCGTCTCGTTCCGGTCGGTCATCATCTTCAGGCCGAGGTCGTCGCAGCGCTCGCCGGTGAGACAGAGGCAGATGAGCCCGCGACCCTCCTTCGCCATGAACGCGATCGCCTCCGGCGTCGCGAACTGCGCAGCAATCGTCAGATCGCCCTCGTTCTCGCGGTCGGCCGCATCGACGACGACGAGCATGCGGCCGGCGCGGATGTCCTCGATCGCCTCGTCGACGGTCGCGAAGCTCATGACGTAAGCGTAAGCCTCTCGACGTACTTCGCGATGACGTCGACCTCGAGGTTGACACTGTCGCCGGGCTGGAGCGCGCCGAGCGTCGTCGCCCCGAGTGTATGGGGGACGAGGGCGACCGCGAATCCGTCGTCGTCGAGCGCGGCGACCGTCAGCGACGTCCCGTCGACCGTGATCGATCCCTTCTCGACGCAGTAGCGGACGATCGCTCCCGGCGCGTCGAACCACGTCAGCCCGTCCGCCGAGGCGCGAAAGCCGCCGACGCCGTCGACGTGCCCCTGCACGATGTGGCCGCCGAGCGGCTCGCCGGCGCGCAGCGCCGGCTCGACGTTCACCTCGTCTCCGGCGGCCTTTCGTCCGAGCGTCGTCCGCTCGAGCGTCTCCTCCGTGACGTCGAACGCGAGCGCGTCGGCGTTGCGTTCGACGACGGTGAGGCACACACCGGCGATCGCAACGGAGTCGCCGATCGCCGCATCCGTCCCGGCGGCGACGACGAGTCTGCCGCCGTCGAACGAGACGATGCGGCCGCGCTCGCGGACGATGCCGGTGAACATGGGAACAGGTTACGGCTCGTGGATGGTCGCCTGAAGGAGGACGTCGTCGCCGATGCGGCGAGCCTCCATCGACCTCACTGCGACAGGCACGTCGCCGAGAAAGCGCGGGCCCTCTCCTGCCACTACCGGTGCGACGAAGAGCAGGAGCTTGTCGACGAGACCGGCCCGGACGAATGCGGTCGCGATCGTCGGGCCACCTTCGAGCAGGAGCGACTGCACGCCTTCGGAGGCGAGCGTGCGCAGCTCGTCCTCGAGCGGGCCGCTGCGGAGCTCGAGCTCGCCCGCGTCACCGTGACCGAAGGCGATGCGGCGCGGCTGCTTCGTCGCGCCGACGTCACGCGCGTCCAGCCGCGGGTTGTCCGCCCGCACCGTGCCCATGCCGACGGCGACGGCGTCGACGGACGCGCGCAACTCGTGCACGAGCCGCCGCGACTCCTCGCCCGAGACCCAGCGCCGGCCGGGAACGGCGACGCGGCCGTCAAGCGTCACCGCTGTCTTGTAGGTGACGTGCGGGCGGCCGAGCGCGACCCACGTGCGCCACGCCTCGTTCTGGCGGCGAGCGTCTGCACTGTCGACGACCTCGACCTCGACCCCGGCGGCACGCAGCCGCTCGACGCCGCCGGCCGCCTTCGGATTCGGATCGAGCGCGCCGACGACGACGTGCGCGATGCCCGCAGCTGCGACGGCGTCCGCGCACGGCGGTGTCCGACCGTGGTGTGCGCACGGCTCGAGCGTCACGTAGATCGTCGCGCCGCGTGCGCGCTCACCGGCCTGCGCGAGCGCGACCGTCTCCGCGTGGTCGACGGCGTCGTACTCGTACCAGCCCTCGCCGGCGATCTCGCCGCCGGCGACGACGACCGCTCCGACGAGCGGATGGTCGCGCACCTTTCCCCGGCCGCGTTCGGCGAGCTCCAAGGCTCGCTGCATGTAGTTCACGCGAGTGCTTGTACCAGGCGGCGATACGAGCGCGGCAGATCCTCGCGATGGAAGATCGCGCTGCCGGCGACGATGAGCGTCGCCCCCGCGTCGTACACCGTGCGCACGTTCTCGTTGTCGATGCCGCCGTCGACCTGCACATGTATCGACTCGGGCAGCGCCGCGCGGGTGCGCTTCAGCCGCTCGACCGCCTCGGGCATGAACTCCTGCCCGGAGTACCCCGGATGAATGCTCATACACAAAACGACGTCGGCGTCACCCGAGACCTTCGTGACGTCCTCCGGCTCCGACTCCGGATTGAACGCCACGCCGACCTGCAAGCCGTGCTCACGTGCGGCGGCGATCGTGGCCGGCACGTCGTCGACGACCTCGTAGTGGAACGTGACGCTGTCGCCGCCGGCTTCCGCGATCTGCGAGAAGTGGCGCAGCGGGTTGTCGACCATGAGATGGCAGTCGACGACGCCGTCCATCGCGTGGATCGTCGGCGCAATCGACTGGAGGACGATCGGCCCCATCGTGATCGGCTCGACGAAGTGGCCGTCGCCGACGTCGAAGTGGAAGACCCGTGCGCCCGCGCGCAGGAGGATCTCGACCTCCTCTCCCAGCCGCGCGAAATCGGCGGCGTAGAGCGAAGACTCGATCTCGACCGTCCGCACCCAGTCGCGCCAGCTCATGTACGGACGACTCTAAGCGGTCAGCCGGGCGATGAAGAAGCCGCTCGTACCGTTTCCATACGGAAGGGTGAGCAGGAACTCGGGTCGCGTCGGATGGGCGAACTGCGGCCATTCGTCAGCGAGCGGGATGACGGCGAGGCCGCTCGCCTCGACGACCGCCTCGTTCTCGTCGGCGTTCATCGTGCAGACCGAGTAGACGATCGTCCCGCCCGGGCGCACGCGCTCGGCCGCCGAGCGAAGAAGCGCGAGCTGGAGCTCGGGCAGCGGCCGGGCGCGCCAGCGCAGGTCGGGCCGCTGCGCGAGGACGCCGAGCCCGGAGCAGGGCGCGTCGACGAGCGCGCGGTCGTAGCCGGTGAGCTCGGGCGGGAGCGCAGTCCCGTCCGCCTCGACGACGTGGACGTTCGTCGCGCCGAGGCGCGCCGCGTTCTCGCGCAGCTCGTTCGCGCGGTTGTGGTCGATCTCGACCGCGGTCACCTCGCCGCGCTGCATCGTCGCCTTGCC
>JBOGZQ010000181.1:0-5769 GCA_050697375.1 Gaiellaceae bacterium | reverse complement strand
ACGAACGCAAGCAGCGGCGGAGCGAGGAGCAGGAGCGCCTTGGCCCATGGGTTCCGCCAGAAGAGGCCGGAAAGGCGGAGCCGGGCCGCCCGTACGGGACGGCCCGGCGGTCTGCTGCTCAGCCCCTGAGCTGTGTCCAGGCCTGCTGCCACTTCGTGTAGTCCATGCAGTCGTTCTGGCCGTTGCCGCACGCGGCGACGGGTGTCTTCCAGAAGTGGATCGAGTCGAAGTACTTGGCCGACGCTCCGCAGTGGTACTGCGCCGCCGAGCCGGGGGAGAGCTTGTTCATGATCGGGCACGCCTTCGGGTTCGCAGGCGTCTCACCGAAGTAGATCGCCTGCTCCGCCTGCACCTTCGGCGTCGAGACCCAGGCCATCCACTTGTACATGCAGTTCGGGTGCTTCGCGTGCGCCGACATCATCCAGGTGTCGGCCCAGCCCGTCGCACCCTCTTTCGGGATGAGGTCCTTGACCGGGGCCTTGGCGGCCTCGAGCGTGTTCGTCTGGTACGGCCACGACGCGCCGACGACGGCGTCGCCGTTCTTGAACAGGTCGATCTCATCCGACGCGAGCGCCCAGTACTTCTTGATCAGCGGCTTCTGCTGCTCGAGCAGCTTGATCGCGGCGTTGAACTGGGTCGAGTTCAGCTCGTACGGATCGGTGATCTTCAGCGACGGCTGCGACTTCGACAGGTAGAGCGCCGCATCCGCAATCTGGATCGGGTTGTCCGGCACCGTGATCTTCCCCTTGTACTTCGGGCTGTAGATCACCGACCAGCTGGTCGGCGCCGGCTTCACGAGCTTCGTGTTGTAGAGCAGCGTGTTCGGCCCCCACTGGAGCGAGATGCCGTAATGCACGCCCTTGACGGTGTTGTGCGGCGGCGACTTGAGCGCCGGGATGAAGTTCTTCCAGTCCGGGATGAGGTTCGGATTCACCGGCTGGACGTCATGGCCGTAGATGAGGCGGAGGCTGGCGTCGCCCGAGGCCGATACGCCGTCGTACTGCGACCCGCCGCCCTGCCGCATGAGCGTGACCATCTCGTCCGACGAGCCGGCGTACTTCGCGTTGACCTGGCATCCCGTCGCCTTCTCGAACGGCTTCACCCACTGCGGCTGCGTGTAGCCCTCCCACGCGATGAGGTTCAGCTGTCCTTCACCCTTGCCGATCGACGTCGGCAGCCCGCTCGGCGAGCTGATGCCCGCTGCGGGAACGCACAACGCCGCGGCCATCGCAGCGACGAGTACGTGTGCCCTCCTGATCCGAGTCACTGTCCCTCCTTGACGATCTCGTAGGTGTGCTCCGGCCGCCACGACAGGCGGACCCGCCGGCCGCGTGCCTCGAGCGCTTGCTGCGACGACGTCTCGAGGTTCTGCTGGACGACGACGAGCGATCCACCGTCATCCAGGTCGACCGTGTACCGCGTCACCATCCCGACGTAGACCACCTCGCGGACGATGCCGGGCTCGCCGGCGCCGCTCTCTCCGCTCATGGCGATCTTCTCGGGACGGATGGTGAAGCGCCTGCCGTCTCGCACGAGCACGTTGGAGACGCCGACGAACCCGGCGACGAACTCCGTCTCCGGATGCTCGTACACCTCCGCGGGCGTCCCGATCTGCTCGATGCGGCCGTTGTTGAAGACAGCGAGGCGGTCGCTCATCGTGAGCGCCTCCTCCTGGTCGTGGGTGACGTAGATGAACGTGATGCCGAGCTCGCGCTGGAGCTCCTTGAGGAAGACCTGCATCTCCTGCCGCAGCTTCAGGTCGAGCGCGCCGAGCGGCTCGTCGAGCAGGAGCACGGACGGAGAGTTGACGATCGCGCGCGCGAGCGCGACGCGCTGCCGCTGCCCGCCGGAGAGCGCCGCCGGGCGGCGCGAGCCGACGTGGGGGAGGCGGACGCGCTCGAGCACCTCGATCGCCTTCTGCCGGCGTTCCCGTCGCGGAATGCCGCGCACGCGCAGGCCGTACTCGACGTTCTCGAGCACGCTCATGTGCGGAAAGAGCGCGTAGTCCTGGAACACGGTGTTCACGTCGCGCTCGGACGGCGCGACACGCGTGACGTCGACGCCCGCGAGCTCGACGTGGCCCGCGTCCGGCCGCTCGAACCCGGCGATGACGCGCAGCGTCGTCGTCTTCCCCGAGCCGGAGGGGCCGAGCATCGTGAAGAACTCGCCGCTGGGGACGTCGAGGTCTACGGTGTCGACTGCGACGACGTCGCCGTAGACACGCCGGATGCCGGACAGGCGAACCGCAGGTGCGACTGCCTGCGCGACGCCCTCCGCGGCCCTATGCGGAGCCTGCGTCGCCAAGCGACTCATCCAGGATCGAGAGGCCGCGCTCGAGCTCGTCGTCGGTGGCCGAGAGAGGCGGCAGCAGGCGGATGACGTTGCCGTCGAGCCCGCACGAGAGGAGAACGAGGCCGCGCTCGCGGGCGCGCGTGAGCACACGCTTGGCGGCGGCGGCGTTCCGCTCCACCAGCTCGAGCGCGAGCATCGCGCCGAGCCCGCGCACCTCGCCGACGCGTGCCTGCTTCGCGGCGATCTCGTCCAGACGCTTCCGCAGAAGCGTCGCGATCTGATCGGCGCGCTCGCGGAAGCCGGGGGCGCTCAGCTCGTCGAGCACGGCAGCCGCGGCCGCACACGAGACGGGGTTGCCGCCGAACGTGCCGCCGAGCCCGCCGGGGTGCACCGCATCCATGATCGATGCCTTGCCGGTGACCGCGGCGAGCGGCAGGCCGCCGCCGAGCGTCTTGCCGGAGACGAGGATGTCGGGTTCGAGCTCGAGCCGTTCCGCCGCCCATATGGTTCCGGTGCGGCCGCAGCCGGACTGCACCTCGTCGTCGACGTAGAGAATCCCGTACCGGTCGCAGCGCCCCTTCAGCGCGCGCACGAACTCCGCGGGCATCGGGATGAAGCCGCCTTCGCCCTGCACCGGCTCGAGCACCATGCACGCGACCTCGCCCGGGTCGACGTCCTGCTGGAAGAGCAGGTCGAGGCCGGCGAGCGCATCCTCGGTGGAGACGCCGCGATACGGGTAGGGTGCCGGCGCGCGGTAGACGGCGGGAGCGAGCGGGCCGAAGCCCTGCTTGTAGACGAGCTTCGAGGTCATCGCCATCGTCAGCATCGTGCGGCCGTGGAACGCGCGGTCGAAGACGACGACCCCGGGCCGCCCTGTGGCCGCGCGCGCGACCTTCACGGCGTTCTCGATCGCCTCGGCGCCGGAGTTGACGAGGATCGACTTCGTCGCGGCTTCCCCCGGCCAGAGCTCGTCCAGCCGTCGGCAGACCTCGATGTACGGCTCGTAGACGCCGACCATGAAGCACTGGTGGAGATAGCGGTCGACCTGCTCGTGCACGGCGCGGACGACACCCGCAGATCCGTGCCCGAGGTTTTGGCAGGCGATGCCGCCGGCGAAGTCGAGGTACTCGCGCCCGTCCGCGTCCCAGATGCGCGCGCCCCAGGCGCGACTGACGACGAGATCGGAGGCGGAGATGCCGCGCGGGACGTACCGATCCCGTCCCGTCAGCACCTCCTGCGCCGACGCCTTCTCCTCAACCCTCACATCGCGAGCCTATCGCGTAGTCTCGCCACGCGAATGGCCCCCGCGGCGGCAGCGAACCACGCATTGCGCAGCGCGATCCTCGCCGCCGCCGACAGCCCGCGGGTGCAGCGCTTCGTGCGCCGCCACGGGATGCGGCTCGGAGCGGGCCGATTCGTGGCGGGCGAGACGCTCGACGAGTGCCTACGCGTATTGCGCAGCCTGAACGACCGCGGGTTCGCGGCGAACACGACCATCCTCGGCGAGGGAGTGCGCGACGAGGCCGAGGCGCGCGCGGTCGTGGCCGCGTACGAGGAGGTGATCGCGCGGCTCGCCGGCATGGACGCGAACGTCGCGCTCAAGTTGACGCATCTCGGGCTCGAGCTCGACGAGGAGCTCGCGTACCGGAACGTGCAGCAGCTCGTCGAGCTCGGCAGCTTCATCCGGATCGACATGGAGCAGTCGGCCTTCGTCGAGGCGACGCTGCGCATCTACCGCCGCTTGCGCGAAGCCGGCCTCGACAACGTCGGCGCCGTGCTCCAGGCGTACCTGTACCGGAGCGAGGAGGATCTCGCTGCGCTGCTGCCGCTGCGACCGAGCTTGCGACTCGTGAAGGGCGCCTACCTCGAGCCGCCGGAGATCGCATACCCGAGCAAGGCCGACGTCGACGCGGCGTACGTGCGGCTGCTCGAGGCGTCGCTCTCCGGCGGCGGCTACACGGCGGTGGCCACGCACGACGAGCGGATGATCGAGCACGCGATCCACTTTGCGGACGAGCGCGAAATTCCGCGCGACCGCTTGGAGTTCCAGATGCTGTACGGCGTACGCCCGCGGCTCCAGCAGGATCTCGTCGCGCGCGGCTACAAGGTGCTCGTCGCGACGCCGTACGGGCCGGAGTGGTACCCGTACCTCATGCGCCGCCTCGGCGAGCGGCCGGCGAACCTCTTGTTCTTCGTCAAGAACCTCATCCGCGGCTAGCTCGCGTGAGAATCGGCCACCGGGACGACTCTCATCGTCAACGGTGGCCGCGATCGACTCTGCACGCCCTCAGACGCTGGGCCGGCCGCTGGGCGCCGCGGCGGCCGCTCGGCATGCGGCGATTGCGCTCCTGGTCGCCGTGCCCGTGGCTGTCGTCGGCTACGTGTTCGCGCACGCGGGCCGGCACCCGACCGACTTCGAGACCTTCTGGCAGAGCGGGCGCGCACTTCTCCACGGTCGATCGCCGTACCCGAGCCTTGGCTCGCTGCCGTCGCAGCCCTACCAGACGTTCGCGCCGTTCGTGTATCCGCCGGTTGCCGCGGTCTCGATGATCCCCTTCTCGGGCCTGCCGTATGGGGCGGCAGTCGTGCTCTTCCTCGCAGTGGACCTGACAGCGATCGCGCTGTCGCTCTCCTTGCTCGGAGTCCGCGATTGGCGGTGTTACTCCGTCGCGTTCATGTCCGCACCGGTCTTCGCCGGCTCCGCCATGGGGACGATCAGCCCGCTACTGCTCCTCGGCGTCGCCGCAGCTTGGCGGTATCGCGACAAGGCCGTGAGGCTGGGGTTGCTCGTGGCCTATGTGGTGACGGCGAAGGTGTTTCTCTGGCCCGTGGTGTTGTGGCTGATAGGCACCCGGCGCTATCGCGCGGCGGCGACCGCCGCGGCCGCGTCTGCGGTCGCGCTTCTCGCCGCGTGGGGGTCGATCGGCTTCGCCGGTCTCGGCACGTATCCGCGCCTGCTGAGCCGGCTCACCGGCTTGGAGGGGCCGAAGAGCTATTCGCTCTACTCGCTCGGGCGTGCGTTCGGCCTCGGCAGCACGCTCGCCCAGATCGTGGTCTACCTCGTCGGCGCCGTTGCCATCGTGATGGTCGCGCGCCGGGTACACGACAGCGGGCGGCTGCTCATCGCCGCGATCGGCGTCTCGCTTCTACTGACGCCGATCCTCTGGCCGCACTACCTCGTCCTGCTGTTCGTGCCGCTCGCGCTCGCGCGTCCCCGTCTCTCCCCGATCTGGATCGCGCCCATGGCGATCTGGCTCGATGCGACAGCCTGGAGCGACGGGAACCGCGCCCGCATCGCTGTGCTGCTGGCGATCACGGGCGCGACGCTCTTCGCTGCGGCCCGCCTCGTGGGCCCGCGCCCGGAAGGGCTTGATAGCGTCTGACGCTGCGGGGCGTGGCGCAGCCTGGTTAGCGCGCCAGTCTGGGGGACTGGAGGTCCCGAGTTCGAATCTCGGCGCCCCGACTACTCCTCGAGCA
>JBOGZQ010000180.1:0-4093 GCA_050697375.1 Gaiellaceae bacterium | reverse complement strand
GACCACGGCATCGGCACCGCGCTCCAGGCGCTCGGCGACGATCGCGGCGCCGCGAACGGGATCTCGGTCGAGGTCGACGCGGCCGCGGCAGAGACGCTGAGCGAGCGGACGCAGGCCGCCCTGTATGCGATCGTGCGCGAGGCGCTCGAGGGCGCAATCCGGCGCGGCCCGCCGACGACGTTCGCCGTCCGCGTGCGGCCGGCAGCCGAGGGCGGGCTCGAGATCGAGATCTCGGACGACGCTCCCGTCGAGCGGCGGCGGCGGTCGCTCGAGGTGCTCCGCGAGCGGGCGCGGACGCTCGGCGCCGCGCTGGACGTCGACCGCGCCGACGACGGCACGACGATGCGTCTCGTGCTGCCGACGTATCCGCGCGGCGAGTAGGATCCCGCCGCGATGGCGGAAGCGCACCTCCTCTTCGTCTGGAAGACGTCCGGCTACGAGCTGCGCGAGGAGCCCGGCGACGCGCCGGCGGTCGGCTCCGAGGTCGAGCAGGACGGCGAGCGCCTGCGCGTGTCGAAGGTGGCGCCGTCGCCCCTCCCGGGCGACAAGCGCGAGTGCGCCTACCTCGTCAGGTGAAAGTGCTGCGCACTTTCACGTACTGAAGGGTCCCGCTTCGCGGGAGCGCTCGCCGGCAAAGCCGTCGAGCTCTTAGGTCTGTAGGAGAACGTGTCGTTCTGCGCGTGCGGTGGCGGCTATGCCGTCCCCGCACGCTGGTGCGGCCTCCGCCAACGCTCCGCGTTGGCTCCGGCCCGGGATTGGTTGTGTCGGTGAAAGGTTGAAACCGCTCGCCCAGCCCATCCATCCAGGGCCATCCGGCTACAGCTCAAGAGGAGGCGGGCTTTGCCCGACTCCGCTCCCGCGAAGCGGGATCCTCCTAAAGCCCGAAAACGCGTCAGCGTTTTCGGGCAAGATCCTCGGCGGCCGTGAGGCCGAGGACGAGCGCCTGCGCGAGGCCGCTCGAGTAGCCGCCGGTGGCGACGCCGCCGGCGTCGACGCCGGCGGCCCACACGCCGTCGAGGCCGTCGACGCGCGCACGCGCGTCGACGCGCAGCCCGCCGATCGTGTGCGTGACGCCCGCCGTCACGTGCACCGCGATGCGCCCGTCGTTGCGCGCGACGACCGTCCCACCGGCGGCACGCGCCGCCTCGATGCATTCGTTCGTCCGCTCGACGACGTACCACGCGCTCGGGCCGATCAGCTGCGCGAGATCGTTCTCGTGCCACGCGACCTTGCGCGGCGTGACGTCGTGTCCGTCGTCGGTGAGCACGCGCGCCTCGTGCCCGTAGAGCTGCGCGAGCGGGACGAAGTCCTCCTCGTGGATCCGCGCCGGTCGCGCCGGCATCGCGCGCCCGAAGAACTCCCCCATCCCGGGCGTCACCGACGCGCCCTGCGCGAGCGCCCAGTCGAGCGCGTCGCCCGCGCTCCACGGATTCGCGCGGAGGAAGAGCCCACGCTCCTCGGCGAGACGGCGGCCGAATCCGCCCGTCGCGAGCACGACGGGGCCGTCCGCCTCCGGCGCGAGCGGCGACTGGAGCTGCACGTCGACTCGACCGGCGAGCAGCTCGGTGAGCGCGCGCGGGTCGAACCGCTTCCCCGTCGTCCGCGGGTTCTCGGTGTCGCCCCACACCGGCTCGGCGCCGAGCGAGACGAGCCAGGCGAGCGCGTCGTCGAGCCGCTCCCAGACGAGCCGCTGGAGCGACTCGTCGCCGCCGGGACAGTCGGCGCGGAAGTCGTCCCACTCCAGGTGCCGCCACACGACCCCGCTCGACAGCAGCATCGACCCGCCGGCACGCGTGCCCTTGTCGATCACGACCGGGTCGAGACCGAGCTCGCGTGCACGCACGGCGGCGACGAGCCCCGCCATGCCGGCCCCCGCGATCAGCACTAGGTCAAAGAGAAGGTCGGCTTGTGCTCGACGTACTCGATGCGGACGCCTTCCGGCCCGCGCAGGAACACCGCATACGTGTTCGGAGCGTCCTTGATGTCGTCGATCTCGATGCCGAGGTCGTTCGCCGCCGCGATGTGCTCGTCCGCGGAGTCGACGAGCACGGCGAGGTGATTCAGCAGCGGCATCTCCGGCAGGCCACGCTCGCCGGGATAGAACTCGATCCACGCGCCGCCGACCTCGACGCGCGGACAGCCGGACGGACCGGGCGCCGCGGCCTCGAAACCGTACGACCCGTACTCGGCCGCCGTCGCCTCCGGATCGTGGGAGAAGAGCGCGACGTGGTCGAGGTCGTAGTCGTCGCCCTCGACGAGCACGATGCGCACGCCGTCCGCGAGCTCGAGCTCGGGGACGCCCCGAATCTCCGGGACGCGCCACCCGACGTGCTTCAGCGCACCCGGGTCGCGTGGCCCCTCGGCGGCGAAGAGCGTCAGCTTCCCGCGCCGCGCGTCCGCGCCGACGAGGGTGAACGCATCGGTGCGCTCGATGACGTGCATGCCGAGCTTCGCCGTCGCAACGTCGGCGATCGCGTCCCGGTCCGCCACCCAGTACGCGACGTGATCGAGCTTCGTCGGATTCACGCCCGGAGCGTACCGAGGTCGGCATAGGTCAAGACGACTTCGTCTCGCCCTTCTGTCTCCGCGTCTTGTTGACGGTACGAGCCGCGATCTCCTTCGCGCGCTTCAACGAGTGACCGCGCTTCCGCTCGTCGTCCTTGATGTGCTCGTACTGCCGTTCGCGCTTGTTGGACCATGCCTGAGGCATGAGGCACTCCCCCTTTCAGGAGGAGAACGGCGGAGGCGGCGGGCCGGTTACTCGATGGGCTCGTTGTGAACGTCGTTCTCGACCGCGTATTTCTCGGTGAGCTCGTTCACGGTCGCCATGCCCTTGGGGAATGCGTAGTTGATCTCGACGAATGCGTTCCACTTGTCCGGGAGCGCGTCCTCCGGGAAGATCGCCTCGACCGGGCACTCCGGTTCGCACGCCCCGCAGTCGATGCATTCCTCGTGGTCGATGACGAGGATCCGGTCGGCCTCGTGGATGCAGTCGACCGGACAGACGTCGACGCAGGAACGGTCTTTGATGTCGATGCAGGGCTCGGCGATGATGTAGGTCACGAGACCACTTTAGTGAACCGGGAAACCGGACATCAGGGCGAACCGATCAGCTCCGCGACGACTTCGGGCGCCCGTTCGACGAGCGCCGACTTCGCGAGAACCTGGTCGAAGCCGGCAGCGTGGGCGGCGCGCAGGCCCGCCGTGTCGGTGTGGTTCGTGTAGCCGACGATGGGGACGTCCGGATACGTGTCGGCCACCTCTTCCGGGTCGATGCGCGAGATGTCGCAGATGACGAGCTCGGGATCGTCCGTGTGGTCGACCGTGATCAGATGGTGCCCGGGCAGGAGCGCCTCGAGCTTGCCGCGGAAGAAGAGGTCGACCCCACAGAGCAGGATCGTGGCCACATGCGAAGGTTAGAGGGGAATGGCTGACCCGTTCAAGACGGGGCTCGAGCACATCCGCGCCGGCCGGTGGTTCGAGGCGCACGAGGAGCTCGAGATCGCTTGGCGCGCGGCTGCCCCCGAGGAGCGCGACTTCTTCCAGGGCCTCGTCCACGTCGCGGTCGCCTGGTACCAGGACGCGAGGGGAAATCGCGTCGGGACGGAGCGGCAGCTCGAGAAGGCGCTGCGCCGGCTCGCGCCGTTCGAGCCCAGGCACCGCGAGGTCGACGTCGCAGCCCTCCGGGCGCAGCTCGCCGAGCTGCTCGAGACGCTGGACCTAGGGGGACGTCAGCCCGACGGCATCGAGCGCGCGGTTGACGGCGACGTGGAGCCACCAGTCGCGATGGAAGAACAGGAGTAGCCCCAGCGCCACGAGCGTGACGCCGCTCGCGACCTGGATGAGCGTGTAGCGGTTCCGGATCCAGCGGAACGCCTTCATCGCGCGGCCGAACGTGATGCCCGCGACGAGGAACGCGGCGCCGAGGCCGAGCGCGTAAGCGGCCAAGAGGGCGGCGCCGCGAAGCGCGGTGCCGGTGTCGCTCGCGAGGACGAGCACGGCGGCGAGCACCGTCCCGATGCACGGAGCCGCGCACACTGCGAACGCGCCGCCGAGCAGCGCCCGCGAGCCGCGCTTGCGCGCGCCCGTCAAG
>JBOGZQ010000179.1:0-34268 GCA_050697375.1 Gaiellaceae bacterium | reverse complement strand
ACCGGGTGGAGGGCCTCGACGCCGGAGCGGACGACTACCTGCCGAAGCCCTACGACCTCGACGAGCTGCTCGCGCGCCTCCGTGCGCTGTTGCGCCGCTCGATGCCGGAGGCGCCCGGCGAGGTGCTCCGCTTCGCCGACCTGGCGCTCGACCTCGGCTCGATGGACGCGCGCCGGACGGGCCGCCGCTTCGAGCTGACGACGACTGAGGCGCACCTGCTCGAGCTCTTCATGCGCAACCCGCGCCAGGTGCTGCCACGGTCGCTCATCTACGAGCGGGTGTGGGGCTATGACTTCAGCCACTCGTCCAATGCGCTCGACGTCTACGTCGGATACCTCCGGCGGAAGCTCGAGGCGGACGGCGAGGCCCGCCTCATCCACACCGTGCGCGGCACCGGTTACGTTCTGCGCGAGCAATGAGTCTTCGTCTTCGTGTCACGTTCGTCGCGGCCAGCGTGGTCGCCGTCGTCGTCGCCGCCGCGTCGACGACGACGTACTTCGTCATGCGACACGAGCTGTACTCACAGGTCGACAGCACGATCTCGCAGCACGCCGGACGCATTCAGCAGGATCCGCGATTTGCGTTCAGCGGCTTCGGGCCATTCGCCGGCGACTTCAGCGCGCTCGTCAGCTCGTCGGGTCAAGTCGCCGGCGATCCGCTGCCGGTCGACAAGCGCGTGCGTGCCGTCGCAGCGGGCGGCAACGGCTTCTACCGCGACACGATGATCGAGGGATACTCGATGAGAGAGATCGTCGTGCCGGTCGCGGGCGTCGGCGCCGCCGTCGTCGCACGCGACATCGGCTACCTGCATCACGACCTCTCACGGCTGCGCCTGATCCTCCTTCTCGTGTCCCTCGGCGGCATCGCAGCCGCAACGCTCGCGGGCGCGCTCGTCTCCCGCGCGACGCTCGCGCCCGTGCGCCGGCTCACCGCCGCAGCGGAGCGGATCGCGGAGACCGGCGAACCGAGCGAGCGCGTCCCCGTCGGCGGCCGCGGCGAGCTCTCGCGTCTCGGCACATCGTTCAACACGATGCTCGCCGCGCTCGAGGACGCGATCGAGACGCAGCGCCGCTTCGTCGCCGACGCGTCGCACGAGCTGCGAACGCCGCTGACGAGCATGCAGACGAACATCGAGGTGCTGAAGCAGCAGGAGCGCCTCGACCCCGGTGCGCGCCAGCGCCTGTTCGAGGATCTCAACCGCGAGGCGCACGAGATGCGCGACCTCATCGGAGGGCTGCTCGAGCTCGCGCGCGGCGACGACCCTCGCCTCGTGAAGACGACCTTCCGCCTGGACGAGATCGTCGAGAACGTCGTCGAGCGCGCACGCAGCCGCTTCCCCGACCTCGTCTTCGAGACGCAGCTCGAGCAGACGACGCTGACCGGATCGAGCGACCGGCTCGAGCGCGCCGTCTGGAACCTGGTCGAGAACGCGGGCAAGTGGAGCGCACCCGGGTCGAGCGTCGACGTGACGCTGAGCGACGGCGAGCTGCGTGTGCGCGACCACGGCCCGGGGATTGCGGAGGAGGATCGCGAGCACGTCTTCGACCGCTTCTACCGCTCCGCGGCGGCGCGCTCGCTGCCCGGCTCCGGCCTCGGTCTCGCGATCGTTCGCGAGGTGGCCGAGGCGCACGGCGGCACCGTCGTCGCCGAGGGAGCGCCCGGCGGCGGCGCGCTTCTCAGGCTTCGCCTACAGAACTCTTAAGCCGACCTCATGTCGGGCTGGTCGAATGGTCTCACCCTCCCAACACCGGTTCCTCCATGTCCGGCGCCTCCTCCTTTCCTTCCCCTGCTAGAGGGGGCGCCGGGCTAAACCGGTCAGAGACGCGCCGGTTCGGTCTCCGGATAGAAGCCGCGCTCCCATGCGTCCGATTCGAGGCGCGACTCGGCCGGCGGGTCGTAGACGATCGGCGGACGCGCCTCCGCGAATCCGAACGAGCGCGGCACGTAGGCGCTACGGGACGCGAGCCACTCGGAGAGAACGACGCACACGAGCGCAGCTGCCATCAGCACGACCGTCAGCACCGGGCGAAAGTGGCCCGCACCGGCGAGGACCGCGACGGCGATGAGGACCCCGGCTTCGACGGCGACGCGGGCGACGACGCCGATGGGCACCGACGCGCGCGGGGCAGGCAGCTCGGCGCGGAGCGCGTCGACCTCCCGCCGCAGCTCCTCGACCGTGTCGAGCACGCACATGGTCGCCTCGAGCTGCATGGCCGCGCGGGCGTGCTCCGGAGCAGGCCATTCCTTCATGACTCGGGGTATGCGCCGTGGGCGGACGCCGAAACCTACGCACGCCGCAGAACGGTGAGCGACTGGCCCTGAACCGGCACCTCGGCCCGGGCGCCGACGGCATCCGCCGGAGCGCCCTCCCCGGTGGCGAGAACGAGCTCCCAGTGCGCGCCGAAGCGCCGCGTCGGCAGCGTGAACGTCACCGGATCGAAGTGCGCGTTGAACAGGAGGAGGAACGAGTCGTCGACGATCTCCTCCCCATGCGGCCCGCGCGACGGGATCTCGTCGCCGTTCAGGAACACGCCGAGCGTCCGCCCCGGCTCCTGCTGCCAGTCGCGCATCGTCATGCGCCGGCCGTCCGGCCGGAACCACCACACGTCGGGCAGCCCGGAGCCGCGCGTCTCCGTCCCGGTGAGGAACGTCTCGCGGCGGAAGACCGGGTGCTCCCGGCGAAGACGGATGAGGCGCCGCGTGAACTCGAGCAGCCCGGCGTCTGCGCGAGCCCAGTCGAACCACGAGATCTCGTCGTCCTGGCACCACGCGTTGTTGTTGCCGTGCTGTGTGCGTCCGAGCTCGTCGCCGCCGAGCAGCATCGGGATCCCCTGGGAGAGCAATAGCGTCACGAGGAAGTTGCGCTGCTGGCGCGCGCGCACCGCGTTGATCTCGGAGTCGTCGGTGTCGCCTTCGACGCCGTGGTTCCACGAACGGTTGTCGTCGGTGCCGTCCTCGTTCCCCTCCTCGTTCGCCTCGTTGTGCTTCTCGTTGTACGAGACGAGATCGCGCAGCGTGAACCCGTCGTGCGCGGTGACGAAGTTGATCGACGCGAACGGATCGCGTCCGTCCGCCTGGTAGAGGTCACTCGAGCCGGTGAAGCGCGAAGCGAAGCCACCGAGGTTGCCGCTACCGCGCCAGAAGTCGCGCATGGTGTCGCGGTACGGCCCGTTCCACTCGGCCCAGAGAACGGGAAAGTTGCCGACCTGGTAGCCGCCTGGCCCGACGTCCCACGGCTCGGCAATGAGCTTCACCTGCGAGATGACCGGGTCCTGGTGGATCGTGTCGAAGAACGTGGACAGGCGGTCGACCTCGTAGAACTCGCGCGCCAGCGCGGACGCGAGATCGAAGCGGAAGCCGTCGACGTGGCACTCGATGACGAAGTAGCGCAGCGAGTCCATGATCAGGCGGAGCACCGACGGATGCGCCGGGTTGAGCGAGTTGCCGGTGCCGGTGAAGTCCTGGTAGAAGCGCGGCGCGTCCGGCATGAGGCGGTAGTACGCCTCGTTGTCGACTCCCTTGAACGCGAGCACCGGCCCGAGATGGTTCCCCTCGGCGGTGTGGTTGTAGACGACGTCGAGGATCACCTCGATGCCGGCGCGGTGCAGCGCCTTGACCATGCCCTTGAACTCGGAGAGCTGCTCCCCGCGTGTGCCGGTCGCCGCGTACAGCGCGTGCGGCGCGAGGTAGCCGATCGACGAATAGCCCCAGTAGTTCGTCAGGCCCTTGTCGTGCAGGAACTGCTCGTCAGCGATGTGGTGGATCGGCAGCAGCTCGACCGCGGTCACGCCGAGCTCGCGGAAGTACGCGATCGCACCTTCGGATGCGAGCCCGGCGTACGTGCCGCGCAGGTCGTCGCGGACGTGCGGATGGAGCTTCGTGAACCCCTTCACGTGCGCCTCGTAGATGACGGTGTCGTGCCACGGCGTCGCGGGCGAGTGGTCGTCCTCCCAGTCGAACGACGTGTCGACGACGACGCACTTCGGGATCGCCTCCGCATCGTCCTCGTCATCGATCTCGAGATCCGCGTCGGCATCGGCGCTCGGGACGTAGGGCAGCACGTTCGCGCGCTCCCAGAGGATGGGGCCTTCGATCGCCTTCGCGTACGGATCGATGAGGAGCTTGAACGGGTTGAAGCGCTTACCGGCGTTCGGGTCGTACGCGCCGTGGACGCGGTACCCGTACAGCTGGCCCGGCGCGACGTCGGGGAGATAGCAGTGCCAATTGAAGGCAGTGCGCTCGGTGACGGGGATCCGCGTCTCGCGGCCGGCGGCGTCGAACAAGGAGAGCTCGACGCTCTCCGCGTTCTCCGAGAAGAGCGAGAAGTTCGTTCCCTCTCCATCCCACGTCGCCCCGAGCGGGAAGGGCGTGCCCGGCCACACCTGCATCAGCGGCCGATTGCGTAGCCCTGCATGCCGCGTGGGTTCGCACCGGCGCGCAGCTCGCCATCGCGCGTGCGGCCGACCATGCTGACGCGGCCGAGCGACCACGCATCCGACTCCTCGATGTCGTGGCCGCGCGCCCGGAGTCCGTCCATCGTCTCCGCGCCGGCGCGCGACTCGACCGCGACGTGCCGCGGGCGCGTCTTGCGCGGGTAGAAGGAGCTCGGGAACGCCTCGGTGTGATGGTTCGGCGCGTCGATCGCAGCCTGGAGATCCATGCCGAAGTGCACGTGCGCGAGGAACGAGTGCAGCGTCCACTGATCCTGCTGGTCGCCGCCCGGCGTGCCGAGCGCGAGCACCGGCTCGCCGTCGCGCGCCACGAGCGTCGGCGACAGCGTCGTGCGCGGTCGCTTACGCGGCTCGAGCGAGTTCGGCAGGCCTTCCTCGAGCCAGAACATCTGCGCGCGCGTGCCGAGGCAGAAGCCGAGCTCGGGGATGACGGGCGCGCCCCAGAGCCAGCCGCCGCTCGGCGTGGCCGAGATCATGTTCCCCCAGCGGTCGACGACGTCGATGTGCACCGTGTCGCCGCGCGTCGGCTCGCCGACGCCCGGCGCCGCCGCCACCTCGGCGACCGGCGCCGGAAGGCGCGGGTGGCCGCCGCCGGGGCGAAGCTCCGCGGAGGCCTCGTCGCCGACGAGCACGCGTCGTGCGTCCGCGTACTCGCGCGAGAGCAGGAGATCCATCGGCACGTCGACGAAGTCGGGGTCGCCGTACCACGCCTCGCGGTCCGCGAACGCAAGCTTCGCGCACTCGGTGATCGTGTGCACGTACTCCGCGCTCGCGTGCCCCATCGCGGCGAGGTCGAAGCCCTCGAGCAGCCGCAGCTGCTGGAGGAACACCGGCGCCTGGCTCCACGGACCGGCCTTCAGCACGCTCATCCCGTGGTAGTCGACGGCGAGCGGCTGCTCGTACGTCGCGCGCCAGTCGCGCAGGTCCTCCTCCGAGAGGAGGCCGCTGTGTCTCGAGCCGGAGCTGTCCATCCACTCGCGCTCCTGAAACGCGACGATCGCCTCGGCGACAAAGCCCTCGTACCACTCGTCCAGTGGGTCGCTCGCGGACGAGAGTCGCCGGTACGTCTCCGCGAGCTTCGGGTTGCGGTGCATCGGCGCATCGAGCGCCGAGAAGTAGACGTCGGCCGACGTCGTCCACTCGTCGCGGAACAGCGACTCGACGTTACGAATCGCATCGGCGACGCGCGGCACGACGGGATAGCCGTTCTCCGCGTAGTCGACCGCGAAGCGCAAGACGTCTGCGAGCTCCATCGTCCCGTGCTCGCGCAGCAACGAGACCCAGCCGCCGAACGCGCCGGGCACGACCGCGGCGAGCGGCCCCGTTCCCGGCACGAGGTCGAGCCCGAGCTCGTCGCGATAGCGCTCGATCGTCGCCGCACGCGGCGCCGTTCCCTGCGCGCAGAGCACGACCGGCTCGCCGCTCGACGCCGGCCACAGGATCGCGGGGAGGTCGCCGCCGGGCCCGTTCAGGTGCGGCTCGACGACCTGGAGCGTGAAGCCCGCCGCGACCGCCGCATCGAAGGCGTTGCCGCCGAGCTCGAGCACGGCCATGCCGGTGGCCGACGCGAGCCAGTGCGTCGACGCGACCATGCCAAACGTGCCTCGGAGCTCGGGACGTGTAGTGAACACGCCCGCGGACGATATCGACCTATTCCGCCAGGCCGAGCGTCTTCTGGTCCATGAACGTCCCCTCCGCCGGCGGCGTGAGGCTGACCGGGCGCCCGAATGCGTACAGGTGCGCGGTGACGCGGAGCGTGCGGCTGCGGTCAGCCGTCTTGCCCGTGACGACGACCGTGTGGACGTAGCCGTCGTCGCCGATCTTCGCCGCGAATTGAACGTCGCGGAGCTCGGCGCCGCCGATGAACGCGGAGAGCGCCGTGAGCACGATCGGATCGTCGTACGCGACCGCTCCGCGGAACGAACCAGTCGTCGAGCGCGTACGCCCGTGCGACCACTCGTCGAGCACGCGTAGGAGGGGCGCAGGGCTGAGGTTGTGCACCGTCGAGACGGCCTTCGATCCCGCGCCGAGGCGCGCAAGCGGAACGCGCAGCCACTTGATGTGCCCGAGAACCGCAACGCCGTTGGGTGCGCCTTCGTACAGGAACGGCCCGTCGATCATCGCCGACTGCGTCGCGCCGGGAACGGCGGCGGACAGCTGCTTCACATGGATGAAGAGCGCCTGGTTGCCGCGCTCACCCCGAACTTGCAGCCGGGCGGTGGGGGAATGTGCGCGCGTGACGGTGATGTCCAGCACATACCGCAGCGTCGACGCGCTGTTCGTCTGACTCACGGCCTGGGCGAGCGTCGCTTTCGGCGCAGCCCGGCCCGTGGAGGCGAGCGCGACCGATGCGACCGCGAACGAGGAGACGAACGCCAGCAGCAATGACCGGTGCATCATGGGCACAACGCTCCAGACGGCCTTTGGGTTTCGCTACCGGGAGTGTTGCGCGGGTGTCAGCTATTCCGGCACGAGCCAGACGGCGCCGAGCGGAGGCAGCGTCAGCAGGGCGGAAAACGGCTGGTCGTGCCAGCCGACCGGCTCCGCCTCGACGGAGCCGAGGTTGCCGACCCCGGAGCCGCCGTAGAACGGCGCGTCCGTGTTGAGGAGCTCCTTCCAGCGGCAGCACACCGGCATTCCGACGCGGTACTCGTAACGCGGCACCGGCGACAGGTTCAGCACGCACACGAGCGGCTTCTCGCCCGCCCGGTCGAGCCGGGCGAACGCGACGACGTTGTTCACGGCGTCGTTCGCCTCGAGCCAGCGGAAGCCGTCCGCGTCGAAGTCGCGCTCGTACAGCGCCGGCGTGTCGCGATACGTGCGATTGAGATCGCGCACGAGCGACTGCACGCCCTGATGCTCTGCGTACTCGAGCAGGTTCCAGTGCAGCGAGCCTTCGGCGCTCCACTCCTCCCACTCGGCGAGCTCGCCGCCCATGAAGAGGAGCTTCTTGCCGGGGTGCGCCCACATGTACGCGTACAGCGAGCGCAGGTTCGCGAACTTCTGCCAGCGGTCGCCCGGCATCTTGTCGAGCAGTGACCGCTTCCCGTGCACGACCTCGTCGTGCGAGAGCGGAAGGATGAAGTTCTCGCTGAACGCATAGAGGAGCGAGAATGTCAGCGTGTGGTGGTGGTAGCCGCGGTAGACCGGGTCCTTCTGGAAGTACACGAGCGTGTCGTGCATCCAGCCCATGTTCCACTTGAACCCGAAGCCGAGGCCGCCGAGGTACGTCGGCCGCGACACGCCCGGCCACGCCGTCGACTCCTCCGCTGCGGAGATGACGCCGGGCTCGCGCGCGAAGAGCGTCTCGTTCAGCTCCTTGAGGAAGGCGACCGATTCCAGGTCCTCGCGCCCGCCGAACTCGTTCGGGATCCACTCTCCCGCCTTGCGCGAGTAGTCGAGGTAGAGCATCGACGCGACCGCGTCGACGCGGATGCCGTCGGCGTGGTGCTCGCGCAGCCAGTAGAGCGCGTTCGAGAGCAGGAAGTTCTTCACCTCGCGGCGGCCGAGGTTGAAGACGAGCGTCCCCCAGTCGGGATGCGCGCCGCGACGCGGATCCGCGTGCTCGTAGAGATGCGTCCCGTCGAACAGCGCGAGCGCCCAGTCGTCGCGCGGGAAGTGCGCGGGGACCCAGTCGAGGATCACGCCTATCCCGCGCTCGTGCATGCGCTGGACGAATGCGCGGAAGTCGTCGGGGTCGCCGAAGCGCGACGTCGGCGCGAAGTACCCGGTGACCTGATAGCCCCACGAACCCGAGAACGGATGTTCCATCACCGGCAGCAGCTCGACGTGCGTGAAGCCGAGGTCGGAGACGTAGTCGGCGAGCTCGTCCGCGAGCTCGAGATACGTCAGCGGCCGGTTGTCCTCGAACGGATTGCGCCGCCACGACCCGAGATGCACCTCGTAGATGGACATCGGCGCGCGCAGCTGGTCGGTCTGCGCGCGACGCTCGATCCACTCGTCGTCGGCCCATTCATGCTCGGAACGAAAAACCCGCGACGCGTTCCCCGGCGGCACCTCCGCGTGGAACGCGACCGGGTCGGCCTTCAGCCGCAGCCGCCCGTCCTGCGTGCGGATCTCGAACTTGTAATACGTCCCCGGCTCGACGTCGGGGACGAAGAGCTCCCAGATGCCCGACGAGCCGAGTGAGCGCATCGGGTGCAGCCGGCCGTCCCACGAGTTGAAGTCGCCGATGACCGCGACGCCGCGCGCGTTCGGAGCCCACACCGAGAACGCCGTGCCGGTGACGCCGTCGATCTCGCGGACGTGCGCGCCGAGCTTCTCGTACAGCTGCTCATGCCGGCCTTCCATGACGAGATGGAGGTCGACCTCGCCGAGCGTCGGCAGGAACGCGTACGGGTCGCGCAGCGTGAACGTGTCGCCGTTCGGATACTCGACCTCGAGCTCGTACGCGAGTGGCAAGCGCGCTTTCGGCAGCATCGCCTCCCACAGCCCGGCCGGATCCTTCAGCTCCGCCTCGACGCCGGCGGGTTGGACGCGCACCGCCTGCGCCTCGGGCCTGTACGCGCGCACGACGACGCCGCCGTCCGACTCGTGCGCGCCGAGAATCGCGTGAGGGTCCGCGCCGAGCTCGATCACGCGGGGGTGGCCGACTCCTCGAGCAGACGTTGGATGCCGCGGACAGGGATGCCGACCCAGCCCGGCCGGTTGTCGAGCTCGTACTGAAGCTCGTACACCGCCTTCTCCAGCTCGAACACGGCAAGCAGCCGATCGATCGCGGCGTGACCAGCGGGCAGGAGCGACGAGTCTACGGTCTCGAAATAGCCCTCGAGGAAGCGCGCGCGCGCCTGCTCCTCCCAGCCGTCCGGCGGCTCGACGTCGCGCAGCAGCGACACCGCGCTCGCGACGTACGCGAACGAGCGGAGCATCCCGGCGACGTCGCGCAGCGCCGACCGCTTGCGCCGCCGCTCTGCGAGCGACCGCGCCGGCTCACCCTCGAAGTCGAGGATGACCCAGTCGTCGCCGGCCCACATTGTCTGGCCGAGGTGGTAGTCGCCGTGTGTGCGGATGAACTGTCCCGCCGCACCGGCGTGCGTCATCTGCCGCAGCAGGTCGCGCACCTCCTCGCCGCGGCCGGCGATCGGCGACACGGCTTCGTCCTCGTCCTGGAGCGAGAGGAACACGCGCTCGATCTCCTCGTCGACCGTCGCTGTCAGGAGGCCGAGCGCCTCGACGCTCGGCGACTCGGGACAGAACGCAGGGTCACTCGAGTTGGACGCGAGCACGCTGTGCATCTCGCCGGTCACCTCGCCGAGGCGGCCGAGCCGAGAGAGGAACCGCTCGGGCTCATCCGCGAGCTCGTTCAGCGCGAGCTCCCAGCCGTCGAGCCCGCCGCGCACGTACTCCTGGACGATCCCGAGCGTCGCCGCGAGCGGGCCGCCCGAGTACGAGTACCAGCCGCCGAGCGCCGCGATGTTCGGGAAGCCGTGCTCGGTGAGGAAGCGGAGAATCTCCAGCTCCGGGTTGATCCCGGGCTCGAGCCGGCGGAACACCTTGAGGACGAGCTCGTCGTCGAACACGATCGACGTGTTCGACTGCTCCGCGCCGACGTCGCGCGCCTCGCTCAGCTCGCGCCCGAGGCCGGCAAAGCCCGGAACGGGCCGGAGCTCGACGATTCCTTCGGTTCCTTGCAGCGTGAGGCCCGACCGCATCGCGCTGACGAGCTCGCGCGCGATCCCGAAGCTCTCCGCCTCGGGGCGCAGCAGCTGGTAGATGTCGTGCGCGCCCGTGTCGTAGCGCAGCTCGGCGAGGCAGATTGCGTACTCCGGCTCCGCCGCACGCAGCACGACCGAATCCACGATCTGCGCGTGCGCGACGTCGCGCGACTTGCCGCCGTACCACCGCTGCTGTACGACGCGCTCGACCAGCTGGGACTCGTCGGAGTCCCAACTCATGCCGGTTGCCTCAGGCGGAACCAGAAAAACCCCCTTGGTGCAAGCGTCAGCAGGTAGGGCAGCTCCCCGATGGGCGGAAAGCTCGTCCTGCCGAACATCTCCTCCGGGACCATACCCGCATACCGTGAGAGGTCGAGCTGGACGGGCTGGGCCGAGCGGGCGAGGTTGTGGACGCAGAGAATGACGTCCTCTTCCCACTGCCGGATGTGGCCGAAGATCCGGGGATTGTCCGAGCCCAGCGGCTCGTAGCTCCCCAGGCCGAAGACCGGATGCTCCTTCCGCAGCGCGATGAACCGGTGCAGCCAGCGGAGGAACGAGGTCGGGGAGCGGAGCTGGGCCTCCACGTTGACCGACTGGTACCCGTAGACCGGATCCATCAACGGCTGGAGGTACAGCTGCGCCCAGTCGGCCCGCGAGAAGCCGGCGTTCCGGTCGCCCGTCCACTGCATCGGCGTCCGCACCCCGTCCCGGTCGCCGAGGTAGACGTTGTCTCCCATCCCGATCTCATCCCCGTAATAGAGGACGGGTGAACCCGGCAGGGAGAAGAGGATGGCGTGCATCAGCTCGATGTCGTCCCGGCCGCCCTCGAGGAGCGGCGCCAGACGGCGCCGGATGCCGAGGTTGAGCTTCATCCGCGGGTCTTTCGCGTACTCGGCGTACATGTAGTCGCGCTCCTCGTCGGTGACCATCTCGAGCGTGAGCTCGTCGTGGTTGCGCAGAAAGAGGCCCCACTGGCAGTTGTCGGGGATCGCGGGCGTCCGTTCGAGGATCTCGTACATCGGCGTCGCGTCCTCGCGACGCACCGCCATGAACATGCGCGGCATCACGGGGAAGTGGAACGCCATCTGGCACTCGTCACCGTCGCCGAAGTACTGCACGACGTCGGCGGGCCACTGGTTCGCTTCCGCGAGGAGCACGCGGTCGGGGTAGCGCGTGTCGACCTCCGCGCGCACGCGCTTGAGGTACTCGTGCGTCTCGGGCAGGTTCTCGCCGTTCGTCCCCTCGCGCTCGAAGAGATACGGGACCGCGTCGAGCCGGAAGCCGTCGATGCCGAGGTCGAGCCAGAAGCGAAGGACGTTGAGCATCGCGTCCTGCACGTCGGGGTTGTCGTAGTTGAGGTCGGGCTGGTGGCTGAAGAAGCGGTGCCAGTAGTACTGGCCGCGCACCGGGTCGAACGTCCAGTTCGACGGCTCCGTGTCGACGAAGATGACCCGCGCTTCCTTGTACGACTCATCCGAATCGGCCCACACGTACCAGTCGCCGCGCGGGCCGGTCGGGTCGGTGCGGGACTCCTGGAACCACGGATGGTCGGACGACGTGTGGTTCATGACGAGGTCGGCGATGACGCGGACGCCGCGCTGGTGCGACTGCTCGACGAACTTTTTGAAGTCGTCGACGGTGCCGTAGTCGGGATGGATCCCGAAGAAGTCGGCGATGTCGTAGCCGCCGTCGCGCAGCGGCGACGGGTACATCGGCAGGAGCCAGATGCAGTCGACTCCGAGCCACTGGAGATAGTCGAGCTTCTCGATCAGCCCGCGGAAGTCGCCGGCGCCGTCGTCGTTGCCGTCGAAGAAGCCGCGGATGTGGACTTCGTAGAAGACCGCCCGCTTGAACCACAACGGATCCCGCTCGAACCACTGTTCACTCACGAGAACTCATCGGACAACCTTAAGCAGATGACTCTTGCCGGGGGCGAGCTCGACGAAGTTGCGGCCGATGTGCCACGTCCACTCCGTGTCCGCGAGCAGGTCGCGCACGCGGTAGGCGGGCGGGAGGCCCGTCGAGGCCGGGAGGACGCAGACGCCGCGCTGCGTCGCGAGGGGATCGAGGTTGACGACGCAGATCACGTCGTCGTCCTTCCATCGCTTCCGGTAGGCGAAGAGCTGCTCGTTCTCGGTCTCGAGGAAGGTGACGTCGTCGACGCGCTGGAGTGCCGGGCTCTCCCGCCGCGCCGCATTGAGCTTGGCGACGAGCGGCAGCAGCGGCCCGTCCAGCTTCCGCTTCTTCACTTCGTACTTCTCCGAGTCGAGGTATTCCTCGCTCCCCTCGCGGACCGGGACGTTCTCGAAGCTCTCGAAGCCGGAGTAGATCCCATACGCCGGCGAGAGCGTCCCCGCGAGCACGAGCCGCGCCTCGAAGGCGGGAGGGCCGCCGCGCTGGAGGTACTCGTGGAGGATGTCCGGCGTGTTCGCGAAGACGTTCGGGCGATAGATCTCCGACCACTCGAGCAGCTGTCCCATGAACTCGAGCAGCTCCCAGCGCGTGTTCTTCCACGTGAAGTACGTGTAGCTCTGCGCAAAGCCGGCCTTCGCGAGCGACGTCATCATCGCGGGCCGCGTGAACGCCTCCGCGAGGAAGATGACGTCCGGGTGCTGCTTGCGCACCTCGCGGATGAGCCACTCCCAGAACGGCACCGGCTTCGTGTGCGGGTTGTCGACGCGGAACACCGTGACGCCGCGATCGACCCACGTGAGGACGACGTCGCGGAGCGCTGACCAGAGCCCCTTCCAGTCCTCGCTCTCGAAGTTGACGTTGTAGATGTCCTGGTAGCGCTTGGGCGGGTTCTCCGCGTACTTCAACGTGCCGTCCGGGCGCCGGTTGAACCACTCCGGACGCTCCTTCAGCCACGGATGGTCGGGGGAGCACTGGATCGCGAAGTCGATCGCGATCTCGATGCCGTGCTTCTTCGCCTCGGCGACGAGACGCTCGAACTCGGCGAGCGTTCCGAGCTCGGCATTGATCGCGTCGTGGCCGCCTTCCTCGCTCCCGATCGCCCACGGGCTGCCGGGGTCGTTCGGCCCGGCGGCGAGCGCGTTGTTGCGTCCCTTGCGATTCGTGTGGCCGATCGGATGGACGGGCGGCAGATAGATGACGTCGAAGCCGAGCTCGGCGAACTCGGGCAGTAGCGCGCGCACGCCTTCGAACCCGCCCCACGAGCGCGGGAACAGCTCGTACCACGCGCCGAAGCGCGCGAGCTCTCGGTCGACGTCGACCTCATACACCTCTGACGACGCGGTGCCGGAGCGGTCGGCCGCCTGCGCGGCGAGCGCTTCCTCCACCGTCAGCGACGAACGGCCGAGCAGCACGGCGCCCTCGGCGAGCTCGCTCGCCAGGTCGTCCTGTCCACCCTCGACCTTGCGGCGGATCTCGTCCTGGTACGACGCGATGCGGTCGGTCCACGCCTCGACGCGGAACGACCACGTTCCCGGCTTGTCGACGACGAACGATCCCGACCAGTGGTCGTCGCCACGCGACTCGAGCGGAGCTTCCTGCCAGCGCGTCGTGCCCGCCGGCCGGAAGCGAACGGCGGCGCCGAGCGCGTCGTGCCCGTCGCGGAAGATGCGCGCGGCCACCTCGACGCGCTCGCCGGCGATGCGCTTCACGGGGTAGCGGCCGCAGTCGACCTGCGGCTTCACCTCGAGGATCTGGATGCGCGGCGGCGGATTTGTCGTCTTCGGCAGGGACACGTGGCAGGAAGTCTCCCGAATCGTGGAGGATCAGAACGTGGAGCTCGTTCGGTCGTCGGGAATCCTGCTGCATCCGACGTCCTTGCCGGGCGGACGACTGGGCGACGACGCCTATCGATTCGTCGACTGGCTCGTTGCGGCCGGCCAGTCGTGGTGGCAGATGCTCCCGCTCGGGCCGCCGGACGAGTTCGGCTCGCCGTACCGGACGACCTCCGCCTTCGCGGGCTCGCCGGCGCTGCTCGCCGACCCGAACGCGCCCGTGAGCGTCGAGGACGTGGAGGAGTTCGTCGCGCGCCGTCCTTACTGGTCGGCCGAGTGGGCGGGCTTCGTCGGTGGGGGCGCGCTCGCCGACCAAGTGCGGTTCGACCGTGAGTGGAGCGCATTGCGCGCATACGCGCGCGATCGCGGCGTCAGGCTCATGGGCGACGTGCCGATCTACGTCTCCGACGCCGGCATGGACGTCGCCTCGTGGCCGGAGCTGTTCGAGCAGGGCGAGGTCGCGGGCGCTCCTCCCGACCGGTTGAACGCGAACGGGCAGCACTGGGGGAACCCGCTGTACGACTGGCCGAGCCACCGGGCCACCGGCTTCCGCTGGTGGATCGAGCGCTTCGCGCGTACGTTCGAGCTCGTCGACGTCGCGCGCGTCGACCACTTTCGCGGCTTCGTCTCGTACTGGGCGATCCCGCCCGGGCACAAGACGGCGCGCAAGGGAAGGTGGCGGCCCGCGCCGGGATACGAGCTCTTCGGCGCGGTCGAAGGCGCGCTCGGCGACGTGCCGCTCATCGCCGAGGACCTCGGCGTCATCACGCCGGCGGTCTACCGCCTGCGCGACGCGTTCGGACTGCCGGGCATGGTCGTCCTCCAATGGGCCTGGGAACGGCGGCCGACGAATTTGCACGCGCCGAAGAACCACCGCGAGAACTCGGTCGTGTACACGAGCACGCACGACACCGACACGGCAGTCGGCTGGTTCCGCAGCCTGACCCGCAAGGGGCAGGCTGCCACGGGCCTCGACCCCACGGAGCCGAACTGGTCGCTGATCGACGTCGCGATGCGGTCGCGCGCGCGGCTCGCCGTCGTCCCGCTACAGGACGTCCTCGGCCTCGGCAGCGAGGCGCGCATGAACCATCCCGGCGTCGTCACCGGCAACTGGCAGTGGCGGCTCGAGCGCGGACAGCTGACCGACGAGCTCGCCGTGCGGTTGCGGGAGGAGACGACGACCCATGGCCGCTGAGGTTCGCGCCGCGGGAGGCGTCGTCCGCCGCGAGGGCCGGGTCCTGCTCGTGCACCGGCCGATGTACGACGACTGGACGTTCCCGAAGGGCAAGGTCGAAGACGGGGAGTCGGACGAGGAGTGCGCACTCCGGGAGGTTCGCGAGGAGACCGGCCTGCGCTGCGAGCTCGAGGCTGAGCTGCCGTCGACGAGCTATGTCGACGCTCACGGACGGCCGAAGTCGGTGCGCTGGTGGTCGATGCGGCCGATTGCCGACGACGGTTTCACGCCGAACGAAGAAGTCGACGAGCTGCGTTGGCTCGATGCCTCCAGCGCGCGGACTTCGTTGACGTACGCGCGTGACGCGGACTTGCTCGCGGGGAGCTAGGCGCGGCGCCAGAGCGGCCGCAGCAGCGGGTCGCTGACGCGCTCGACGAGACGCACGACGAGGTCGACGAACGGGCGAAGGAAGCGGACGACGACGAATGCCGCAACCGCAGCAACGGCGAGGCTCGCGAGCACGTCGCCCGGGTAATGCGCCCCGATGAACACGCGGCCGACGGCGATCAGGACCGCTGCGACGAGCAGGACTACACCCGCGGTTGCGTCGATCGCGAGGACGGCAAACGCAATCGCCAGCGACACGCTCGCGTGATCGCTCGGGAACGAGGCATCGGTCGCGCTCGACCATGGGTGGCTGATGACGTGCGCCTCATATGGGCGTGACCGGTCCCAGACGGAGTGGATGACGAAGTTGACGACGTATGCGAGAGCAGCGGCGGCGAAACCCGTTCCGGCCGCGATCTTCCACCGCCGGTCGCCTCCCGGCCGTGCGAAGAACCAGAGCGCCGCCGTCGCAACGACCATGAACGGGATGCTCGCCTGCTCGATGCCGTGGAAGAGGCTGCCCACCCAGTGGTGGTGCAGCGAGACGTCGTAGATCGCCTTGTAGATCCGCCAGTCCACGGTGACAGCCTACGCATTCGACGTCGCGCGCGACCCGGCGCGCGACCGTGCTGCTACCGGCTTAGTCGAGCGGCTCCGGCGTCAGGCCGGTGACGACACTGCGGCGGCCGCCCTCTTCGAACACGATGTCGACGCTCTCGTGGGGGCGGTACGTGCCGGCGATCCCGAGCCACATCGAGAGCCAGCGCCAGAAGCCGAGCCTGCCCTCCTGGGCAACGGGTCGCGGGAAGACGAGCGACCGTCCGAGCACCTCGTAATCGACGCCACGAGCCTGCCGAACACCGTTGACGAACACCTCGAATCGGTCCGGCACATGCGGCGGCAGGTCGACACGCGTGCGATCCGGCACCTCCATAGAATGCAACGCGGGTTGCGCCGGAAGCTCACGCTCTTCGCATTTGTCGCCGTCGTTGCGTCGCTGACGGCGGGCGTCGCCACCGCCGCGAACGGCGGCTTCACGCCCGTCACCCCGCACTCCCCGAACGCGGCCCATACCAACACGGCGTACTACGTGATCCTCGGGTTCACGGCGGCGATCTTCGTCATCGTCGAGGGAGCCCTCGTCACGTTCATCGTCAAGTACCGCGGACGCGGCCGTCCCCGGACGCAGGACGGCGCGCAAGTGCACGGCCACACACGGCTGGAGCTGATCTGGACGGTGATCCCGGTCCTGATCCTATGCGTGATCGGAATCGTCGTCTTCCTCGAGCTCCCGAGCATCACGAGTGCGCCGGCGGCATCGAACCCGTTGCGGGTGACCGTGGAGGGCCACCAGTTCTACTGGCAGTTCGACTACCCGAACGGCACGCGCACGATCAACGGCCTCGTCGTCCCCGTCGGGCGCGTCGTCGACCTGAAGGTCGTGTCGGAGGACGTGATCCACAGCTGGTGGATCCCGGCGCTCGGCGGAAAGATCCAGGCGATCCCGGGCGTGACGAACCACATCTGGTTCCGCGCCGACAAGGCAGGCACGTACACCGGGCAGTGCGCGGAGCTCTGCGGCCTCTACCACGCGTCGATGACCGCGCGCGTAACCGCGACGAACGACGCCGGCTACCGCGCCGCGCTCGCCGCCGCGCCGGCGAACCTCGGCAGGGCCGAGTTCACGGGCACCTGCGCGACGTGCCACGGGATGACGGGCCAGGGCGGCTACGGCCCCAACCTCTCGAACAACCCGTTGTTGACGCAGCGGGCCGGCCTGCTCGCAATCCTCCAGCACGGGTTCCTGAAGATGCCGGCGGTGGGGAACGACTGGACGCCGACACAACTGAACGCACTCGCGGATTACGTCAAGGCGCACATCTTCAAGGGAGCGGCCCCCGTTGGCGGCTAACGCAGAGACGACGGCCTATCCGGTGACGTGGAAGAACGGCCGCGTGGCGAGCTGGCTCGTCACCGTCGACCACAAGCGCATCGGGATCTTGTACATCGGGACGTCGCTCTTCTTCTTCGTGCTCGGCGGCATCCTCGCCGTCCTCATGCGCGCGCAGCTCGCGACGCCGGGCGAGACGCTCCTGACGAAGAACTCGTACAACGAGGTGCTGACGATGCACGGCACGACGATGATCTTCCTCGTCGTCGTCCCCATCCTCGCCGGCTTCGCGAACTATCTCGTTCCACTGATGATCGGCGCCCGCGACGTCGCATTCCCGCGACTGAACGCGCTCTCGTACTGGCTGTACCTGCTCGGCGGCATCGTCCTCTGGTCGAGCTGGTTCGCGTCCGGCGGCACCGCGCGCGCCGGCTGGTGGTCGTATCCGACGCTGTCGGAGATGCAGTTCAGCCCCGGCCACGGCCAGGACTACTGGATCCTGAGCATCCATATCCTGTCGCTGTCGTCGCTCGCCGGAGCGATCAACTTCATCGTCACGATCGTGAACATGCGCGCGCGCGGGATGACGTGGATGCGCATGCCGCTGTTCATCTGGTCGATCCTCACGTACGCGATCCTGCTCGTGCTCGCGCTGCCCGCGCTGACGGCCGCCGTGACCATGCTCCTGCTCGACCGGCGCGGCTACACGCACTTCTTCATCCCGTCGAAGGGCGGGAGCATCGTCCTGTACCAGCACATGTTCTGGTTCTTCGGGCATCCCGAGGTCTACATCATGGTGCTGCCCGTCTTCGGGATAATCTCCGAGATCCTCCCCGTCTTCTCGCGCAAGCCGATCTTCGGCTACAAGGCGGTGGCGTTCTCGACGATCGGCATCGCGTTCTTCTCGATGCTCGTCTGGGCGCACCACATGTTCACGACCGGGCTCGGAGTCGGGCTGGACAGCTTCTTCATGATCTCGTCGATGATCATCGCGGTGCCCACCGGCATCAAGATCTTCAACTGGGTCGCGACGACGTGGCGTGGCAATCTCATCTTCGACACGCCGATGCTCTTCGCGACGGGCTTCATCGTGCTGTTCACGATGGGCGGCCTGTCGGGGATCTTCCTCGCGGCGTTCCCGGTCGACTGGCAGCTGAACGACTCGTACTACGTCGTCGCGCATTTCCACTACGTGTTGTTCGGCGGCTCGGCGTTCGGCTTCTTCGGCGGCCTCTACTACTGGTGGCCGAAGATGTTCGGCCGCATGCTCGACGAACGGCTCGGCAAGCTCTCGTTCTGGGTGATGTTCGTCGGCTTCAACATGACGTTCCTGCCACAGCACATGCTCGGACTGCTCGGTATGCCGCGCCGCATCTACACGTATCACCACGGCGGGTTGTGGGAGGCCTACAACATGTTGTCGACGGTCGGTTCCGGGATCCTGGCGCTCGGGATCGCCGTCTTCCTCTTCAACGTGTGGCAGACGCACGTGCTGCGGAAGGGCGTGCGCGCCGGCAACGACCCGTGGCTTGCCGACACGCTCGAGTGGTATGCGACGTCGCCGCCGCCGCTGCACAACTTCGACTCGGTCCCATACGTGACGAGCGCGCGCCCGTTGCGTGACCTCCGGCTGCGGCTCGCCGCGGAGGAGACGTGACCGGCGTCGCACCCGGACCGTGGGTGCGCGCGTGCGCGCTCCTCGCCGCCGCCGGCGCCGTCCTCGCCGTCGTCTCCGGCGAGGCACACCTCGGATCTGCACACCGGACGATCGCCGCGCTCGCCGCGCCGCCGCTTGCCGCGCTCGTCGCAGCCGCGTGGATCTCGCACCGCCGGCTCGTGCCGGCGGTGCTCGGCGCCTCGGCGCTCTTCGCCGCTGCGGCCGCGTTCCCCGGCCGCGCGGAACACGCCGTCTTCGCTGCGCTCGCGCTCGCGGCGCTCCTCGTCGTCCTCGTGCAGAGCCTCGGCGGCGAGCACGTAGCCCGGGGCACCTTGCGCGACTACGTGACGCTGACGAAGCCGCGGATCATGAGCCTCCTACTCATCACCGGCGTCTGCGGGATGATCGCCGGCGCGCGCGGCTGGCCCGGCACGGAGACCGCGGTCGCGGCCACCGTCGGCCTCGCGCTCGCCTGCGGCGGCGCGAGCGCCCTCAACCACGTGCTCGACCGCGACATCGACCCGCTTATGGGCGAGCGCACGAAGCGGCGCCCGGTCGCCTCGGGCCGCGTGCCCGCAAGCCGCGCGCTCGAGTTCGGGCTCGCGCTCTCGGCTCTGTCCTTCGTCCTGCTCGCGAGCACGGTCAACCTGCTCACCGCAACGCTCGCGCTCGCGGGGAACCTCTTCTACGTCATCGTCTACACGCGATGGCTGAAGCGCACGACGCCGCAGAACATCGTCATCGGCGGCGCAGCCGGCGCGGTCCCGCCGCTCGTCGGCTGGGCCGCAGCGACCGGCCACCTCGGGCTGACGGCGTGGATCCTGTTCGCGATCGTGTTCGTGTGGACGCCGCCACACTTCTGGGCTCTTGCGCTCCTCATCAAGCGGAACTACGAGGACGCGAAGGTGCCGATGCTCCCCGTCGTCCGCGGCGACCGCGAGACGGCACGGCAAATCGTCATCTATTCGTTCGTGCTCCTCGGCGTGACGCTGCTGCCGTGGGCGGCGGGCGGCGCCGGACCGGCCTACGTCGTCGCAGCGCTCGCGCTCGGCGGCGCCTTCGTGTGGCTCGCGGAGCGCCTGCGCCGCGAGACGACGCCGCGCCGCGCAGCGCTCCTCTTCCACTACTCGCTCCTCTACCTCGCGCTCCTGTTCGCCGCCCTGGCCCTCGACCTCGCCCTGTGATGGACGACGATCTCCGGCGCCGGAACCTCCGCCTCGGCTGGGCCCTCTTCGGCCTGTTCTGGCTCCTCTTCGCCGGCAGCTTCGGCATCGCGTTCCTTTACCTCCACTTTTCCTAGAGCTCGGACCGGGATGAGGCTCGTCGGCTGGGTGCGATGGGCGGATGCGATGCAAGGACGCAGGGAGCGCCGATGTGACTAGAGCGCGTAGCGCAGCGACTGAGGACGCAGCAGCGCGCCGCCCAGCGCCGCCAGACGACACAGCCTTCATTTCGGTTCGGGCTCTAAAGTCACGAGCCGCTCCAGCCGATTGGCTGGGAGATGGCCCGTCTGCCGCAAGCCCTTGGGTTGGCCCTCGTGGCGCTGCTCGTCGCGGGGGTGCTCGTGGCGCCCGCGCCCGCCGCCGGCGCCTGCGCGACGCCGGGTCGCGCTCCAGACCACACGCTCACGAGCGCGGAAGGGCACTTCACGGTCTCGTACTACACCGACGTCGACGGCAGCGATACACCGTGTGCCGACTACTCGACGGAGACGGACGCAGGCGACATCGCCGCATATGCAGAGCGCGCGTATGCGAACTACACGTCCTGGGGCTACCCCGCGCCGGCCGGCCCGATCGACATCACCGTCACCAACCTCGCGGGCCCGCCCTCGATCGAGGCCTACGCGCAACCCGGCGTCGGGATCACGCTCGCCACGCCCACGCAGATCGCGAACAACTTCGTGCCGATCACGGGTCTCTCGCTCGCCGACGAGGAGCAGAAGGCGGTCGCGAACCAGGTCTTCGTCATGTTCGAGTTCGCCACGTGGGTGCCGGCCAGCTGGGGCGACTATTGGCTCATCGACTCCGCAGCTCAGTGGGCGGCGTTCCAGAGCATCGGCACGCTGTCGGGCAACGCGCTGACCACCCTCGGGCCGCCCGACATCGGCATCGACTGCCGCGACGACCTGTCGGATCCGGCCCCGCCGTTCCTCCCGTTTCGCATGTGCGACCCCGACAGGTGGACGGAGCAGGGCTACACGCGCTGGGCGTTCTATCAACTCCTCGCGAACGATTTCGGCACGTCGTTCGTCCACAACGTGCTCGTCAACGGCGCCGCCGGCCAACCCGCGTTGACCGCGCTCGAGAACGCGATCGCGGCGAAGGGATCGTCGCTCTCGAGCGTCTACAACGACTATGCGAAGCGCCTCCTTAATGGAGACTTCGGCGTCGCCGCGATCGCGAAGGTCCGCCCGCCCGCGGAGGACGCGGTCGTCGTCGGCACGCTCAGTGCGACCCTCCCGGTCGTCAAGGTGCCGGTCAACCACCTTGCGGCCCGCTATGTGACCTTCCAGCGCGGCGACGGCGACGGCTCTCACCCGTGCTTCGCTGCGACGCTCTCGATCAACGTCGCGATGCCGGCCGGGACGTCCTCCCAGCCGTACTGGTTCTGGGACATGGCCGGCGAGACCCCGCAGGCCCTCAGCGTGAACGGAAGCACGGCGTCGATCACGGTGCCCTGGGATACGTGTTTCTGGGGCGATACGCGCGGCTGGCTCTCGATTCCCAACGCCGGCACCACCGTCGACGGGGCCGACTTCACGGTCACGAGCTCCGTGACGGTCGATCCCAACACGTCCATCTCGGCCACCTCGCCGCCGCCGCCGGTCACCACCTGGGGGACGACGGTGCCCGTGCCGACGACGGACGTCGCGCCGAGCATCGATGTCTTCGGCCCGGAGCTGCTGCAGGTCTCGGCCGCCTCGCCGACGATCAGGCTGATCGTGCAGTCGAGCGGCCCAGGCACGGTGAACGCGGCGCTCGGGACGACGGTGCTCGGGAGTGGGTCGCTCCGCGCCGGGAACAACGACCTCCGCTTCAGCGTGCCGAAGAGCCTGCTTGGTTCGCTTCGGCGCTCGGCCAGTGCCACGAACCTCTTGACCTTGACGCCGATGTCCCCGTCGGGCGCCCTCTCCGGCTCGCCCGTGCTGCTCCACGTCGCGATCGCTGCCGCTCCGAAGGCGAAGAAGAAGGCGAAGGCGAAGGCGAAGGCGAAGCCGAAGAAGTAGAGTCGCGCCCCGTGAAGGGGATCTGGCTCGCGCGGCCCGACGAGCCCACGGCCGGCACACCTGTAGCGATCAAGGACCTGCTCGACACCGCCGGCCTCGTCACGACGTACGGCTCGGCGCTCTTCACCGCGCACGTGCCGGAGCGAAGCGCGACCGCCGTCGCGCGGCTAGAGACGGCCGGGTATGCCGTCGCCGGCAAGACGAACCTGCACGAGTTCGCGTACGGCATCTCCTCGCAGAACCCGCACTTCGGAACCGTCCCGAACCCGGGCTACCCTGGCCGGCTCGCGGGCGGGTCGAGCGGCGGCTCCGCCGCCGCCGTCGCAGCCGGTGACGTCGAGCTCTCCCTCGGGACCGACTCGGGCGGCTCCATCCGGATTCCCGCAGCCTGGTGCGGCGTCGTCGGCTTCAAGCCGACGTACGACCTCGTCCCGGCCGACGGCTGCTTCCCGTTGGCACCGAGCTACGACCACGTCGGGCCGATCGCCACAACGGTCGAGGGCTGCACCGAGCTGATGCGCGCGCTCGCGCCCGAGCTCGAGCCGGTCGAGCTCCAGTCGCTCGGCGAGCTGCGCGTCGGGTTCGCCTGGCTCGAGCACGCTGATCCGCTCATCCGCGCGCGTGTGGAGGAGGCGCTCGAGCTCTTCCCGCGCCGCGAGGCGATCGACTTCCCGCTGAACGATCCGGGGGAGTACCGGCTGTTCATGCGCGAAGTGGCGGACGTGCACCGTGGCCTGTTCCCAGAACGCGCGGACGAGTACGGCGAGAACGTCCGCGGCAAGATCGAACGCTGCACCCAGGTGACGGACGAGGAGGTCGAGACCGCGCGCCGGCTGCGCGCCGCGTACCGCGACCGCTGCGACGAGGCGACGGAGGAGATCGACCTCCTGGTGACGCCGACGATGGCCTTCACCGCCCCGCCGGCGGACGTCGACGAGCTCACGATCCGGCAGCGAGGGATCGCGCTCACGTTTCCGTTCGACTCCCTCGGCTGGCCCGCGCTCGCACTCCCCTGCGGCCCGGCGGAGGATGGTCTGCCCGCCTCGGTCCAGCTGGTCGGGCCGCCGGGCGCGGATGGACTCGTTCTCGCCGCAGGCAGGCTGCTCGCATCCCTCATCTGAGGGAGTCGCGCGGCTCCACGACTGCCGACACACCATGGAGACGATGCGCACCGCCCGCCTCCTCACGCTGCTCTCCGCCGTGCTCCTTCTCGCCGTGTGCGCCGGCTCCGCGCGCTCGGCCGAAAGCGCGCCGACCGGCCTGCACGGCTTCCTCCTGCGCGCCGACGAGCCGCAGAAGACGAGCTTCTCGCGCACGCCTTCATTCGCCTGGTCGCCCGTCCCCGGCGCGATTCGGTACGAGTTCCAGCTGTCGCTCAGCGACGCCTTCCGCGACAACTCGATCATCTACGCCGACGCTCAGGCGCTCACGCCGGTGGAGGCGCCTCCCATCACGCTGCCCTGGATCAGCGGCTCGCCGCACGCGCTCTACGCACGGGTGCGTGCGATCATGCCCGACGGTGCGACGCCGTGGAGCGCGAATTTCGGCTTCGACATGGTTCCGCCGCCGGCGCCGACTCCGCTCTCGAGCTACCCGGGCCTGCTGCGCTGGACGCCCGTCGAAGGCGCGCTCGGCTATCAGGTCTGGCTGATAGACGCGCACAAGATGGAGGACACCGTGACGAACACGCTCGACGAGCGCGAGTTCTACACCTTCCACCAAACGTCGAAGTGGATGGGCGTCGTCCGGTGGCGGATTCGCGCGGTGCGCCCCGACGCCACGGTCGGCGGGTCGAGGGTCAACGGCATTCCCGCCACGTCCTACGGGGCTTGGAGCCCGGTCTACTCGTCGACGAACCCGCCCCTGACCGGCGGTCCGATCAAGCTCGTCGGCACCGTCTCCGACGTCTTCTCGAACGGATCGGCCGGATCGCCGGCGCACCGGCTGATGCCGGGCTTCCTCTGGACGGGTAACCAGGCGCTCGACGGAACCGCGGTCGAGCTCTACCGCGTGTACATCTTCACCGACAGCCAGTGCCTCAACAACGTGTACACGAGCGCCATCATCGGCAGCCCGGCGTACGCACCGCGACCGTTCGGGCCGCTCGCGCTCCCCGCCAGCGCCGGCGGGCTCACGAGCGCGCGCTCGCAGTACCTGCTCGACGGAACCGAGGCTCCGAGCTTCAGCTACGACGGCGAGTCGATCACGTCGAGCGAGTCGGCGCCGGCGGCGACCCCGACCACCTCGGTTCCGGCGGATCCCGGCTCCGCGCCACCGAGCAGCGCGTCCTCGAGCTCCGGCTCCTCGCCGTCCCCTTCGGACTCCTCGTCCTCCTCCTCCTCGTCGTCCTCCACATCCAGCTCGTCGAGCGTCGGTAGCGGTTCGATCGGGTTCTCCGGGAAGACAGGCGCGCCGATCGATCTCTGGGACACGAACTGGCCCGAGAGCGGCTATTACTGGACGGTCGTCGCCGTCGCACCGGTCGTGCCGAACGCGCTCTACACGAGCGTCGGTCTCCCCGGCTCCGCCGCTGCCGACACGTCCCTGCCGGTCACGAACGGGGCGGGCTTCAACCCGGGCGACACGATCCTCATCGGCACCGGCCTCACGGAGGAGGCGGGGACCATCACCGCCGTCAACGGCAACATCCTGATCCTCGCGACCGCGTTGAAGTTCGGGCACGGGAGCGGCGAGAGCGTCGTGCGAACGGGCGGCAGCCTCCAGTACCGGGACCTCGAGCTCCCGCAGGACGTCTGCGCCGCGGGCCGGGTCATGCGCTTCGGCAAGGAGAGCGAGCCGTCGCTCGTCTCCTCCGGGGTGCTTTTCGCGACCGGCCTCTCCTCCGACGGGCGCCTGACCGCAGCAACGAGCTCGACCTCGTTCTACGGCGAGCCGCTCGTGTCGTGGACGCCGGCCCTCGGCGCCGAGGCCTACGAAGTGCAGTGGAGCAAGAGCTTGAGCGCATACCCCTTCAACCCGATCATGCTCGCGAGCGGCAGCACCGGTGTGATGACGACCGGCACGTCGATCGTCTTCCCGCACGAACTCGGTCCGGGCACATGGTGGTATCGCGTGCGCGGCTTCGACTACTCGCTCCCGACCGGTGCGCAGCAGATGTCCTGGTCGGCGCCGGCGAAGCTCGTCGTCGCCCCGCCGACGTTCAAGCTCGTCGGCGGGAGCACGAGCGCCGTTCCGGCGAAGCAGGCGGCGCCGAAGGCAGCCGCCAACGGATTGCGCACGCTCAGCGGCACCGGCTTCACGATCAGCGTCCCCACGAGTTGGACGCACCAGACGATCAAGGACAGCGTCGCGACCTTCGTCTACCGCAACCCGGTGACGAAGTCGAATGTCGTCGAGGTGACCTCGTCCGGCCGCGGCACGCGGTCGATGGCTCAGTGGGCGGCTGACCTCCAAGGCGAGTTCAAGTCGGCGGTGGGCGTGACGCCGTCGGTCTCGTTCGTCACGCTTCACGCCGGGAAGGCAGTCCGCCTCGCGTTCACCCGCACCGTAAGCGGAACGACGGTCGTCCAGGTCGAGTACGCAGTCGACGCCGGCACGACCGCCTACCTGTTCACGTTCACCGCCACCTCCGCGCAGTACGCCTCCGACCAGGCGACGTTCGCGAAGATGATCGCCTCCTTGCGCCTAACGTCGTAGCAACCGACGCCGCGGCGACTCGGGCCGCTGCGGCAGCGGCCGGCCGGCGAGCAGCGCGTCCGGCACGTCCTCGGTGAGCCAGTGCGCAAGCGCCTCGTCGCCGGCGGCCTTCGCCGCGCCGGACAGGCCCACCGACCGAACGTCGGGTGCGTGCGCATCGCTCGCCACGAGGTGCGCGAGACGCGCGTCGAGCAGCCGCTTCGCCGCCGCGCGCGGAGCGCCGCCTAAGCGTCCGTCGAGCGACGCCGCGGTGAGCTGAACGACGACGCCGCTATCGACGAGCGGCCGGAGACGTTCCGGATCGAGCTGGACGTCCGCGTTGCGCTCCGGGTGCGCGAGGACGACTCGATAGCCGCGGAGCTGGAGGTCGAAGACGAGGTCGGCGAGCTGCAGCGGCCAGCCGAGATACGGGAACTCGAGCAGGAGCAGCGTCGGGTTTCCGCCGAGACCGAACCGGCGCAGGTCGTCGTCGCCGAGCCGCGCGGCGAACGCGAGGTCGAGCTCGCCGCCGGCGAGCACCTCGACGGGTATCGCCGCCTCGCGCGCGGCGCCGCAGACCTCGGCGAGGAGCAGCTCCATCTCGTGCGGCGTCGTCGGATAGTCCTCGCGCACGTGCGGAGTCGCCGCGACGCGCTCGATGCCGTCGTCCGCGGCCGCGCGCAGAAGCTCGAGGCTCGCCTCGATCGTGCGTACTCCGTCGTCGATGCCGGGAAGGACGTGAGAATGCAGATCGATCACGACTCTGGATCGTAGACGTGCGACTTCTCGCTGCCTTGACTCTGGTCGTCAGCGGCAACCACCTGGTCAACGGCGCCGGGAAGACCGTTCGCCTGCTCGGCGTCAACCGCTCCGGCCTCGAGTACGCGTGCGTGCAGGGTTGGGGCTTCTCCGACGGCCCCGTCGATGCGGCGTCGATCGCCGCGATGAAGACGTGGTCGATCAACGCCGTCCGCGTGCCGCTCAACGAGGACTGCTGGCTCGGAATAAACGGCGTGAAGCCGCGGTACGCAGGTCCCGCCTACCGCCGCTTCGTCGAGGGATACGTGCAGCGGCTGAACGCGGCCGGGCTCACGGCGATCCTTGACCTGCACTGGAACGCACCCGGCGTGCAACGCGCGGCCGGGCAGCAGCCGATGCCGGACAAGTCGCACTCGCCGGCGTTCTGGTCGTCCGTCGCACGCGCCTTTGAGGAAAGCCGCACGTCGTCTTCGATCTCTACAACGAGCCGCACGACGTCACGTGGAAGTGCTGGCGCGACGGCTGCGGGCCGTGGGCCGGGATGCAGCAGCTCCTGAACGCGGTTCGCTCGGCGGGGGGAAGGCAGCCGCTCATGCTCGGCGGGCTCGCGTGGTCGAACGATCTCTCCGGCTGGCTCCGCTGGCGCCCGCACGATCCGCTGCATCAGCTGATCGCGTCATTCCATCTCTACAACTTCAACACGTGCGACACGGCCGCGTGCTGGAACGCGACCGTGAAGCCCGTCGCCTCCGTCGTGCCGGTCGTAACGGGCGAGCTCGGCGAGAGCGACTGCGCGCACGGCTTCATCGACACATACATGCCGTGGGCCGATGCCGCGGGCATCTCGTATCTCGGCTGGACGTGGGACACGTGGAATTGCAACAGCGGCCCGGCGTTGATCAGCGGCTACGACGGCACACCGACGGCCTTCGGCGCCGGCTTCCGCGCGCATCTGCAATCACTCAAGGGTGGCTAGCACCGCGGCCTCGTAGACCGGGTCGCGGGTGAAGCGGTCGAGCTCGTCCGAGAGGACGTCGCTCGGGATCGGCGGATCGCCCGGCGGGAACGGCGCCGGCTTGCCGTCGAGATCGATGCTCTCGAGCTGCTTCGCGTCGACGTGCTCGAGCTCGATGTCGGGACGACCGAGGCGCGAGCGCAGCCACCCGGCGATAAGCAGCGCCTGCGCGCGCGTTCCCTTGACCTTCACGGTGCCGACGTCCCCGACGTCCGGCCAGAGCGACGCGAGCAGCACGCGCCAGCGCGACGTGCGCGCCCACGCGATGTCGGAGACGGCAGCGCGGTCGAACAAGCCGGCGAGATTGCGGTACGCGTGCGGGACGTCGTCCCACTCGGTCGAGTCGACGATGACGCGGTCGGTGACGCCGACGAGCTGCTCCAGCTCCTGCGCGCCCCACGGCGGCTCGCCGCGCCACCGGAGGAAAACGGGCAGATCGGAGATGAGCAGCGGCTCGACGATGCTCCCCGGCGCTTTCGCGCGCGCACCTCGCAGGTGGAGCTCGACCACCTCCGAGCAGACTTCACGGTCGACGTCGGGAACCGCGTAACACTCGAGCGCCACGGCGGCGTCGATTCGGTTCGACTCCGAATTCGGGTCCGGGAACAAGAGGATCGTCCGCGACGGATGCCGCTCCGCCATCCCGCTCAGCGCCGCTCGCGCTGCCTTCTCCCAGTCGTGCGGCACCCACGCCATGTGCGTCATCACGCTCGTGCGCAGGCTCGGCTGGCCGCCGTCGGTCGCCGTCGCCGCGCGCAGCTGCGCGATCGCCTGGTCGACGTCGGCGAGGTGCACGTCCTCGCCGTCCCAGTGCGTCAATGTCTGCGCCACGACCGGCCGTCCCGATGCAGCAGCTCCACGGAGCTCGGCGGCCCCCACGTGCCCGCGGCGTAGTTCGGGAACGACGGGCGGTCGCGCTGCCAGGCCGCCACGATCGAGTCGACGAGGAGCCATTGCTCCTCCACCTCGTCGGCGCGCGTGAAGAGCGTCCCGTCGCCGAGCATCGTGTCGAGGATGAGGCGCTCGTACGCCTCCGGCATCCCCGTGCGGAAGGCGCCGCCGTAGAGGAAGTCCATGTGCACGGTGCGGATCGTCATCCCTTGTCCCGGCACCTTCGCGCCGATCGCGAGCGACACGCCCTCGTCGGGCTGCACGTGCACGAGGAGGACGTTCGGCCGCAGCCCTTCCGCCGCGGTCTCCTCGAACGGCGGGTGCGGCGCACGCTTGAACTGAATCGCGATCGTCGTCTCGCGGCGCGCGAGCCGCTTGCCCATGCGCACGTAGAACGGGGTGTCGGCCCACCGCCAGTTGTCGACGTACAGCTTTACGGCGACGAACGTCTCCGTCATCGAGTCCGGCGCGACGCCTTGCTCCTCGCGGTACGCGGGCACCTCTTCGCCCTCGACGAAGCCGCGGCCGTACTGCCCGCGCACGACCGACTTCGGGCCCGGCGTGTGCAGCGCCTTCAGAACCTTGACCTTCTCGCTGTGCACCGAGTCGGCCTTGAAGTCGATCGGCGGCTCCATCGCCGTGAGCGCAAGGAGCTGGAGCAGGTGGTTCTGGAAGATGTCGCGGATCGCGCCGGCCTGCTCGTAGTAGCCGGCGCGGCCCTCGATGCCGATCGACTCCGCGACGGTGATCTGCACGTGGTCGATGAACTGCCGGTTCCAGATCGGCTCGAAGACGCCGTTCGCGAACCGCAGCGCGAGCATGTTCTGGACCGTCTCCTTGCCGAGGTAGTGGTCGATCCGGAAGATCTCGCTCTCGTCGAAGTGCTCCCACAACATGTGGTTCAGCTCGCGCGCGGAGGCGAGATCGTGGCCGAACGGCTTCTCGACGATGAGGCGCGTCCACCCGGTCGCGCTCCTGCGCTTTCCGAGCGCCTCGACGATCCCGGGGAACGCCGGCGGCGGCACGGCGAGGTAGTAGACGCGGTTGCCGCCGAGGTTGCACTCCTGGTCGCAGCGGCCGACGAGCTGGTCGAGCTCGTCGGCCTCGGCGGGATCGGAGAAGTCGGCAGAGAGGTAGTGCATGTTGGCGGCGAGCGCGTCCCAGACGTCCTGCCGGAACTCGTCGCGCGCGTGTTGCTGCACCGCCTCCTTCATGTCGTCGCGCCAGGAGTCGTCCGTCCCTTCGGTGCGGGCGATGCCGACGATCGCGAACCGCGGAGGCATCAACTGCCGGAATGCGAGCGCGTAGAGCGCGGGCATCAGCTTCTTGTGCGTGAGGTCGCCGGAGGCACCGAAGATGACGAGCGCGCACGGATCAGGCGTGCGCCGGAACGAGAGCCCGGCCAGGAGCGGGTTCTCCTGTTGCTGTTCGACCGTCTCGGTCACTGCTCGGGGCTCTTCTCCAGGTGGCCGCCGAAGGCGTGCCGCATCGCGGAGAGAACGCGGTTGCCCCAGTCGGCCTCGCCGCGCGATGCGAAGCGGTCGAACAGCGACGCGGCCAAGACAGGTGCGGGCACGCCCTCTTCGACAGCAGCTTGCACCGTCCACCGTCCCTCGCCGGAATCGCTCACATGGCCCGCGTAGTCGTCGAGGTCGGGCGACGCGTTCAGCGCCTGCGCAGTGAGGTCGAGCAGCCAGGACGCGACGACGGAGCCGCGGCGCCAGACCTCCGTGATCGCGGGAACGTCGAGCTCGTACTTGTAGTGGTCGGGGTCGCGGAGCGGCGTCGTCTCGGCGTCCGTCTCCTGCGCATGCAGGCCGATGTTCGCGTGCTTGAGGACGTTGAGGCCCTCGGCGTACGCCTGCATCAGGCCGTACTCGATCCCGTTGTGGACCATCTTCACGAAGTGGCCCGCGCCCGACGGGCCGCAGTGAAGCCATCCCTGCTCCTCGGGCGCCGGGTCGCCCTCGCGTCCGGGAGTGCGAGCGGCGGAGGCGACTCCGGGCGCCAGGGCCTCGAGCACGGGAACGAGGCGATCGACCGCTTCGTCGTCGCCGCCGACCATCATGCAGTAGCCGCGCTCGCGACCCCACACGCCGCCGCTGACCCCGACGTCCACGTAGTGGATCTTCCGGTCGCGCAGCTCTCGTGCGCGCCTCAGGTCGTCGACGTAGTAGGAGTTCCCGCCGTCGATGATGGTGTCGCCCTGCGCCAGGTGCGGCGCGAGCTCGGTCACGACCGACTCGACGAGACCGGCCGGCACCATCATCCAGACCGACCGCGGCGCGTCGAGCTGCTTTGCGAGCTCCTCGAGCGACGAGGCCGTCGACTTGACGTTGGGATCGAACGTCTTGAGGTCGTGACCGGCAGCGCGAAGGCGCTCCGTCATGTTCGCTCCCATGCGGCCGAGGCCGACCATTCCCAGTTGCATCAGACGTCCCCCACGTGGATGCGCGCGACCCGCCGGCCACGCTCCTTGAGCGATTCGTAGTCGCCTTCCGCCTGCGCGCGGATGAAACGGCGGAACCCGAACGGCTTGTCCGGGATCGGAAGCTCCTTGCCGCCGCCGTCGACGACCTGGAGGAAGAGGCCGGTGTTCGGGCCGCCCTTGTGCAGCTGCCCGGTCGAGTGGAGATACCGCGGACCGTAACCGTGCGTGACGACGCAGCGGGTGCGCGACCGGAGCTCGCCGGCGATCTGCGCGATGAGGCGGTCGTTCTCGTCCGACGGCGCGATGAACGCCTGAACGCATGCGTAGTCGCCCTCGCGCGCCTGAGCGACGAGCTCGTCGATCGAGCCGTCGTCATCGAGCGCCGGGTCCTTGCCGGTCGCCAGCACCTCGTTCGTCTTGTCCTTCGCCGCTTGCACGTCGGGCTGGTCGAACGGGTTGATCTCGAGCCACGTCGCGGCAACGGCTACAGCGAACTCCCAGCGGAAGAACTCGCCGCCGAGCGAGTGCGGCTCCGCGAGGTCGGGAACGGCCCACTGCCGGTCGGGACCGTCGGGCGACTCTCCGGGCGCGGGGATGAGGCCTTTGCCCCGCTTTCCCGTCGACTCGGCGATGAGCTGCTCCGCCCACATACCGAAGCCTCCGTCCGTGTCGGCGATGCAGATCTTGTCGCGCCCCTCGCTCCAGCCGGAGCCGAACGCGGCTCCGAGCTCGTACCCGGGATTCCCGTCGTCGCGACGGCAGCGCTCGGCCATCTCCTCGCCCGCGGCCAAGAGAGCATCGATGTCGATGCCGACGAGGGCGGCGGGCACCATGCCGAACGGGGACAACGCCGAGTAGCGGCCGCCGATCGTCGGTTCGCCGTGGAAGATCCCGCGGAACCCACGCTCCTTCGCGAGCGCCTCGAGCTGCGAGCCGGGATCGGTGACGGTGGCGAACTGCGCACCCTTGCCGCCGGTCTTCTTCCAGAAGTAGTCGGTGTGCGAGCGCGTCTCGAGCGTCGACCCCGATTTCGACGAGGCGACGAACAGCGTGCGCCCGATGTCCAGCTGCTCCTCGAGCGCGCGAATCGCAGTCGGGTGCGTCGTGTCGAGCACGTGCAGTGCGCGCGCGGAGAACGTCCGGCGGAGCACCTCGGGCGCGAGGCTCGAGCCGCCCATGCCGAGGAGGACGACGGTGTCGAGCCCGTCCGCCTCGACGCCGTCCGCGAACGCCTTCAGCTCGCCGACGCGCTCCCGCTGGCGGCGCGGTTCGTCGAGCCAGCCGAGCCACTTCGCCTCGCCGGCGCCGGTCCAGACGGTCGGATCGCGCTCCCAGATCCGGTCGATGAGCTCGCTGCGATCGCTCATCGACTAGGAGGCGGCGACCAGGTCGCGCTTCTTCGTGACGCCGGCGAGAAGCTCGGCGAACGAGTCGGCGAACTTCTGCACGCCCTCGAGCTCGAGCGTCTCGGTGACGTCGTCGTAGTCGACGCCGGCCTTTGCGATGTCCTCGAAGAGCGCGTGCGCCTTCTTCACGCCCTTGACGACGGTGTCGCCCCGCACTTCACCGTGATCCTGGAACGCGGCCATCGTCTCCTCGGGCATCGTGTTCACGGTCTCGGGCCCGATGAGCTCCTCGACGTACATGACGTCGCGGTACTCCGGGTTCTTCGTGGACGTCGAGGCCCACAGGCAGCGCTGCGGGTTGGCGCCCTTGCCCTTGAGGAAGTCCCAGCGCGGGCTGGAGAACGCCTCCTGGTAGTGCTCGTACGCGAGCTTCGCGTTCGCGATCGCGAGCTTGCCTCGCAGCGCGAGCGCATCCTTCTTCCCGATCGCATCGAGGCGCCTGTCCGCCTCCGTGTCGACGCGCGAGACGAAGAAGCTCGCGACCGAGTAGACGTCCTTCGGGTTCCCACCGGATGCGACGAGCCGCTCGAGGCCGCGGAGGTACGCCTCGACCACTTCCGCGTAGCGCTGAAGCGAGAAGATGAGCGTGACGTTGATGTTCTTTCCGTGCGCGACGCAGTCCTCGATCGCGCCGAGCCCCGGCTTCGTCGCCGGGATCTTCACGTACAGGTTCGGGCGATCGAGCCACGCGTGCAGGCGCATCGCCTCGGCGAACGTCCCTACGCGGTCGTATGCGAGCGTCGGATCGACCTCCCACGAGACGAAGCCGTCGTAGCCGGTCTTCTCATGCACGGGCGCGAGCAGGTCGAGTGCAGCCTCGACGTCGCGCGAGGACAGCTGGAGGAAGATCTCCTTCGGGTCGGTCTCCTTCGCGAGCAGGTCTTTGATCTGCTCGTCATAGCGATCGCCGTGCGAGATCGCCTTCTGGAAGATCGTCGGGTTGGAGGTGACGCCGACGACGGCGTCCTCCCGCATCATCCGCGCCAGCTCGCCTTCTTCGAGCATGTCGCGCGAGAGGTAGTCGATCCACACCGACTGCCCCTGCTTGGAGAGCTCGTGCAGTCTCGAGTCAGCCATTTGCCATCGCCCTTTCCATTGCTTCCACCTTCTTCAGCCTCTCCAGATACCTGCCCTCGTCGATGAAGACTGCACCGAGGAAGGTGCGGACGAGGTCTGCGGCAAGGCTGGGCCCCACGACCTCCGAGCCGAGGCAGAGCACGTTCATGTCGTCGTGCTCGACGCCCTGGTGCGCGGAATAGACGTCGTGGCAGATCGCGGCGCGGATGCCGGCGATCTTGCACGCGGCCACCGCCGCGCCGACGCCGGAGCCGCAGACGAGCACGCCCCGCTTCGCGCGCCCGTCGAGGATCGCTTCGCCGATCTCGCGCGCCTTGTCCGGGTAGTCGATCCGCACGGCGTCGGTGTCGGTGCCGAGGTCGATGACCTGGTGCTCCTCGAGCGCGGCGAGAACCGCGTCACGGAGATGAACTCCGCGGTGGTCGAAGGCAACTGCGACGTTCATCAGCTCACGCGCTCGCGCAGCGCGAGCGCGCGGGCGGCGACGTTGTCGGGCGTGTAGCCGAACTTCTCCAGGACGGTCGGGCCGGGAGCCGAGGCGCCATAGTGCTCGATGGAGATCGAGTCCCCCTCGTCTCCGACCCACTTGTGCCAGCCGAGCGCGACGCCGGCCTCGACGGAGAGCCGCGCCTTCACATCCGGCGGCAGGATCTCGTCGCGGTACTCGGACGGCTGCGCCTCGAACAGCTCCCAGCACGGCATCGAGACGACACGCGCCGGGACGTCGAGCTGCTTCGCCGCCTCGATGGCGACGCTCACCTCCGAGCCGGTCGCGATGAGGATGAGCTCGGGATAGTCGTCCGGCTCGTGCACGACGTAGGCGCCGCGGGCGACGCCTTCCAC
>JBOGZQ010000178.1:0-13873 GCA_050697375.1 Gaiellaceae bacterium | reverse complement strand
AGCGCCACCGCGATCGCGCCTGCCAGGGCGAGAAGAGCGAGTTTCATCGTTGAACCATCGACGCGCAACGCGCGCTTAACGTCACCACGCTACACCCGGTGGCATGGATGGGGAGCGGGCGAAGCTTGCGCTGACGCCGACGTACGCCGCCGGGGCGGCGGCGCTTGCCGCGTTCGTCGCGATCGGGCTGGTAGGCACCCGGAGCTATCTCGACAACTTTCTCCAGTACCGCGGCTTCGCCCCGCCGCAGGAGCCGGCCTACGTGACGGAACCGGGGAGGGTGCAACGGATCCTCGTTCCGAGCCGGGCGCTCGGCGGCCGCACGCAGGAGGCGTACGTCTACCTCCCGTCCGGGTACGCGCGGCATCCCCACCAGCGCTACGCAGTCCTCTATCTCCTGCACGGCTTCCCCGGACGCCCACTCGCGTTCCTCGAGACCGTTCAGATGGGCGTGATCGACGACGCGCTCACGGTGAGTCGCCGAGCGCAGCCGCTTATCCTCGTCATGCCGTTCGGGTCGACGGGGACCTTCACCGACGAGGAATGGGTGAACGGCGTGCAGCCCGGAAACGACTGGGCAACGTTCGTCGCGCGCGATCTCGTGCGCGCCGTCGACGCGCGCTACCGCACGATCCGCGGCGCGGAAGGTCGCGCGATCGGCGGCCTCTCGGAAGGCGGCTACGGCGCGATCGACATCGCGATGCACCACCCCCGGGAGTTCTCGGTGGTCGAGTCGTGGTCCGGCTACGAGCGGCCGGACAAGATCCGCTCGATCTTCGGGGCGGACTTGAGCGGGCTTGCGGCGAACGACCCGCGCTCCCTCGTGCGGCGCGTCGCGCCGACGCTGCGGAGTCTCGGCACGTACCTGTGGTTCTACAGCGGCTCGACCGATCCGATGCATCGACAGAACGCCGCATTCGCGCGTGAGCTCTCGACGCTCGGCGTCGCCCATCACTACTTCCTCGTGTACGGCGGTCACAACTGGGCGCTGTGGCGCGACAACGCGCGCGCGGCGTATCTCGTCGCTGCGGAGAGGCTCCGTGCGTAGCGTCGGCCGCAGCGCGGCAGCCGTCGTCGCGTCGCTCGGTGTCCTGCTCGCGGCGACGGGCTGGCTGTATCTCGTGCGGCCGGTCGTTCCCGTTCCGGGACCTGTCGTGCACGACGCGCTGGCGCTCGACGAGCTATCGCAGCACGGGAGCATCTCCGTTCTCGTGTTCGTGTTCGTGTGGGCCGCGGCGGCCGCGCTGCTCGGGCTGCTCGCGCGCTGGACGAAGGCGGAGCGCCTCACCGCGGGAATGCTCCTCGCGGCGGCCGTCGCCGGCTGGCTCTACGCGGTGAACGGCATCTCCATTCTCGTCGTTCGGCAGATCCCCGCGCACGACGCCTTTCACGCAGCTGCGGCGGAGCAGGCGGTCGTCATCCCGGCCGTTATGTGCGGGATCGCCGGGGCGCTGCTCGGCCGCACACGGACGCCGGAGGCCCCGCGCTCGCGCGTCGTGCTCGCCTGGCTCCTGGCCGGTGTCGGCCTGCTCGCGATCGCCGACGCGATGTTCCCCGAGCACCGTCGCTCGCTCGTGACGTCGCTGGACGCCGCGCACGTGCACGGACTATCGAAGGCTCTTGTCGTTCCGCTGGCGCTCGCGCTCGTCGTCACGGCCCGCAGCCTCGCGCGCGGCAGCCGCCGCGCGTGGCAGCTGGCCGTCGCGCTTCTGACGCTGCTCCTCGCGCTGCACGTCGAACGCGGCTTCGACGACGGCGCGATCGTCACCGGTCTCGCGGTCGTCGCCTTGCTCGCGAGGCGCGGCGATTTCCGGCGTCGCGGCGACCCGTCCGCGAAGCCGCGTGTCGTGCTGCATACGGTCGCGCTGGCCGGCGTCGTCCCGCTCTACGGCGCCATCACGCTCTGGGTCAACCGCCTGATGGCGGACCAGCCGTACACGCTCGGATTTGCACTGCGCGTCACCGGGCGCGCACTCGCAGGCCTGAGCTTCCACGGCGCGCATCACCTCACGGGGCCGGTGGCCGACTGGTTCCCGCTGACCGTTTTCCTCCTCGGCGCCGGCGGCGCGGTTGTGATCCTGCTCGAATGGCTCGCGCCTTGGCGCTACCGCGTGCTCCGTGCGACACACGAGCTCGCCGTCGTGCGGCGGCTCGTCGCGACGTTCGGCGTCGACACGCTCGCGCCGTTCGCGCTCCGCTCGGACAAGTCGTACTTCTTCGCGCGCGACGAGTCCGCGTTCCTCGCGTATCGCGTGGTCGGCGGCGTCGCCATCGTCGCGGGCGACCCGATCGGGCGGACGAACGTGCGGGCCGAGCTGCTGCGGTCATTCATCGAGTTCGCGCACGAGCGCGGTTGGCGCGTCGCCGTGCTCGGCGTCTCGGAGGGCGACCTCGAGCTGTACCGCTCGCTTGGGCTGCGCGCCCTCTACCACGGGGACGAAGCAGTCGTCGAGACGGCGTCGTTCTCGCTCGACGGGCGCGCGATCCGCAAGGTGCGGCAATCGGTGCACCGGCTCGAGCGAGCGGGCTTCGGAGCGCAGGTGCTGCGGCCCTCGGAGATCGGCCCGCAGATGCGTGCCGAGCTCGAGGAGGTGGCCCAGGTCTGGCGCGGCAAGGCGCCGGACCGCGGCTTCGTGATGGCATTCGACGTTCTCTTCCGCGAGGGGGACGACGACGCGGTGTTCGTCGTCGGCTGCGACGAGGCAGGGCGTGCACGAGGGTTCCTCCACTTCGCGGTGTGCCCGGCTGGCTCTGCGCTGTCGCTCTCGTCGATGCCGCGCACGCCGGAGGTTCCGAACGGCTTCACCGAGTGGCTCATCTGCACGTCGATCGCGTGGGCGCGCGAGCACGGGTACGAGCGCGTGTCGCTCAACTTCTCGCCGTTCGCGGCGCTCCTGTCGCCCGAGGGCGAGCTGAGCATCGCGCAACGCGTGCAGGCCGCGACGCTTCGCCGGATGAAGGGCTGGTTCCAGCTGGACAACCTGCTCCTCTTCAACCGCAAGTTCCTGCCGGCATGGCAACGCCGCTTTGTCGTCTACGAGCGGCGGCTCGACCTCCCGCGGGTGGGCGTCGCCGCCCTCGCGGTTGAGGCGTACCTTCCCTTCCAGTGATCGTTGCGGGACTCGTCCTCGCCGTCGCGTCCGCAGTTGCGATCGGCGGCGGTTATGCGCTTCAGCATTCGTATGCGTCGCGCCTTCCGCCGTTGGCGGTGCGGCGACCCATCCACTCGCTCGTCCTTCTGTTTCAAAGCAGGATGTGGGCCGCCGGATTCTTCGCCGGCATCGGCGGCTGGGTGCTGTACGTCGTCGCACTCAGGCTGGCACCGCTCTCGCTCGTGCAGGCGGCGTCGGCGGGAGGCGTCGGCGTGCTCGCGCTCGGCGGACGGCTGCACATCGCCGAGCGCGTGGGCGTTGCGGCGGCGCTCGGCGGTCTCGTGCTGCTCGGGCTCTCGGTCCCAGCGCATCCGCAGACGGGTCACGGCCACGCCGTCGCCGTTTCCGCGTGGGTCGGCGGGTCGTTGGCGGTCGCCGGCGTCGTCGCGCGGCTCAGGCCGACGGCGGCAGGGCTCGGGTCGGCGGCCGGCATCCTGTACGCCGCCGGCGACGTCGCCACGAAGGCGGCGGTCGTCGGCGGCGCGCGGCTCGCGTTCGCGCCGGTGCTCCTCGCGTGTCACGGCCTGGCCTTCGTCAGCCTCCAGCTCGCATTCCAGCGCGGCGGCAAGCTCGCCTCCGCGGGCCTGGCCGTCCTCTGGACGAACGCCCTGCCGATCGCGGCGGGCACCGTCCTCTTCGCGGAGTCCCTTCCCGGCGGCATCCGGGGCGGCGTGCGGGTCACCGCCTTCGCCTGTGTCCTCGCCGGGGCGGTTGCTTTGAGCCGTCGCGGGGTACCATTGACTGACTAGTCAATCGACACGGGAGTCGAGGAAATGGCCGCGATCGACCAGGGGACGGGAATCTCGTTCGGGCTCACGGACGAGCAGAAGAGCCTGCGGGAGCTCGCGCGGGAGTTCGCGGAGAACGAGATCCGGCCGCACGAGCACGAGTGCGACGAGCACATGCGCCATCCCGCCGACGTGATCGCGAAGGCGCACGAGGTCGGGCTGATGAACCTCCACGTGCCCGAGGAGTACGGCGGGCCGGGGCTGTCAGGGTTCGACGGGATGCTCGTGGGCGAGGAGCTGTACTGGGGCTGCTCCGGGATCGGGACGTCGATCACGGCGAACGGCCTCGGCTCCGGGCCTGTGATCGGCTTCGGCTCCGACGAGCAGAAGCGAACGTGGCTGACGCCGCTGATCGAGCAACCGATCCTCTGCTCCTTCGGCCTGTCGGAGCCGGGCGCGGGCTCGGATGTCGCGTCCTTGAAGACGACGGCTGTGCGTGACGGCGACGAATACGTCCTCAACGGCTCGAAGACGTTCATCACCAACGCCGGCTACGCGTCGTGGACGGTCGTGTTCGCGAAGACCGACGCAAAGGCGGGTGCGAAGGGCATGTCGGCGTTCATCGTCCCGATGGACACGCCGGGCGTCACGATCGAGCAACATCTCGACAAGATGGGGCAGCGCGCGACCGATACGTCGGCGTTCGCGCTCCAGGACGTGCGCGTTCCATTGGAGAATCTGATCGGCGAAGAGGGCGACGGCTTCAAGATCGCGATGGCCACCCTCGACGCGACGCGGCCCGGCACCGCGATCGGCGCCGTCGGTGTCGCGCAGGCGGCCTACGAGCACGCGGTCGCATACGCGAAGGAGCGCGTCACCTTCGATGTGCCGATCGCGATGCACCAGGGCGTGAACTTCATGATCGCCGACATGGCGACCGAGATCGAGGCGGCACGCCTGCTCTGCTGGCAGGCGGCGTGGATGCTCGACCAGGGCCACGGCCGCAAGGCGACGCTCTACTCGTCGTTCGCGAAGCGGTTCGCTGCCGACACGGCGATGAAAGTGGCGACCGACGCCGTCCAGGTCTTCGGCGGGTACGGCTACATCAAGGAATACCCGGTCGAGAAGCTCATGCGCGACGCGAAGCTGTTCCAGATCTACGAAGGGACGTCCCAGATCCAACGACTCGTGATCGCAAAGGAAATATTCTTGCCGCGTGCCGATTGAGATCAACCTCTCGGGCCGGGTCGCGTTCGTCACCGGGGCCTCGCGCGGCCTCGGGCGCGCGGACGCGCTGACGCTCGCACGCGCCGGCGCCGACGTCGTCGTCGCCGATCTGCTCGTCGAGTCGGAGCTAACCGAGGAGACCGACCGCTACGGATCGCTGGCGACGGTCGCGCGGCAGCAGGGCCTCGTCCACACCGAGGAGACCGTGCGTGAGATCGAGTCGATGGGCCGGCGCGCGCTCGCGGTCCGCTGCGACGTCACCGACCGAGAGGAGGTGGACGCTGCCGTCGCGCGGGCGGTCGGCGAGCTCGGGTCGATCGACATCCTCGTCAACAACGCCGGGACGCTCGACCATGTCGCGCAGTTCCACGAGCAATCGGCGGAGCTGTGGGAGCGCGACCTGCGCGTCAACCTGACCGGTGCTTTCAACTGCGCGCAGGCGGCGTGGCCGCACATGAAGGATCGCGGCTGGGGGCGGATCGTGAACATGGCGTCGGTTGCGGGCACGCTCGGCGGGTTCGGACAGGCGAGCTATTCGACGACGAAAGCCGGACTGCTCGGGCTGACGAAGACGCTCGCGATGGAGGGCGGGCGGCACGGCATCACGTGCAACGCGATCGTCCCGGGCGTGATCGGCACCGAGGCGTTCCAGATGGCGAACGCGGCGATGAACGAACGCATCGTCAGGCGCACCGCCCTGCGCCGACCGGGCGAGCCGCAGGAGATCGCGAACGTCGTCGCATTCCTCTGCTCCGACCTCGCCGCCTACGTGACCGGCATCGAGCTGAACGTCAGCGGCGGCGTCGAGCTTTTCGTCTTCTGAAGCGCGGCCGCGGCGCGCGGTAAGAGGTACACGCGCGTGTAATCCGGGACCCGACCCCTCCCTCCTACCCGCCTGGCTTCGATCGTATTTCGAGACCTGTCACGTGTCCGTCGCGGCTTCGTGCCAGTTCGCGCAACCCCGGATACGATCGCCGGATGCGCCGCAGAGTGGCAGCCCTCGTGCTCGTCGTCGCGGCCGCCGGTGTCGTTCTCGGGCTCGTCTTCGCCGGTTCGCCGACGACGATCGCGGACGGCGTCCGGATCGCGGGCGTCGACGTGGGCGGCCTCAGCGCCTCGCAGGCACGCGCGTTGCTTCAGGGAAAGGCCGACGCGCTCTCGAGCCGGCCGGTCGTGTTCGCCGGCGGCGGCCGAAGCTTCGCGATCCGCCCGTCCGAGCTCGGCGTCGAGTCGGATTGGGGCGCGGCCGTCGACGACGCGAAGCGGCAGGGCTCCGGGTTCGCACCCCTCCGCGGCTTCAAACGGCTCGGAGTGGTCGTCTTCGGCGCCGACGTCACGCCGCCGACGAGCGTCCTCACCGGTGCGCTCCAGTACGAGCTCGACCGCATCGCCGCCCGGATCGACCAGCCGCCGCGGAACGCATCGCTTGCCGTCCGCGGCACGCGGGTCGTCCTCGTGCCGGCACGCCCCGGACGTGTGCTCGACCGCACCGCAGCGGCGTCCCTGCTCGTGCACCGGCTCGCCGCCTTCAACCGCCCCCTCGGCCCAGTCCAGCTGCCGATGCGGATCACGCCGCCGCGCATGCGCGCTGCAGCACTCCGCCTTGTCGCCCAGCAGGCGCGCATCGCGCTCTCGGCGCCCGTGCAGATCGTCGTCGGCCCGACGAAGCTCGTGCTCACGCCCAGGCAGCTCGCTCCGCTCCTCGCGCTTCCGGCCGCGGGCGCAACCTCGCTCGCAATCGGCGGGCCTGCCGCCGACGCCTGGCTCCGCAAGCTGGGCGCACGCGTCCAGAAGCCGCCGGTGAACGCGACGTTCTCGGTCGACGGCTCGAACGTGAAGATCGTCCCCGACCGGCCCGGCCTCCGCCTCGACGCCGTGCGCGCCGCGAGCGCCGTCCTCACGGCCGCGCTGCGGCGCCTGCCGAGCCGCCGCGTGGCGACGCTCCCCGTCGAGACGGTCGCGGCAAAGCTCACCGCCGCCCGCGCGCGGACAATGGGGATCGATGGGCTCGTCTCGTCGTACACGACCGAGTACGGCGGCGTGCCGAACCGCATCCACAACGTGCAGCTCGTCGCGCGCCTCGTCAACGACAAGCTGATCGAGCCCGGCGCCGAGTTCTCCTTCAACAAGACGACCGGGGAGCGCAGCGCCGCGAAGGGATTCCTTATCGCGCCTGTCATCGTCAACGGTGAGGTCACGACCGGCCTCGGCGGCGGCGTCTGCCAGGTCTCGACGACGGTTTTCAACGCCGCATTCGAGGCCGGCGTAAAGATCACGGCTCGCACGAATCACGCGCTGTACATCAGCCACTACCCGCAAGGGCGTGACGCGACTGTCGACTACCCGGACGTCGACCTCCGCTTCCTCAACGACACGGGGCATTGGCTGCTGCTCCGCACGTTCGTCGGCTCGTCGTCGTTGACGGTGAGCCTCTACGGGACGCCGACGGGGCGGAAGGTGGAGAGCACGACGGCGCCGCTCGTCGCGCACGGCAAGGTGAAGATCAAGAAGACCGTCGACCCGACGCTGAAGCCGGGCGAGCAGATTGTCGACGACCCCGGTGAGCCTGCGCTGACGACGAGCGTGACGCGCGACGTCTACCGCGCCGGCGGCAAGCTCCTGTACCACGACGTCTGGTACTCCTCGTACCGCGCTGCCCCCGAGCTCCTGCGCGTCGGCCCGAAGCCGAAGAAGAAGAAGCAGCAGAAGACGCCGGCTACGCCTCCGCAGAACGGATAGCGTCGGCCAGCCAGGCCGGCACGCGCATCGCCCTGAACGTCTTCGCGTCGATGCACGCGTGCGCGGTCCAGCCATCCGCGACCGGCATGCCGTCGGCCCGCACGATCTCGTACTCGTAGCGGAAGCGGGCGCCGCGGAGGCCGAGGCAGCGCGTGTACACGTCGAGCTCGTCGTCGAAGCGCGCCGGGACGCGATAACGGCAGAAGGACTCGAGGACAAGCGCTTCGATGCCGTGGTCGCGCAGGGCCTGGTAGCCGCCCGCGAATTCGCGGAGATACTCGACGCGCGCAACCTCGAACCACACCGGGTACGCGGCGTTGTGGGCGATCCCCTGCGCGTCGGTGTCCGCGAAACGAACGCGGACGCGCGTCGAGAACGAGAATCCCTCCATGAGCCAACTCTACGATGTCGCGTCGCTCGCGAAGCTCGTGCGCGAGCACCAACCGTGCGTCGTCCTCACCGGGGCAGGCATCAGCACCGAGTCGGGGATCCCCGACTTCCGATCGCCGACCGGCATCTGGCGCCGCTACGACCCGATGCAGTACGCGACCATCGATGCGTTCCACGCGAACCCGGCGAAGGTGTGGGACTTCTACGGGAAGCGGCTCGCCGCGCTCGCCGTCGCCGAGCCGAACGACGGGCATCGTGCGCTTGCGGAGCTCGAGCGCCGCGGCTGGGTCGACGCGGTGATCACCCAGAACGTCGACGGCCTCCACGCGCGAGCGGGCTCGCGACACGTCGTCGAGGTGCACGGCTCGATTCGCACCGCGAGCTGCAGCGAGTGCGGCACGACCGTCTCCTCCGAGGAGGCGCTCGCGCTTCTTCCGGTTCCCGGCTGCCCGAGCTGCGGGCACGTGCTCAAGCCCGACGTCGTCATGTTCGGCGAGCTGCTGTCCGAGGCGGCCATCGACCGCGCTGTGCGGCTCGCAGCCGAGGCGCGGTCGATGCTCGTCATCGGCTCCTCGCTCGAGGTGTTCCCGGTCGCGGGGCTGCCGCTCGAGACGCTAGCCGCCGGCGGCAGGCTCACGATCGTCAACCGTGGCGAGACGCAGTTCGACGACCGCGCCGACGTGGTGATCGGCGACGGCGCCGGCGCGACGCTTGCGGCGCTAGCCGAGCGGCTGGAGTGACGCCGCGAAGATTCCCTCGTGGAAACGGCTGCCCGTCGGTGCGATGGCGAGCGCGAACACGGGAACGACGCGGTCGCGTGCGAACGCCGTTGCGAAGTAGTCGCCGACCATGCGCCCCTCCGCCTCCGGCAGCCAGGTCAGGTGCATCGGCTCGGCGTCGAGCTGGAGCGGCTTCGTCCAGCTCGCGCCGCCGTCGGGCGACTGGACGAACGCAATGCCGAGCGTGCAGGCGCCCTTCGCGCACGAACCCGGCGTGTAGTACGCGTAGACGAGCCCGAGATGGCCGGGGTGCGCCGGATCCGCTCCGAGCCCGGGGATCATCGCGTCGAGCGACGACGACACCGGCGCATCGGGCACCCGCGTGGGGGCGGTCCACGTCACGCCGTCCACGGAGCTCGAGACGACGATGTCGTTCTCTTTGCACGACGGGCGGAAGCGGCAGTCGCCCCACGACGCGAACAACGTCCCGGCCCCGTCGATCGCGAGCGACGGAAGCGATATCGCCCGCATCGGAGCGTTGTTCGCCGATGTCAGGCCCGCGAGCGTCGTCCGCGTGAACGTCGCCCCTCCGTCGATCGAGCGAAGGCTCTCGATTGTCCCCGCCAACGCCTCTTCGCCCGCGTAGTTGCCGGCGATGGTGACGAGCGTGCCGTCGGGGAGGACCTCGGGCTGCGTGCCGACGAGGACGCCGCTCGCGCGCACCGGCGCCGACCATGTCACGCCGCCGTCGTCGCTCGACTGGCTGACGGTGATGTTCTGGTCGTCGTCGGTGTACAGCGCGTAGCAGCGTCCGCGGAACGGGCTCGAGGCGCCGTTGTCGCAGGTGATCCAGTCTTTGTCGAGCGCAGGTCCGCTCGCAGCGGTCACCGGAGCCGACCAGTGCAGCCCGTCGCTCGAATGCGCAACCATCACGCGCGTGCCGGCCTGCTCGATCGTGAGCGTCGAGATGAGCCATACGCCGTGCGCCGCGTCATACGCGACGCTCGGATCGGACGCGGCACGCTCCGGGCCCGGCGGCTTCGACTCGAGCGTGACCGCGGGCAGCAGCCCGCGCGTCCACGTCCGGCCCGCATCGCTCGATACGGCGAACCCGATGAACGACGCGCCGCCGGCGCCGAAGCGGCCGACCTGGTACGCCGCGACGACCGTGGATCCCCACGCCGCGTCGGCCGGCTCGACGGCGGTCTCGTGCTGGCCCGCCGGGTTCGTGGACGGGTCCACGGAGAGCCGGCGGGATACGACCTCGCAATCGGCCGCGACCTTGTCGCTGAGGTCGGCCGCGACGACGTCGAACCCGCGGCCGCAGTCGACCGTGTCCTTCCCATCCCAGGCGGCCTGGAGGAAGTCGTTCCCCACCGTGCCGCGAATGTGGTGCACGGTGGCGGCGGCGGCCGGCGCGACGAAGACGAGCGCGAGCGCGATCAGCAGGCGGCGCATGGAGCGGCAGCGTAACCGTGGCTTTCGTACACTGTTGCCGTGGGCGACGAGAAGCGCAACGACCTGCTGAGCAAGCTCGCGGAGCTGAGCGAGGAGGCGATTCACCGGCTGCAGGACGCGCCGGGCGGAGACCGCCTCGTCGGGACGATGAACTCGATGCGCGACCGGGTCGACGAGCTTCAGCGCCGCGTGCGCGGCATCGACGAGCTCGAGCGTCGCCTCACGTCGCTCGAGCAGAAGGTCGACAAGCTGGCGAAGGACGCCGGTCCGTCGACCTCGCGCGGCGCGTCCAAGACGAAGTCGTAAGCACGAGGGCGGCCGCGATCAGCAGCCCGCCGGCGATGTCGGATGGGACGTGCTGGCCGCCGAAGAGGAGCAGTGCGACCGATGCGACGGCCCATGCCGCCGCCCACGATGCGAGTCGCGGCCATGCCCACGCGATCGCGGTCGCGACGAGAACGATTCTGACGGTGTGGCCGCTCGGGTACGACCCGTCGAACCCGGTGAGGTGCAGGCCGCCCTCGAAGAGTGGCGGCCGTGTCAGCGTTCCCTTCACGAGAACCTCGACGGCGTTGCCGGCCACGTAGGCGAGGGCGAGCGCGACGACGACCCGGCCGCGAAGCCGGAGGCAAGCTGCGACAACGACGAGCGTCGCGGGCGTGAACGACGCAGGCAACGTCCAGAGCTCCGAGAGGATGTGCAGTGCGCCGTGCCACTGGACGCCCCAGAGCGGGATGACCGCGTCCGCGAACGTCGGCTTTCCGGCAAAGTCGGCGCCGGGCATTGCGTGATCGATTGCCCACTGGTCGATCGACGTGAGCTCGCCGGCCGCGACGAGCCCCGCAAGCGCCGCGAACGCCGCCGCGAGCGCGGCCGCCGTCGCCGCGCTAGCGCGGGACACGCACTCGCAGCGCGCCGGGCACGACCTCGAAGCGCGCCGGCGTCGTTCCGACCTGCTCGCCGTCGAGCTCGATCGGAAGCGTCTCGGCGGCGTCGACTGCCACGATCCGGGCGCGCTCGAGATCGACCTTCGGGTGCGCGAGATGCGTTCCGCGGTAGAGCCTCGGCGCCGTCGTCGCGAAGTCGAGCTTCGTCACGTCGCCGATCAACAGGACGTCGAAGAGCCCGTCGTCCGGCTTCGCCTCGGGCGCGAGCCACATGGCCCCGCCGTGGTACTGCCCGTTGGCGACGATGACGTCGTGCATGCGCGCCGAGCGCCGCACGCCGTCGAGCTCGACGTCGACGACGGTGTTCTGCCAGCCGAGAAAGACGCGCACGAGCGCGTAGAAGAACGTCGTCTTCCCACCGAGCGCCTTCGACATCCCGTTCGCACGCTGCGCGACCGCGGCGCTCATACCGACGCTGCCGACGTTGACGACATATCGCTCGGCATCCGCGCCGGCCCAGGTCCTGTACGTGACGCGTCCGACGTCGATCGCGCGCGGCGTTCCCTCAGCGGCCGTGCGCACCGCGTCGTCGAACTTCGTCGGGATGCCGTACGTGCGCACGAAATCCATGCCCGTGCCGAGCGGGATCGTCGCCAGCTCCGGCCCGCCGCCGGCGCGCACGAGCCCGTTCACCACCTCGTTGAGCGTCCCGTCGCCGCCGACCGCGACGACGAGCTCCGCGCCCTCCCGTGCGGCGTGCTCGGCGAGCTCGATCAGGTGGCCCGGCCGTTCCGACAGCAGCGTCTCACCCGTCAGACCGAGGAGCGATGCGCGATGCGCGAGCTCGGGCCAGCGTTTGCCGGTGGCGCCGTTGTCCGACGCCGGGTTGACGAGAAAGACGGTCTTAACGGTCTTAATGATCTGCGGTGACCGTCGCGAGACCGACGCGCGTCATCCGGTCGACCGCCGCGCGCAGATCGTCGTCGCTGATGCGCGTGAACTCGCCCTCGACGACGATGTCGCTGACCGTCAGGAGGCAGCCGGCGTGCACCTTGCGCAGCGCGCCGAGCGTGAAGAGGATCGCCGCCTCCATCTCGACGCCGAGGATGCCGCGGTCGGACCACCGCTGATACTGGCCGCCGTCCGGGTTGTAGAACACGTCGCTCGAGACGACGGGGCCGACGTGGATCGGCTGGCCGAGCTCTTTCGCCGCATGCACCGCCGCGTGCACCAGGCCGAAGTCGGCCGTCGGGCAGTGCGGCTCGCGCACGTACGTGAGCGTCGTCCCGTCCTGCGGCACGGCGCTGATCGCGACGATCATGTCGCCGAGCTGGTGGTGCGGCTGGAGGCCGCCGCACGTGCCGACGCGGAGGATCCTCTTGCAGCCGAGCTGCACGAGCTCTTCGATGACGATGGCCGCGGACGGGCAGCCCATGCCGGTCGCCTGCACGGAGACGTCCTTGCCTTCCCAGGTCCCGCGAAAGCCGAGCATTCCCCGCTCGGAGTTCGTCTGGACGACGTCGTCGAGATACGTCTCCGCGATGTACTTGGCGCGGAGCGGATCTCCGGGGACGAGGACGGACTCGGCGTAGTCGCCCGGTTCGGCGCGGATGTGAATTGGCATTGCGCCAACCCTAACCTGGGATGATCGGGACGTGGTCGCAGTCGATCCGCCGCTCGACGAGATCCTTGCGTTCTGCGCGGAAGAGCCGATCGAACGGGTCTTCCTCGAGGACATCGCGCGGCGCGGTCTCGGCCGGTTCTCCGCGCTCGGGAGCCCGGGCATGTTGTCGGCGCTCTGCCACGTCGGCGCGAACGTCGTGCCGTCCGGTGCGGGCTGCGCGGCGTTCGCGACTGCGGTCGTGCGCGGCCGGCCGCGGATGATCATCGGCGAGGAGCAGGCGGTCGACGAGCTGTGGTCGGAGGCGGCCCCGGGCATGCCGCGCCCGCGCGACGACCGGCCGGGCCAGCCCGTCTACGTGCTCGACGTGCCGCCGCCGCCCGGCGACACGGGGTTGCGGGCGGCGACGCTCGCGGATCTCGACCTGCTCGTCCCCGCGTGCGCGGCCGCGCATCGCGAGGAGATCGGGATCGACCCGCTGCGCCGCGATCCCGACGGCTTCCGTTGGCGCACGCGCATGCAGATCGAGGACGGCCGCTCGTGGCTCTGGGTCGAGGACGGCGCAATCCGCTTCAAGGCGGAGGCGTCCGCATGGACGCCGGCCGCCCTCCAGCTCCAGCAGGTCTGGGTCGACCCGAACGAGCGGAACCGCGGGTACGCGCAACGGGGTATGCGCGACCTCTGCCGGCTCCTGCTCGAGCGCGTCCCGTCGGTGTGTCTGTTCGTGCGCCCGGAGAACGACGTCGCCATCCACGTCTACGAGGCGATCGGGATGCGGCGGACGATCTCCTATCGCTCGCTCATCTTCTGATGCTCGAGCGCATTGAGAGCTTCATCCGCGCGCACGACCTGGTCGAGCCCGGCGGCGAGGTGACGTGCCTCGTCTCCGGCGGCCCCGATTCGACGTGCCTCTGGCACGCGCTCGGCTCGCTCGAGTACCGGGTGACGGCGC
>JBOGZQ010000177.1:0-19457 GCA_050697375.1 Gaiellaceae bacterium | reverse complement strand
CCGCCCACCTATCCCCGATGAAATTTGACGATGTGCGGTTAAGCGTCTATCGTTCGCGAGCCATGTTGCTCGGTTACGTGATGAACACGCCCACGGTCGGCTGCCTCGGCAGCGCTGTGGTCCCGCGCGGCCACCGCTAGGTCCGCGCACCGCCTTCGCCGGCGGTCAGTCGTTCTCCGTATCCACTTCGTTTCGCAAGGAGCAGCATGTCCACTCTTGCAGCACGCACATCTTTGAGCACGTCCGTTCGCCGCGACGTTCCCGCGGTGGAGGTCGAGAACCTGACGAAGGTCTTCCGCCGGCGCGACCGGAAGGCGGGGCGCTTCACGCGCCGCCGTCTCCCCGCGCTGAAGGACGTCACCTTCACGATCGAACGCGGCGAGTGCGTCGCCATCCTGGGCCAGAACGGCTCCGGGAAGTCGACGCTCGTCCGCCTTCTATCGACGCTCCTCCTCGAGGACGGCGGCACTGCCCGCATCTTCGGTCACGACGCGTTCCGCGAGTCCCGGACGATTCGCCGGCTCGTGAACCGCGTCTCCGTCGAGGCGAGCTTCTTCAAGAAGATGTCCGCGCAGGAGAACCTCTCCTACGCGGCGCGCTTCTACGGCATGACGCCGGCGCAGACGCGGACAGCGATCCCCGAGATCCTCGCGAAGGTCGGCTTCCCGCCGGACCGGCGGACCGAGTCGATGATGAACCTCTCGCGCGGAATGCAGCAGAAGGTCGCGCTCGCGCGCGCGCTCCTGACCTCGCCTGTGCTCTTGCTGCTCGACGAGCCGACCACGGGCCTCGACCCGCGTTCGAAGCTCGAGGTGCAGGAGTTCATCCGCGAGGTAAGACGCACCCACGATGCGACGATCCTGCTCTGCACGCACGACATGAACGAGGCGGAAGCGCTCGCCGACCGCGTCGGCTTGCTCGACCGCGGTGAGCTCCTCTTCCTCGAGCCCGTCGCCGACGTGAAGCGGCGATACGACGTCGAGACGCTCGAGGAGGCGTTCTTCGCCGCCACCGGCCGCACGTTCGAAGACGAAGTAGACGAAGACGACGAGATCAGGGAGGTGTTCGGATGACCGCCATCGGCGCAACCATGAGAAACGAGCTCATCGGCCTCGGCGGCTTCGTCGAGCGCAACATCTATCTCACGAAGCGCTACTTCCTGTGGGACGTCGCCTTCATGATCTGGACGATCGCGAACACGCTCACGATCGTGTTCATCGCGCGCGTCGAGCAGCTGCCGAAGGCGAAGGAGAACGAGCTTGCCACGATCCTCCTCGTCGGAGCGGTCATCTGGGCGTTCCTCGGGATCATCTTCGAGTTCATGACGGAGACAGTCGCGTGGGAGCGCTGGGCAGGGACGATCGAGTACACGTTCATGGCTCCGGTCTCGCGGACGATGCACCTGTTCGGTCAGGGCGCGTTCGCGGTGCTGTACGGCCTGATCCGGGCGACGATCCTGTTCTTCGCAGTGGCGGCGTTCATCGGCCTGCACTTCCCGCACGCCAACTACGGCGCCGCGTTCGCACTCCTCGCGATCGCCTCGGTGTCGTTCATCGGCGTGGGGATGATGACGTCGGTGCTACCGCTCATCTCCCCGGAGAAGGGCGCCCAGCTCGGCTTCGTCGCGCAGGGCGTGATGCTCGTCGTCTCGGGCGTCTACTACCCCGTGTCGGTGATGCCGCACTGGATGCAGTTGATCGCGAAGATCTCGCCGGCGACGTACGTCCTCCGGGGCGACCGCGCGTCGATCGTCAGCGGGGCCGGAATGCGGTGGGCGGACGTCTGGCCGCTCGTGATCATCGCGGTCGCGTCGATGCCGCTCGGGCTCAAGATCTTCAGCATCGGCGAGCGGCACGCGAAGAGGCACGGGAAGCTGAAGCGAAGCGGATGACGAGGCCCGACTACTTCGGCGAGGACGTGGCCGCGCGGTACGACGCCGGGCTCGGAGAGCGGGGCGAGCCCGGCGTCATCGCCGCCACGGTCGACTTCCTGGCGGCTCTCGCCGGCGACGGCGCCGCGCTCGAGCTCGGGATCGGCACGGGACGGATCGCGCTGCCGCTCGCGGAGCGCGGCGTCCCGGTCAGCGGCATCGACCTCTCCGAGGCGATGGTCGCTCGGCTCCGTGCGAAGCCGGGCGGCGACCGAGTCGCCGTGACGGTGGGCGACTTCGCGACAACGACGGTGGACGGCGAGTTCTCGCTCGCGTACATCGTCTTCAACACGATCATGAACCTCACCGAGCAGGACGATCAGGTCGCGTGCTTCGCCAACGCGGCCGCGCATCTCCGGCCGGGCGGCTGCTTCGTCGTCGAGGTCGGCGTCCCACGCGGGACGCGGCGCGAGGTCTTCGCGTTGAGCGACACGCACGTCGGCGTCGACGAGTGGGAGCCGGCGACGCAGCGGCTCGTGTCGCATCACTTCAACCTCGTCGGCGGCGAGTGGAAGCGGCTGTCGATCCCCTTCTACGCGGCGACCCCCGGGGAGCTCGACCTGATGGCGCGCCTCGCGGGAATGCGCCTGAAGGAGCGGTGGAGCGGCTGGAACCGCGAGCCGTTCACCGCCGAGAGCACGAAGCACGTCTCAGTCTGGGAGAAGACGCGCTAAGCACTCGCGCAGCCCCTCGCGCCAGTGCGGGAGCGACGGCGCGCCGGCGCGTTCGCTCCTGAGCACCGAGTACGCAGGCCGCGGCGCCGGCCGGCCGAGCTCGGCGGTTGCGATGCGGCGAACGCGGCAGTCGATCCCCGCCTCCTCGAAGATCGCCTCCGCGAACTCCGCCCACGTGCAGTCACCGTCGGCGGCGACGTGCCACAACCCGGTCGGCAGGTCGATCAGCTCTCGTGTCGCCGCCGCGAGATGACCGACGTACGTCGGCGAGCCGCGCTGGTCGTCGACGACCGCGACCTCGTCCCGCTCGCGGCCGAGGTCGAGCATCGTCCGGACGAAGTTGCGGCTTGTCCACCCGAAGAGCCACGACGAGCGGACGATCCACGCCTCGCGATCGACGGCCATCGCCTCGCCCTGAAGCTTCGTGCGCCCGTAGACGGACTGCGGATTCGGCGCGTCCGACTCGACGTACGGGTCGCGCTTGCTGCCGTCGAAGACGTAGTCGGTCGAGTAGTAGACGAAGGGAACGTCGAGCTCGGCGACGTGTTGCGTCCCGCCGAAGTTCACGGCAGCAGCGACCTGCGGATCGGCCTCGGCATCATCGACATCCGTCCAGGCGGCCGCATGGAGCACGAGATCGGCATCGATCTTTGGTGGCATCGTTACGTCCCATTCGTCGCGCGTCAGCCCGACAGCACCGGGGAAGGCCTCGAGCAGCGCAGCGCCGAGCTGGCCTCCGGCGCCGGTTACGACGACGCGTCGCGTGTCGAGAGAATCGGCGATGACGTGCTCCAGAGGTGGCGGACGCGTTCGTCGTCCCATGGCACTTCGTTCTCGTCCGGGCTCGCCCGGTCGTACTCCTCGGTGACGAGGTACGCGAAGACGCAGTCGGTCAGCGCCTCGTAGCCGTGCGCGTGGATGCCCGGGACGTACACGGCGACCGGGTTGTCGTCGCCGATGTCCTCGGCGAAAGTCTCGCCCGATGTCCGATCGAGAACGACGACTCGCACCATCCCGGAGAGGCAGACGAAGACGTCGTCCTGCCCGCGGGCGTGAAAGTGCAGCCCGCGGATGACTCCCTTGCGCGAGAACGAGAGGTTCGCCTGCTTGAACGGCTTCGGCAGCGCTGATGCGCGTGCCAGCTCGCTGAACCAGCCGCGCTCGTCCTCGTGGCGGACGAGCTCGATGCGTTGCAGCCCGTCGATCATCTGTTCACGCCCGACGAGCGCACGAAGTCGTTGACCTCGTAGTACGCGTCGATCGACTCGCCGGCGTCCCCCCAGAATCCGTCGGCGACGTCGGCCTCCATCATCCCGCGCGAGACGTACCAGTTGTTCACGTCGGTGATCTCGAGCTCGCCGCGTCCCGACGGCTTCAGCGTCGGAAGGATGTCCCACACCTGCGCGTCGTAGAAGTACGCGCCGGTGACGGCGTACCGGCTCGGCGGCGTCGCCGGCTTCTCGACGATCTCCGCAACGCGGTCGCCGTCCATGCGCGCGACGCCGAGATGGCGGAGGTGCTCGTCGGCGTCGACCTGCGAGAGGACGATGCGCGCGCCCGCGCCCTGGCGCGCGAAGTTCTCGACGACGGGCCGCAGCGAGCGCTCGAACACGTTGTCCGCGAGCAGCACGCACACCTTGTCGCGCCCGACGAAGCGCTCGGCGAGCCCGAACGCCTCGGCGATCCCGCCCGCCTGGTCCTGGTACGCGTAGAACAGCCGGTCGAGACCGTGCTCGTGCCCGTTGCCGAGCAGGCGGAAGAACTCGCCCGCGTGCGTTCCGCCGGTGACGAGCATCACCTCGTCGATGCCCGCGCCCACGAGCGCCTCGACCGCGTACGTCACCATCGGTCGGTCGTACAGCGGCAGCAGGTGCTTGTTCGTGATCCGCGTCAGCGGGTGCAGGCGCGACCCGGTCCCGCCCGCAAGGATGACGCCTTTCACGGGACGCGATGGTAGTGCACCTGCCGTTCGCCGCCGCCGAGAGGTACGGGAGGAAGGGAGGAGCCCCTCGGCGGCGCGGTGCGAACGGAATTACGGGTGGGCCGGAAGCACGAGGAAGAGCACGGTGAAGGCCGCCGTCAAGGTGACGATCAGTCTCATGGCTGGAACCTCGTCTCCACGCAATCGACCTTAGAGGTGCGCCGTCAAGGGTCCGTTTCGGGTGTGCAAGGAAACGGTTAGGTTTGCGGCGATGGCAACACGAGCCAGGCGCTCTTGCCTGACGGTGCCGGCGTCGAGCCCGCGCATGCTCGCGAAGGCTGCGGGGCTGCCGGCGGACGAGGTGGTCGTCGACCTCGAGGACGGCGTCGCGCCGGCGGACAAGGCCGCTGCCCGCGGCCGGCTGGGCGAGGCGGCGGCGCATGGGACGCTCGCGGTGCGGATCAACGCGGTCGGGACCGAGTGGTGGCGGGAGGACGTCGCCGCCGCGGCCGACCGCCGGCCCGACGTCGTCGTGCTGCCGAAGGCCTCGTCCGCCGACGACGTGCTGCGCGTCGCCGAGCTCCTGCCGGACGGCATCGGGCTCGAGGTCCAGATCGAGACGGCCCGCGGGCTCGTCGAGGTCGAGCGCATCGCCTCCGCGCCTGCGCCGCTCGAGGCGCTCGTCTTCGGGCCCGGCGACTTCGCCGCCTCGATGGGCATCCCCGTCCTGACGATCGGCGCGGGCACGTTCGACTACGCGCTGTCGCGCATCGCCGTCGCGGCACATGCGTATGGGTTGCAAGCCATAGACGGCCCCTACGCCGACCTGCGTGACCTCGACGGCCTGCGCCGCGCCGCGAATGCCGCTCTTGCGCATGGTTACGACGGAAAGTGGGTCGTCCATCCCGACCAGATCGAGCCGGTGAACGACGCCTTCACGCCGTCCGCGGAGGACGTCGCCAGAGCGCGGCGAATCCTCGCCGCAGCCGACGGCGTCACTCTCGTCGACGGGGACATGGTCGACGATGCGACGAAGCGCATGGCGTCCGCTGTGCTTGCCCGCACCGGTGAATGGGTACCGGGCGGGGAGTGACCGGACGAGCACGCGACGTCGACGATCTCCGGGGCGAGATCCAGGAGTTGTTCGCGGACCTGTGGCAGGTGCCGCGCTTCTCCGGCATGCACGCGCGCCATCGGCCACAGTGCGACTGCTTCCGCCTCGACGACCCGCCCGAGCTGCACGTCGTCGTCGAGCTGCCCGGAGCCGAGCCGGAGTCGGTGCACATCTCCGCCACCGGACGCACGCTCGTCGTCAGCGGGCGCCGCGAGCGGCCGCGCGTCGAAGGCGCGCGCTACCGGCAGATGGAGATCGAGTACGGCGAGTTCGAGCGCAGGGTCGAGCTCGGCGAGGACGTGGACGCATCGAAGGCGAACGCGACGTATGAGCGCGGGCTCCTCCGCATCGTCCTGCCGTTGGAGAGCCCGTGAGCGAGATCGTCGCCATCACGGCGGAGGAGCAGAAGCTCGCGGAAGAGCTCGCCGAGGAGCTGCCGCCCGCGCTGCCGGTCCTGCCGCTGAAGGACACCGTCGTCTTCCCCGCATCGATGGCGCCGCTCGCGATCGGGCAGGACCGGTCGATCGCGCTCGTCGACGACGTGCTTGCAGGCGACCGGCTGCTCGCCCTCGTCGCGGTCGACAACGACGTCGCCGAGACGCCGGGCTGGGACGACGTCTACCGCGTCGGAACCGCCGCGATCGTGCACAAGATGATCCGCGTCCCCGACGGGACGCTGCGCGTGCTCGTGCAGGGTCTGCGCCGCGTGCGCATCGAGCGCGAGGTGCAGGACGACCCGTATCTCGTCGCGGAGCTGACCGAGCAGCCGGACGTCATCGAAGAGTCGAGAGAGCTGGAGGCGCTGACGCGCAACGTGCAGACGCAGTTCGGCCGCATCATCGGGCTCGTCCCGTATCTCCCCGAGGAGCTGCAGATCGCCGCCGCGAACGTCGACGACCCGAGCGCGCTGTGCAGCCTCGTCGCCTCGACGATCCGCCTCAAGACCGAGGAGAAGCAGCAGCTGCTCGAGCTCGTCGACGTCTCCGATCGCCTGCGCGAGGTCTCCGTCATCCTCAACCGCGAGCTGGAGATGGTCGAGCTCGGAAGCAAGATCCAGCTGCAGGTGCAGTCCGAGCTCGAGAAGGGCCAGCGCGAGTTCTTCCTCCGCCAGCAGCTGAAGGCGATCCAGGACGAGCTCGGGGAGGGCGACCCGGAGCAGACGGAGGCGAACGAGCTGCGCAGCCGCATCGAGGAGCTCGAGCTGCCCGAGGAGGTCGAGAAGGCGTCGACGCGCGAGCTCGGGCGGCTGGAGCGACTCCCCTCCGCGGCGGCGGAGTACGGCGTCATCAGGACGTACCTCGACTGGATCGCGACGCTTCCGTGGGGCATCACGACGACCGACAACCTCGATCTCGCGCGCGCTCGCGCAGTGCTCGACGAGGATCACTACGACCTGGAGAAGGTGAAGGAGCGGATCGTCGAGCACCTGGCGGTGTCGAAGCTGCGGCAGGATCCCTCCGGTCAGATCCTCTGCTTCGTCGGGCCGCCCGGCGTCGGCAAGACGTCGCTCGGCCAGTCGATCGCACGCACGCTCGAGCGGAAGTTCGTGCGGCTGTCGGTCGGCGGCGTGCGGGACGAGGCGGAGATCCGCGGCCATCGCCGCACGTACATCGGCGCGATGCCGGGGACGATCATCCGCGCGCTGCGCGACGCCGGGTCGATGAACCCGGTCGTGCTCATCGACGAGATCGACAAGATGGGCTCGGACGTCCGCGGCGACCCCGCAAGCGCGATGCTCGAGGTGCTCGACCCCGAGCAGAACAAGACGTTCCGCGATCACTACCTCGACCTGCCGTTCGACCTCTCGAAGGTGCTGTTCATCTGCACCGCCAACACGGTCGACACGATTCCGCCGGCGCTGCTCGACCGTATCGACACGATCTCCCTCTCCGGCTACACCGAGGAGGAGAAGCTCGGCATCGCGAAGCGCTACCTCGTCCCGAAGCAGATCGAGGCGCACGGGCTGTTGCGCGAGCAGATCGCGATCCCCGAGAAGTCGCTGCGGATGCTCATTCGCGAGTACACGCGCGAAGCGGGCGTCCGCGGGCTTGAACGGCGCATCGCCGACACGTGCCGCAAGGCCGCGCGCCTCGTCGCCGAGGGCCACGAGGGAAAGATCTCCGTCTCGGAGCGCCGGGTGCGCACGTGGCTCGGGCCGCGGCACTTCAGCGGCGAGGCGAGGCGGCGGACGGCCGACGCGGGAGTCGCCACCGGGCTCGCCTACACCGCCGCCGGCGGCGATGTTCTCTTCGTCGAGGCGCAGGCGTACCCGGGCAAGGGGCGCCTGACCATCACCGGCCAGCTCGGCGACGTCATGCGCGAGTCGGCGCAGGCCGCGCTCTCGTGGGTGCGGTCGCACTCCACCGACCTCGGCCTGCCGGAGGAATGGTTCTCGGAGCACGACGTCCACCTGCACGTGCCCGCAGGAGCCGTCCCGAAGGACGGGCCCTCGGCCGGCATCACCATGGCGACGGCGATCGCGTCGCTCGTCCGCGGCTGGCCGGTGGCGGACGATCTCGGCATGACCGGCGAGCTGACGCTCACCGGGCAGGTGCTGCCGATCGGCGGCGTGCGCGAGAAGGCGCTCGCAGCGCAGCGCGCCGGCCTGCGCCGGGTGGTGATCCCGCGGGAGAACGAGCCTGACCTGGAGGAGCTCCCGGCAGAGACGCGGCGCGAGGTCGAGTTTCTCCTCGTCGACTCGATCGAACAGGCGTTGAGCGTCGCGTTCAACGGAGCGAAGCCCGGGGTAGGATCATCGGCGACCACACACGAAAGGAACGGCTGACGATGCCCAAGACGACGGACAAGGTCTCGGATGCGGCCTCCACTGTGAAGCCGTACTTCGAGCGCGCGCTGCACGATGCAGAGCTGCGCGACAACGTGCGCGGCGCCTACGAGTCGGCGCGCGCGATCTACGACGAGCTGCTCGGCGACCGCGGCGTGACCGGCGTCGCCAGGCGGGTCGCCACCGACCGCGACATCCAGGACGAGCTGCGTTCGGCGATCGCCGACCTCCGCACCGCCGCCGACCGCGTGCGCGGCAAGGAGGAGCAGAAGAGCCACTCCGGCCTGTTGCTCATCGGCCTCGTGCTCGCCGTGATCTTCAACCCGTTCACCGGCCCGCAGATCCGCAAGTGGATCTCCGAGCGCATCTTCGGCGAGACCGACGGGTTCACATACCAGGGCGGCAACGGCTCGAACAACTAGCGGAGCGCCGGGTCGAGCGTGACCCGGACGAGGACGGCGCCTGCCTTCGGCGCGTTCGAGGAGACGGCAGCCGGCGTCCAGCCGGCGCCGACCTCGAACTTGAGGTATCTCACGCGCCGCCAGGCGTGAAGGTACGACGTCGGGTCGACCGCGCCGTCGTACCCGCGGTCGAGCAGCCCTACCGGGTGGATCTCGAAGTCGACGTGGTAGGGCGTCCCCTTCGCGTCCCCGGTGTCGCCGACGAAGCCGAGGACGTCCCCTGCGTTCACGATCGCCCCGTTCACGGCGAGCGGCGAGTACGCGGAGAGGTGGGCGTAGTAGAAGTCGTTGCCGCGGTCGTCGCGAAGCCAGAGCCGCCAACCGCCGATTCGGTTCCACCCGACGGAGAAGACGACGCCGTGCGCGACGGCGAGCACCGGTGCGCCGAGCGGCGCGAAGAGGTCATCGCCGTGGTGCCAGCCGCCCGAGACGTCCGGCCGCGATGCACCGAAGTTGTCGCCCCACGCGACCGCGCCGTAGACCGGGAAGACGTAGCCGCTCTCGCCGAGGCTCGGCGTCATCGTCGGCGGCAGGCTCGGGATCGCGCCCGCGGGCGCGACGACGATCGTCGGGATCGACTTCGGAGGCAGCCTGGCCGCGACGCCGAGCGCGAGCGCAGCGGCGGCGATCGGTATGGCGTAGCGCACTACGAGCCGAGATGCTCGCGCGCGAACGAGCGGAAACGCGCGCGGGTCTCCTCGTCGGGCCCGAGCAGGCCCTCCTCGGCGTACCTCGGGTCCGCCGCCACCTCTTCGGCCACGGCTCGCACCTCGGCGGTGAGCGCCGCCCGGTGCTCGGGGTCGCGCAGGAGCGAGTCCACCCAGTTCTCGGAGCCGTCGTACTCGGGAACGTCGTTGTCGAAGAGGAGCTGGCCGAGCAGGAGGCCGGTGCGGATGTAGGCGAACGTCCTGAAGGCGAGCAGGCGGTGCGGCGTCTCGACGAGCCGCTGGACGTCCTCGTTCTCGCGCTCGATCCGCTCGACGATGCCGCCGATAGGCTCGTCGACGAGGGGAATCCAGAGGTCATCGAGCTCCGCCATCCTCCTGGATTATGTCCGCTGGGAGCGCGACCGCCACACGATCTGCGCGGCGGTGGCGAGAAGGACGACGGCAAAGAGCTTCCGCAGGAGCGATTCCGGTACGACCTGGGCGAGCTGGGCGCCTCCGACGGCGGCGGCGGCGGCCGCCGCGCCGACGATCGCAGCCCCGCTCCAGCGGACGTTCCCGTACCGCTGCTGCCGCCAGACCCCGACCGCGACGGTGGGGATGATCGCGAGCAGCGATGTCGCCTCCGCGTGCAGCTGGGTGAGGCCGAGCCACGTGAGCGTCGGCACGAAGAGGATGCCGCCGCCGACCCCGAAGAGCCCGGAGAGGATCCCCGCCACTATCCCGAGCACGACGGCGAGCGCGTACGTCATTTGACGAGGAGGTCGACGGCGATGCCAACGAGGAGCACGGCGAAGGCGTACGACAGCGCGCGTGCGTGCACGCGCTGCTGGATGGCCGCGCCGCCGAGCGCGCCGGCGGCGGCGGGGATGCCGAGCAGCGCCGCATAGTCGGCCTGCACGTCGTGGTGGAACAGGTACGCGGCGACGCCCGCCGTCGCGGTGATGCCGATCGCGGCGAGTGACGACGCCGTCGCGGAGCGGATCTCCCAACGCGCGACGATCAGCAGCAGCGGGACGATGATGATGCCGCCGCCGACCCCGAAGAGCGCGCTGAAGAATCCCGCGGCCAGACCGATCAGGACCAGGCGCACCGGCCTATGCTAGAGCGGTGGCTGCGTTGCTGGAGCGGCTCGCGGCGGAGCCGCAGCAGGCCGGCCTCTTCCTCGACTTCGACGGCGTCCTCGCTCCGATCGTGGAGCGTCCCGACGACGCGTACCCGCCGGAGGAGGCGCGGCGCGAGCTCGAGCGGCTCGTGAGCCGCTACGCGCTCGTCGCCGTCGTATCGGGACGGGCGGGCGACGACGTCGCCCGCCGCGTCGGGGTCGACGGCGTCAGGATCGTCGGGTCGCACGGGCTCGAGCTCGATCCGGCAGCGGATGAGTGGCGTGCGCGCATCGACGCGTTCGCGGGCTCAGCCGGCTGGCCGGATACGGAGCGGAAGGGGCTCGCGGTGTCGTTCCACTACCGCCGGGCCGACGACGAGTCGGCGGCGCGCGCGGCGCTCGAGGAGACCGCCGAGCGGGCGCGCGCGGACGGTCTCGTCGCGCGGTTCGGACGCAAGGTGCTCGAGGTGCTGCCACCGCTCGAGGCGAACAAGGGGACGGCGGTGCGGATGCTGCTCGCCGAGCTCGGGTTGCAACGCGCACTCGTGGCGGGCGACGACACGACAGACCTCGACGCATTCCGCGCGCTCGACGGCCTCGAGCTCGGCGTGCGCGTCGCGGTTGCCGCCGACGAGTCCCCGCCGGAGCTGCGCGCGGCCGCCGACGTCGTCGTGGCCTCGACGGGCGAGCTTCTCGAGCTGCTGCGATGCATGTAGACGACGCCGTCCTCGCTCCCGTGCGCGCGCGCTTCGGGACACCGGTGCGGCTCGACTGGGAAGGCACGATCAGCAACGTCGAATGGGCGGTGGCGACGCACAACCCGACGCGGACACACGACATCACGCTCTTCATCCTCGATCCGCATCGACTGAGGCTCGCGTTGATCCGAAAGCCGCAGTTCGAGCCGGACGTGTGGCGGACGCCCGGCGGCGGCGTTCACCCCGGCGAGGATTTCGTCGCGGGCGCGGTGCGCGAGGCACTGGAGGAGACCGGGCTCCACGTCGAGCTGCGCAGGTATCTCGTGGACGCGCATGCGCTGTTCACGAACGCGGGGCGCGAGCTGCACTGGCGCACTCACGTTCTCTTCGCGGAGACGAGCGACGCCGACATCGTCGTCGGCGACCCGCGCGAGATCGCCGAGGCGCGCTGGGGAACGCCCGCCGAGCTCGCGGGGCCGATCCGCGAGCGCCTTCTGGCGACCGGCCGCACCTTCTGGCGCTACCGGGTGGCGCTCCACGACGCGGCCCTCGCGGCCATGCAGCCGTAACGGGGACTGTCCCCGCTTTCGCGCCGTATTTCGGCCGGACACGTCCGGCGAGGACGGGGGCGCACAATCGGTTCCGCATGAACACGCGCCCCGCGTCACGACGGTGTCACGAAACACCGGCGATCTCGTTACGGGGAGTGTCCCCCGTCGTGTCTCGTCCGGACTAGGTCTTCGTAACGCGCACAGCCGTCCCGTAGGCGCAGATCTCGGTCCAGTTCGGCCCCATCTCCGACGTGTCGAAGCGCATGGCGATGATCGCGTTCGCGCCCTTCGCCTCCGCCTCCTGCGACATGCGGTCCATCACCTCGTGCCGGCTGTCGACGAGCGCCTTCGTCATCCCCTTCAGTTCGCCGCCGAGGATCGCCTTCAGCTGCGCGCCGATCTGCGAGCCGACGTTGCGCGAGCGCACCGTCAATCCCATGACCTCGCCGTACACCTCGTCGACCTTGTAGCCGGGAATGTCGTTCATCGTCGTAACGATCATCCGTTCAACACCTCCCACGCGCGGCGCACATCCGCCTCCGTCGTGCGCGCATTGCCGATTGCAAGCCTGAGCACGTAGCGGCCGTCCAGCCGCGTGTGCGAGAGGAAGATCTCACCACTCCGGTTCGCCCGCTCGAGGATCGCCTCGTTCTCGTCGTCCGTGCCCTTCCGGCGGAAGACGACGAGCGAGAACCGCAGCGGCGCCGCCATCTCCCACTCGCCGCTCTCCTCCACCCAGTCGGCGAACAGCCGTGCGAGCCGGATGTGCTCCCGGTGAATCGCGCGCAAGCCCTCGGCGCCGTAACAGCGCAGCACCGCCCACAGCTTGAGCGAGCGGAAGCGGCGGCCCAGTGCGGGCCCGTATTCGGAGAGCGCATACGCATCCTCGGGCGTGCGCAGATACTCCGGCACGAGCGAGAACGCCTCGCGAAACTCTTCGGGCCGCGACGTCCACAGCAGCGAGCAGTCGACCGGAACGAGGAGCCATTTGTGCGGGTTGACGACGAGGGAGTCGGCGAGCGCGACGCCGTCCTGCGACCAGCGCTCCTCCTCGAGGATCCACGACGAGCCCGCGTACGCCGCGTCGACGTGCACCCACGCGCCGGCAGCGTGCGCACGCTCCGCGATCTCGCGCACGGGGTCGACCGACGCGAACGACGTCGTCCCCACCGTCGGCACGACGACCGCGACGTCGGCAAGATCCTGGGGGATGCGCATGCGCAGCTCCTCGTCGGCCGGCTGCTTGCGCAGCTCCATGCCGAGCATGCGCGCCGCCTTCTCGACGGACGAGTGCGCGTGCTCGGAGCAGACGACGACGTTGCGGCCCGTCACATGCCGCGCAGCAATGAGCGCGGCGAGCGTTCCCGTCGACGCCGTGTCCTCGATGTGGCCGTGCCAGCCCTCGGGCAGGCCGAGAAGCTGCCGCACCCAGTCGACCGTGCGCAGCTCGAGCTCGGTCGACGCCGGCGATGCGCGCCACGTGATCGCAACCTGCTGCATCGTCGCCGCGAGCAGCTCGGCGAGGATCCCCGGCTCGGAAGCGGTGACCGCGAAGTACGCGAAGAAGCGCGGGTGCTGCCAATTCGTCAGCGCCGGGACGATCAGATCGTCGAGATCGCGGAGCACGTTGCCGAACGACTCGCCCTGCTCGGGCGCCGATGCGGGCAGCTTCGCGGACAGCTCGCCCGGAGAGACGCGCGCCAAGACGGGTAGGTCGCCGACCCGGTCGAGGTAGTCCGCGGCCCAGTCGACGGCAGCATGCCCGTCCTCACGGAAGCTCACGGCTTCTTCCGCCGCAGCTTCTTGAACGTTCCCCACGGCTGCGTGTTGAGCAGGTCATCCTTCGTCAGCCAGCCGCGGCGCGCCTGGCCGATCCCGAGCTCGACGTAGCCCTGCGCGCGCACCTGGTGCGCGTCGGAAGAGACGACGAGCTTCAATCCCGCCTCTTTCGCCGCGCGAGCGTGCACGTCGCGCAGGTCGAGCCGGTCGGGCTGCCCGTTGATCTCGAGCACGACGCCGGTCTCGAGCGCCTTCTCGATGACGCGCTCGACGTCGACGTCGCGCGGCCCGCGCTTGCCGATGCGCCTGCCGGTGAGGTGCCCGACGCAGTCGACGTACGGGTTCTCCATTGCCTCGAGCACGCGCTCCGTGGGCCGGTTGTGCGGCGCCTGGTGGACGGAGGCCACGACCCAGTCGAGCCGCGCGAGGTCCTCCTCGGCGACGTCGACCTCGCCGTTCGAGCGAATGTTCGCCTCGACGCCGGCGAGGATGCGCAGCTTCGGATACCGCTCGCGCACGCGCTCGATCTCCTCGAGCTGCGCCGCCATTCGCCCCTCGCGCAGGTAGTGCGAGTGGTCGGTGATCGCGTAGTACTCGTAGCCGCGGGCCTGAGCGGCCTCGACCATCTCCTCGAGCGTGTTCTTTCCGTCCGCCGACCAGCTCGTGTGCGTGTGCAGGTCGCCGCGCACGTCGGACAGCTCGACGAGCTGCGGCAACTCCCCGCGCCGCGCCGCCTCGAGCTCGCCGTCGTTCTCGCGCAGCTCTGGCGGGATCGGCTGGTAGCCGAGGAACTCGTACAGCCCGTCTTCGTCCTCGGTCGCGAACACGTCGCCGGTCTCGACCGTGGTGACGCCGTACTCGGAGATGGAGAGCCCGCGCTTCACCGCAGCTTCGCGCATCGCGACGTTGTGGTCCTTCGAGCCGGTGAAGTGCTGCAAGAGGTTGCCGAACGACTCCGGCGGCACGACGCGCAGGTCGAAGCGCAGGCCAACACGCGAGACGACCGTCGCCTTCGTGTCTCCGCGCGCGGCGACGTCGGCCACCCACGGCAGCTGCGTGAAATAGGACGTCAGCTCCGCCGGCTCGGTCGCGGTCGCGATGATGTCGAGGTCGCGGAACGTCTCCTTACGGCGCCGCACCGAGCCGGCCTCGGACACCGCGACCGCCGCCGGATGCTCCCGCAGCTCCGCGACCGCCGTCAGCACCGCGGGCAAGCCGTCGCCGAGGAGCCTGCGTCCCTCGTCCGGGTTCTCCTCCTGGAACGCGAGCGCCTTGAGGATCTTCTCCTCGCTCTTCGCGCCGAGACCGGTCAGCGTCCGCAGCTGCTCCGCCTCGGCAGCCTCCTTCAGGCCGGCGAGGGTGGTGATCCCGAGGTCGCGCCAGATGCGCGCAGCCGTCTTCGGCCCGAGGCCCGGCAGACGCATGAACGCGACGACGTCGGCGGGAACGAGCGCGCGTCGCTTCGCGAGCGCCTCGATGTCCCCGGTCTCGACGATCTGGACGATCTTCTCCTCGATGGTCTTGCCGATGCCCTGGAGCTCCTTCGCGCGCCCGTCGAGCGCGAGTTGCGCCACCGAGGCGGACGTCTCGCGCATCCGCGTGGCTGCGCGACGGTAGGCGAGGACGCGGAACGACTCCGCGCCTTCGAGCTCCAGCAGATCCGCGAGCAGGTCGAAATGGTCTGCGACCTCGGTGTTTCCCGGCAACGGAGCCATGCGAAATCGATCATATGTAGCCTCAGGCACCGTGCCGAAGGCCACGATTTGCCTGCCCACGTACAACGAACGCGCGAACATCGAGCCGATGCTCCGCGCGCTCGAGCCGCTCGGCGTGCACGTGCTCGTGATCGACGACAGCTCGCCCGACGGCACCGGCGACATCGCCGACCGGCTCGCACAGGAGCTCGACTTCGTCTCCGTCCTCCACCGCGAGCGCAAGGAGGGCCTCGGCCCAGCGTACATCGCCGGCTTCCGCCGCGCGCTCGCGGACGGCGCCGACCTGATCCTCGAGCTGGACTGCGACTTCTCGCACGACCCGAAGGACGTTCCGCGGCTCATCGCCGCGTGCGGGAACGCCGACGTCGCGCTCGGCTCGCGCTACGTGCCGGGCGGCGGGACGGAGAACTGGGGACGCGGCCGGCGAATCGTCTCCACCGGCGGTTCGTGGTACGCGCGAGTGCTTCTCGGCGTCCGCGTGCGCGATCTCACCGGCGGTTTCAAGTGCTACCGCCGCGCGGTCCTCGAGCGCATCGACCTCGACGCGATCGAGTCGAAGGGCTACGCCTTTCAGATCGAGACGACGTACCGCGCGATCCGCGCCGGCTTCACCGTCGTCGAGGTGCCGATCGTCTTCTCCGACCGCACAGCGGGGCAGTCGAAGATGAGCCGCGCGATCGTCCTCGAGGCGGTGACCCGTGTCCCGGCGCTACGGTTCGCACGGATCAGGTGAGAGAGCTCGACACCGGCACATTCGACGACGCGATTGGCGGCACGCCGCTGCTCGTCGACTTCTGGGCGCCGTGGTGCCGCCCGTGCAAGGCGTTGGAACCGATCCTCGCCGAGCTGGAGCCGACCGTCCCCGTCGCTCGCGTGAACATCGACGAGCACCCGGAGATCGGCGCCCGCTACGACGTGCTCTCGATCCCGACCGTCGTCCTCTTCGCCGGTGGCGAGCGCATCTCGTCGATGGTCGGCCTGCGGCCGCGTCAGCACTTCGACGAATGGTTAGGCGAAGTGCTCCCAGCCGCGCAGGTCGATGCTGACGCCTGATCCTTCCTCGCAGCGGCCGATGATCGTGAAGTCGAGCGGGTCGGGCGTCGCCGCGAGCAGCTCGTAGTCCTCGCCGAACTCGAGGTCGGCGCGCGTCGCGCCGGCGGCGAGCGGCACCGCGTCGAGATCGACGACGAGCCGACAGCCGGAGCGCTCGGCGATATGCGCCGCGTCTGGGCCGAGACCGTCCGAGATGTCGAGCATGGCGTGTGCGACGCGACCAAGGCGACGGCCTTCGTCGAGCCGGAGCGGCGGACGCGCAAGACGTCCCTCGCGAAACGCGGCGCCCGCTCCTCCGAGCGGCCCGGTGACGACGAGCAGGTCGCCGGGACGCGCGCCGGCGCGGCCCGGAACGCGTTCCGCGCGCCCGATCGCTGTCACGCTCAGCACGACGGCGTCCGAGCGCGTCGTGTCGCCGCCGCGCACGGGGACGCCCGCCTCCGCGATCCCCTCGTACAGCGCGATCACGTCGTCGTCGAGCCGCGGCGTTCCGAGGCTGACGACGAGCGCCACCGGCTCCGCGCCGGAGGCGGCGAGGTCGCTGAGGTTGACCGCGGCGGCGCGGTAGCCGAGCTCGCGCCAGTCGGTCAGGTCGAAACGAAAGTGGACGCCTTCGACGAGCGCGTCCTGCGTGATGACGAGCCCGTCGATCTGCGCGGCGTCGTGCTCGACGCCGGTGACGAGCCCGCGCCTTTCGAGCTCCGCGAGAAACTCGAACTCCTTCACGTGATCCGTGTGCGCCCGTCGAGCGTGTCCGGATCGAGCGCGTAGAGCGCGTCGTACAGCCGCGCGTGGAACGTCCCCGGCCCATCCGCGCCGGAGGCGGCCGCTTCCGCTGCGACGCCGAACGCCGCCAGCGCCTCGGCCGCGGCCTCGAGCGGCTCCGCCGGCTTCGCCGCGAGGAAGCAACCGGTGAGCGCGGACGACATGCAACCAGTCCCGGTTACGGTCGCGAGAAGCGGATCGCCGTTCGCGACAGCGAGCACGCGCTCGCCGTCGGACACGTGGTCGACCGGCCCGGTGACCGACGCGATCACGCCGAGGCTGCGTGCCGCATCGCGCGCGAGGTCGTCGGGCTCGATGCCGGTGCTGATCGATTCAACGCCGCGCACCTCGGCCGCGGCGCCGACGAGCGTCGCAATCTCGCCTGCGTTGCCGCGCAGGACGGTGACGTCGACCTCGTCGAGGATCCGCCGCGACGTCTCCGTTCGGTACGTCGTCGCACCGGCGCCGACGGGATCGAGAACGACCGGGATGCCGCGCTCGCCTGCCACGCGTCCCGCCATCAGCATCGCCTCGACCCAATGCGGCGAGAGCGTGCCGATGTTGATGACGAGCGCGGACGCGATCCGCGCCATCTCCTCCACCTCCTCGCGCGCGTGCGCCATCACCGGCAGCGCGCCGAGCGCGAGCGTCGCGTTCGCCGTCTCGTTCATGACGACGTAGTTCGTGATCTGATGGACGAGCGGCTTGTGCTCGCGCATCGTGCGCAGCGTGGTACCGGCGGAGATCATCTGTTTCGCACCTCCAGGACGTCGACGGGGCCTTCTCCGGAACCGATCTCGACGAGCCCGTGCGCGACCGCGCGTGAGGCGGCCTCCGCCGCGCCGCGGGCCGCGTCGACGAGACTCTCGCCGCGCGCGAGCAATGCCGCAAGCGTGGCCGAGTGCGTACAGCCGGCGCCGTGTGTCGCCGCGACGTCGTGGCGCACGACCGGGATCTCGACGTGCTCGCGCCCGTCGAAGAAATGGTCGACCGCATCGTCGCTGTGCCCGCCCGTGACGATCGCCGCAGACGCGCCCATCGCGTGCAAGCGCTCCGCCAGCTCGGGGCGCGGCGCGTCGAGCCCGGTGAGCGTCTTCGCCTCCATGAGGTTCGGCGTCACCACGGTCGCGAGCGGAAACAGACGGCCTACCAGCGCATCGACAGCGTCGTCCTCGAGCAGCTTCGCGCCCGAGCTCGCGACCATGACCGGGTCGACGACGAGCGGCACTGGATGCTCGGCGAGGTAGGCCGCGACCGTCTCGATGATCGTCTTCGAGAAGAGCATCCCGGTCTTTGCGGCGTCGACCCCGATGTCGTCGAACACCGCGTCGAGCTGCGCGACGATGAACGCAGGGGAAAGCTCCTGAATCGCCGTCACCGCCACCGTGTTCTGCGCTGTGAGCGCGACGAGGACGGACGAGCCGTGCACGCCGGCGGCGGCGAACGCCTTCAGGTCGGCCTGGACGCCGGCACCGCCGCCGGAGTCGGACGTCGCGATCGTCAGTGCTCGGGAAACCATGTGCTCCCTTCGCCGGCATGACCCGGATCAGGTTCGACGGGTGTGATCTCAGCCGCTTTGCGCGGCACCCCGGTGGACCAACGTTAGCGTGGAAGCGTGGCTCCGTGGGATGACCTGCTTCAGGGCGAGGAGCTCGCGTACCTCGGAACGGATCCTGCGCGCGAGCCTCGCCTGGCGCCGCTCCCCGACGGGGTGCCCCAGGTCGGCGTGAGCGAGCTGTACGTTCACCAGAGGGACGTCTGGGACGCCGTGCAGCGCGGCGAGCACGTCATCGTCACGACCGGCACGGCGTCGGGGAAGACGCTCGCGTTCAACCTCCCCGTTCTCGACGCGCTCGCGCGCGATCCGAAGACCCGCGCGCTCTACCTCTATCCGACGAAGGCGCTCGCGCAGGACCAGTTCCGGACGCTCGCTGCGCTGAAGGTGCCGAAGGTGCGCGCCGCCATCTACGACGGAGACACGCCGCACGAGCAGCGGTGGCAGGTGCGCAAGTGGTCGAACCTCGTCCTCACGAATCCCGACATGCTCCACGTCGGCGTCCTGCCGCGCCACGACTTCTGGGCGGACGTGCTGCACAACTTGCGCTACGTCGTCGTCGACGAGGCGCACGTCTACCGCGGCGTGTTCGGCTCGCACGTCGGCAACGTGCTTCGCCGGCTGCGCCGAATGGCCCGCGTGTACGGCGCCGAGCCGCAGTTCGTCCTCGCGTCGGCGACGATCGC
>JBOGZQ010000176.1:0-14945 GCA_050697375.1 Gaiellaceae bacterium | reverse complement strand
GCGCAGGCCGGCGTAGGCGAGCAGGGCGAGCAGCAGCCGGTCGCGTTCGCGCTTGCCGGGGAAGTGGCGCTCCCACACCTCATCGCTCTCGACGATGGCGAGCAGGCGGCGCAGCTCGCGCTGGTCGAGCACGTCCGGCAGCACCTCGCGCTTCTTCGGGGTGCGCAGCACCTGCGCCGGGTCGCGCTCGAGGTACTCGTTCTCGAGCATGAAGCGGAAGAAGCACTTCAGCGCCGCGACGGTGCGGGCCTGGCTGCCGATCGCCGGCCGCCGCTCCGCCTCGGAGGCTAGAAACGCTCGCAGGTCGGGCGGTCGTACCACGCTCAGATCCCGGATTCCATGCAGGCTAAGGAACCCCAAACAGGCCCGGATATCACGCTCGTAGGCCGAACAGGTCAGCGGCGCCAAACGCCGCTCCAACCGGCAGTACGTCAAGAAATCCGCTAGGGCTAGGGCGTCATCCATCACAGGCCTCCGATCTCGGGAAGGCCGAAGCATGTGGGTGCAACTAGCGGGAAGATTCTCCGGCTTACAGGCCTGCTACGGAAAAGCCTCGCAAATGCGGGGCTTTTCTATATGCCTTCAGCCGGGGAAATCGTCATACGGAGCAGGTGACGGCGCTCCTTCGGCGGTTTCACCGGAACCGCTCGACGCGGGCGCCCGGCCTTCGCCCGAAGGCTGTGCCGGCTTCGGTCCGTGCCGCATCATCGACCCTACCAGCCCGATCCGGCCTGGGGGTTGCTAGCAGGTCTGTAATCCGCGGTTACGTCAGGGTTGCCTAACGTCGCCGCGCTCTGGCGGTCGGGCGCCTCGTTACCATCGCGTCCGGCTACGGCAGCCTGCTAATGGCTGACTCGAGTACCGGCCGCAGGACGCTCACGTTGTCCGACGGAATGGCTATCGCGTCGACCGCGGCAAGCGCGGAGCGGTCGGGGTCGAATGCCCAGCCTTCAAGTGCGACGGCGGTCGTCCGCTCATCGCGCAACACGGTGACGCGTGTGATGCCGAGGGCTGCGAGAGCGTCGACCGCTTTTGGTCCGAGCTCCGGCGCGACACCGTCGAGTAGCAATAGGAGCGAGCTCACGTCACCTACGGTATGAATCGGAGCCTCGGGCGATCATCGGGCAGCTCCCGCATCCGGCTGGGGTTGGCGCTGCGATGCTGTCCGTCTTAAGCTCGCCGGTGGGGTACGGGTGACAGAACGGCAGCCGCGGATCTTTGTCGGGCGCTCGCGCGAAGTCGAGCGTCTGGCCGCGCTCGCCGACGTCACCGCAGTGGGTCAGACGGCAGCGGCGATCGTCAGCTCCGAGCCTGGGTTCGGCAAGACGCGCCTGCTCGACGAAGTTGCCACCGGCCTCGCACTGCCGGTGATCGATGTTCTGTCATATGAATCGGCGCGCGAGATCCCTCTCGCTGCAGCCGGAGCGCTGCTCCGTGCGCTTGCACGCGTCCCGAATGAGGGCGAGCGGCTCGGCGCCATCTTGCGTGGCGAGTCGCACGGCAGTGCCGGGCTTGAAGCGCTGCGGCTCTTTGAGGCATGTTTTCGCTGCCTCGTCGAGCTCGGTCCGCTGGCGCTCGTCGCGGACGACGTGCAGTGGGCCGACTCCGAAACTCTTGCGCTTTTGCGATATCTGCTCGCGGCGGCCGAGGCGGAGTCCATTCCCCTGCTCCTGCTTTGCGCCGGTCGGCCCTCCATCGATGTGACCGCTTTCGCTGCTGATCTCGGTCGACTCGTGGCGCGTGAACGGTTCGCCGAGGTCTCGTTAGGCCCGCTCTCGCAGGCAGCCGCGATCGAACTCGTCGCGGCGACCGCGCCGCAGCGCGAGGCCGAGGCGGAGCACCTGTGGCAACTGTCCGGTGGATCACCGTTTTGGCTAGACGCGCTCGTAGCCGCCGAGCGCGGTGAGGCGTCGACAGCCGAGCTCGTGCGCGCTCGACTGGCAGGTCTCGACGTCGATGCCAGCGGGCTATTTGCGCTTCTTGTCGTAGTCGCGCAGCCGATCGCGTTTGTTGACGCCGCTCGGCTGGTCGGCTGGCCGCAGTCCCGAGTGGAACGCGCGGCGTCTGTCTTGGCGAACCGTGCGCTCGTCGTTCAGGAGTACGGTGGGGTGCGGATCGCGCACGACCTGATTCGTGAGGCGGCGCGACGTGAACTCCCTGACGAGGAGCAGCGGCGGCTCCACCAGCTGCTCGGCTCCTGGCTCGAAGAGGACAGTGGCGACGACGTGAGGAGGTTGTTCGCTGCGCTCGAGCACCGTCAAGCGGCTGGGGCGGAGAGCGCCGCGCTCGCCCTTCGCATCGCCGGCTCGCCGCAGCGGCGACTGCTCGGCGGTGCCGGACTGCTCACACTCGGCGCGATCGCGGATGCAACGGAGGGTGCAGATGGTGACGCGCTGCAACTGATGGTTGCGACGCTCGCCACGGAGCTTGGTGAGTGGGATTCGGCGCTGGCCCGCTGGGGTGCGCTCGCTAGCCGTTTGCCTAGCAGCGATGCGCGTGTCGACGCTGCCCTTGCCGCAGCGGTTGCCGCCTTTCGGCTCGGCCGCGCGAGCGACGTCCACGCTTTCGCCGCGCAAGCGCGCGCATCGTGCGACGACATTCCAACCGCGGCGATCGAGGCCGACATCCATGATGCCGAGGCGTTCCTCTGGCTCGAGAATCGCGTCTCCGACGCCGAACCGCTCCTGGACCGTGCGGCCGAAGCAGCGAAACTATTGGTGGATTCCGCCGGTGGCGTCAGCGAGCTGGATGACGGCAAACGGAGTGCGTACGTGCGCGCGTCGCGAGGCACACTCGACGCGGCGATCCGTAGCGCAGATGCCGCAACGGTCGCCCGTTGCGTAGAGTTGATCCAGGCGGCGGCCCGAGATCCTGCAGAAGCGCTCGCCGCTGCGTCGGACGGCGTCTTCTCGCTGCTTCAGTTTGAGGGCCTTCCCCGTCCGGCGGAGCCTCGTGCCCAGCGCATCCTCGAGCAAGCGCAACGGCTCGCCTTGCCAAGCCTCGAGGTCGAAGCGTGGCACTGGGTTGGATGGATCGCGCAGCACCTTGGTCGCCTCGATGAGGCCGCGTCAGCGCTCGAGCAGGCGGTGGCGCTCGCCGGACGTGTCGGGCCACCGCGCAGGTTCACGATCGCGCAGCTTCGCGCCGTCGCGCGCAGCATCGATGCGAGCCGGCGCGACTGGCGCGCGAACGTTGCCGCGATCGAGGCGGCGATCGCGGCGGAGCCCGACCCGCACTTCCGCCTCGTCATCCGGCACCTGCACATTTGGCTGGTCGGCCGGTTCGCGGCTCCGAGCGACGAGGAGCTTGATGCCCTCGTGCGCCCGATGGCGGTGGACGCCGAGGCGGCCGGGTGCGCCCGCTGCTACTGGGAGTTCGTTCTTCATGCGGCCGAGGCGCAGGCCCGCGCGGGCGACGCCGCACGCGCCGTCGAGGCTCTCGGGCGCTGGGAGGCTGCGCACCCGACTCCGCACGGCGGCCCGCACGCCCGCCAGGTCTACGCACGCGCGCTCGTCGAGATGCATCGCGATCCCGAGAAGAGCTTGCCGTTGTTCGAGGAGGCGGCGTCCCTCGCCTCCGCAGTCGGCTACGAGCTTGTGCGGCTCTGGATCGAGATAGACGCTGGCTCCAGCATGGCGCGGGTCGACCGTGCGCGGGGTGTCGAAGCTTTGCGTGAGGCTGCGCGAAAGGCCGAAGCGATCGGCGCCGTCAGCGAGCAGAGGTTGGCGCTCCAGCAGCTGCGGTCGCTCGGCGTGCGCACTTGGCGGCGTCGCGGCCCCGCGACGCCGCTCACGCCGCGCGAGCTGGAGATCGCGCACCTTGTCGCGGCCGGCGACTCGAACCCCGAGATCGCGGCCGCTCTGTTCCTGTCGCGCAAGACGGTGGAGCGGCACGTATCGAACATCCTGACCAAACTCGGCGCAAAGAACAGAACCGACCTCGCCGGCAAGCTCCCACGTCACTCCGCGGATGAGGGAGCTGCCGGATGATAGGTCCGCCCTCGACTTCCTAAGTTCGATCCAGGAATCGGCGAGTGCCGCCGCGCTGGCGCTCTCCGGGAATCGAACCAGGGAGGTCACTCATGCACAGGAAGATGCTTCGGAGGTCGGTCGCGCTCGCACTCGTCGCGATCGCGGTCGCGGTCGTCGCGGTGGCAGGTGCCTCCGCAGCCCGGACGTCGCAGCACAGCACGCGGACCGCGAGTTTCGCAGCGGCTGCCGATGCCAACTGCGGAGCCCTCTACAAGCTGATCGCACCGCTCGGCAACCCTCCGGCACTGCCTGCCATCGCACACAAGCTCTCGATCGTCATTCCAGCGTTCACTATGGCGCTTCGGGCGCAGGCAGAGCTCGGACAGTACGCCGCACCCGCCGGGCAGTCGACGGTCGTCAGAAGGTGGATGGCAGCAATGACGAGCTACAACCGCAAGCTCGGGACGATCGAAAAGGCCGCAGCCGATGGCAATGGCGCGAACGTTTCAAGGGCGAATGCGCAGCTGACAACGATCGGCACGCAGGCTGGTGCACTCTCGAAGCAGCTTGGGTTGCACGTCTGCTTCGCCTCGTGACGCAGGGGTTCGATCGGGGCGGCGGCATGCCCGCCGCCCCGAGTCTTCGAAGAGGTCACGTTCGAGCGAAGCGAGAAACGGCTTTCGCTCCGCAATGGAGCGGCAGGGACCCAAAACGTCGCCGTCGCGCTGCCAACCCCGTAAACGTTACGGCTTACAGGCCTGCTAACGAAAAGCCCCGCTCAGGTGGGGCTTTTCTATGCCCCGGCAACCAGATTTGCCGTAACGCTCCCGAGTCGGCAGCCTCTCGGCGGTCTCTCGGAACCGCTCGGCCCGGGCGCCCGGCCTGCGCCCTTCGGCTGTGCCGGCAACGTCCCGAACCGCCCCAGGACCGTACCAACGGTCGCGGACGTCCTCAAGTCGAGTTGCCCCTGACCGGCAAAACCGTACCGAACACGGTACGCTGCTGCCTTGGAACAGTCGGATTTCCGGAATCTCGGGCAAAAGCGTACCGATAACGGTACGGTATTGGCTATACTGGTGCCATGGCGATGAGAGAGACATACCGCCGCCGGCTCCACGAGCGGGCGCTCGACCAGTACGGCTACGTCACCACCCAGGACGCGGACGACCTCGGCGTGCCCGCGGTCGAGCTGCGAAAGCTCCACCAGCGCGGCGGTCTCGAGCACGTCGGCCAGGGCCTCTATCGCTTCGAGAACATCCCGGCCACCCCCAGGGACGAGTTCATGGAAGCGGTGCTCCGCGTCGGTGAGAACGCCGTCCTCGCCGGCGACGCGGTGCTCGCCCTGCACGACCTCGGGCTCGCCCACCCGCGGCGCATCCGCGTCGCGACGCCGCGTCGCGTCCGGCGCCGCCTTCCCCCGTTCATCAAGGTTGAGCAGCGTGAGGTGCCGCGCGCGGAGCAGACCACCTATGAGGGGATTCCCGCCATGACCGTGGCGGAGGCCATCCGTGATTGTCGCGGCCTGCTGATGCCTGAGCGGCTCGTCGACGCGGTGACGGAGGCAGCGCAGGCCGGTCTGATCCGCAAGCCGGAGGCGAACCGCCTCATCGAGGAACTCGAGGAGACGCAATGAGCGCTCAACGAGACACGCCAACGAACCTCGCTTCGCTCTTGGCGCGGATGCGCAATGTTGCGCAGGAGCGCGGGCAGCAGTTCCGGCGGATTCAGCGGGCAGTCGCGAGCACCGTCGTCGGCCAGATGCTGCCCGACGGGGTCGTGAAGGGCGGCACCGCGATGAAGATCCGCGTCGGCGAGGCCGGCAGCCGCTATACGCCCGACTTCGACGCCTCCCGCTCACGGAATGTGACCGTCGACGACTACGTCGAGCAGCTGCGCGACCGGCTCGAGCAGGGCTGGGGTGGATTCACGGGAACCGTCCGCGTGCTCGAGCCGCGGGAGATCGAGAACGTTCCTCCCGACTACGTGATGCAGCCGTTCGCGATTCGGCTCGCCTACCGAGGCCGGGATTGGCTGACGGTGGAGTTCGAGCTCGGCCACGATGAGGTCGGCAGCACCGAGGACCGAGACCTCCGGATCGCCGACGACATTGTCGAGATTTTCGCGATCATCGGCCTTGAACAGCCGGCGCCGATTCCGCTGATGCTCGTCGAGCACCAAGTCGCCCAGAAGCTGCATGCATGCACTTGGGTGAACCCGAAGACGAATCGAAACGACCGAGCGCACGACCTCGTCGACCTGCAGATCCTCGAACAGGAAGAGACGATCGACTATGCGGAGCTTCGCGAGATCGGCACCCGCCTCTTCGCCGCTCGACGCGCACAGGAATGGCCGCCCACCGTCGTCGAGTACGACGACTGGGACACGATCTACGCCGAAGCCGCCGAAGGACTCGACGTCCGTCCCACGGTCACCGAAGCTGTCGTCTGGGTAAACGACCTCATCGCCCGCGCGAAGTAGCCGTCTTGCCGCGAGATGCCGCTCCATCGGGATGCCCTACATCCCGAATCGGGATGCCTAGCATCTCGATTCGGAACCGATTAGCCCAGAGGCGTCGGGTCGAGCGAGGGCTCGGCCTAGATCGGCAGGATGCCGGACCGAGTCTCTGAAACTTCACCTTCCTCACGCGGCCGCCATGTGCGAGTGACGGACCAAGCGCTTGGGGCAGGCCGAGGGCCGCTACTCCCAGGAGCGCTACGGCAATCCGGCTTTCAGTCTCGTTAACGCGAGCGAAAAACCCTGCAAACGATCGTTTCAGCCGTTCCGCTGCTTCGTCCATTCAGCGACGAGCTCGAGCGGCTTCGCGTAGCCGCCCTTGCTGTACAGAACGCGGCGGAGCCAGCGGTTGACGACGCGCGGATCGCAGTAGTCGAGCCCCCCGGCGTCCTCGGCCTGCCAGCGGATTTGGAAGGCCATCTCGTTCATGAAGCCCAGTGTTCGACGGTCGGCCGTACGGGCGAGCTGGGCGTCGACGAGCTGGCCGAACGTCTCGGGCTGCAACTCCTCATCACGCAGCTCCGCCTCGACAGCCTTTGCGAGGAAGGTGCCGAATGGCCGCAACTCCGCGGCGCGCACGTCGGGGCGGAAGACGGAGAACAGGGTGCCTGCGTGCGCGACGAGCACGCACTTGCGGCGGTCGATCCAGATCAGGTTCGCGTACCAGTCGTCGTCGCTGGGCCTCAGATCAGCGAGCGGCTCGGCGGGTTGAAGGAGTTCGATCAGCTTCCGCGTGCAGCGGATGACCACGGCCCGGGCAGCCCGTCAGGCCGCGAGCCAGCCGAGCGCGCCGGGCACGCTCTCCCATTGCGCCTTCGCACCGACAACGTAGTCGACCGCCTCGCTCGGGTCGCCGAAGCCGACGTAGTCTGGCAGCCGCGTCGGGATCCGCTTGCGACCGGAGAGGTAGGCGGGCACGTGCGGGTTCTGCTTGCGCGCCTCCGCCCGCAACGCTTGCGACTGGGGCGAGTCGCCTTGCCGGCGGAAGGCGGCGAGGGCCTTCGTATAGACAAACGCCGCCGCGTCGTCGTCCTCGTACGCGGCGAAGAGCTCGTCCAGCTCGTCGTACTGTTCGAGTGCGAGCAGGTACTCGGCCTGGCGGTAGCGGATGCCCTGGTTGTCGTTCGGATTCAGACGCAGAAGCTCGCGCTGGTGCGCGACCGCTTCCTCGTGCCGGCCGAGTGCCCAGAGCGTCTCACCGAGCGCGGCGCGAGCGCGCATGTAGGGACGCGTCTCGATCCGGCCCCAGAAGTGGCCGACGTCCTCCTCGAATGACTCCGGCCCGAGTGCGCGCTCGCCCGCCGCGACGCCCTGCTCCAGCAGCTCGCGCGCTTCGTCGCGGCTCGCCGCGGTCTCCTCGGCCATTAGCAGGTAGGCATCGGCACAGTCGGGCGAGATCGCGAGTGCCTCGCGCGCGAGCGCAACCCGCCGCGCGCCCTGCGCCTCGAACGCTTCGTACATCAGGTCCTGCGCGTAGAAGAGCGTCTCGTTCGCGGCGTAGTGGGCGGCGCCGCGACCGATCGCCGCGAGGACACCCTCCATCGCACGGGCGTCCGGCAGCGGAACGACCGGCGCCGACTTCATACCCGGAACCCGCGCCGTCCCCTTCCTCTTTGCCACGGGGTGCAGTCTTACAAGCCGACTCGGACAGCGTCCCGCCGGCTCACAAACTTGACCGCCAGCGCGATCAAGAGCTGGTAGGACGTATGCCGTGATCGCCCTCGAATTGGTCCGCCTCACCCGAAACGGCCAGGTGCGCGACGCCGGGCTTGCCGTCCGCATCCAGGCGGATAGAACGGACATCTCGATCGAAGGGCCGCAGCCGGAGCTCGTTGACCTGAACCAGCCGGTGTTGAACCTGCGCAATGGGACGACGATCAGCTTCCGAACGTCGGAATCGCCCCCGCGGACGTAGAGGAGCCCGTCTTCCGCTAACGAGCGCTCGCGGCTACCGCCGAAGGGTCGCGTGAGCGAAATCGAGCAGCGTCCTGGCCCGGCGGAGCGCGGTAGTGAGTTCCCGCGCGGTGATCGGGATCAGTCCGTACTGCGCGGTGTCCTTCAAGTTCAATAGATCGAGCAGCGCTTTCGCCGGCCGGTCACCATTGACGATCTCGCGGAGCAGCGCCGCTGCCTGCCGGTGGTCGTCGCCGCGCGAGCGACGGCCGAGCGCCGCGCAGCACGCGGCGTCAGAGGCGGCGATGCCGGCGAGGACTGCGAGCGCAGCGGCAAGACTCCGAGACTCCGGAATCTCGTGCTCGCCGGCGACGAGCTCCGCTACCTCGAGTGACTTCTCGGCCTGGTCGAGGCGGGTGCGCGCATGCGCGCGGTCGCAGGGCTGGGTGCGACCACTCCGCGTCGTCACCGGCGCCCTCCGAACAGCTCGGCGGGCTCTGAGCCGGCTATCGAAATCGCGTCGCGGCTCAGCTCGCCGACGACAGGGGGCCGCTCGCGCCGCAACCGGCGCACGTCGCGTTCGGAAACCTCCGAGAGGCCGACGTGATTGCCGGTCCAGGCGAGTACGTGGTCGGAGAGGTCGTCGAGTTGCTCCCGCCAGCGCGGGTCGTCGTCCAGGACGTCGCGCGGTCGGACGACGAAGATGTCGATGTCGCTCGCGGTGTCGCCTTCGCCGCGTGCGGCAGAGCCGAAGATCGAGAGGTGAACCGGAGCGATCTGCCAGTGGGCGATCTCGTTGCGTAGACGCCGGAGAAGCTCGGGCCAGATGTCGGCGAGGAGCTGGACGGCCGGTGCGGCGAGGTGGTCGCGGTTGAGCGTGTACAGGTACGCGTTACCAGCCTCATCGGCATGGACGAGGCCTTCCTCGCTCAGACGCCTGAGCGAGGCGTTGACGGCCGGCTGCGAGCCAGCGCGGACGAGTCGCGCGACTTCGCGCCCGGTGAGCTGGCGCGTGGTGCCGCAGAGGACGCTCAGGACCTCCATGTCGATCGGGGACCGAATGGGCGCCCAGGGGCGAGAGAGATCCATGGCGATAACCATAGCACTCATGTGAAAAGATCGCATTTCACTTGAACGGCTTTCCTTTCATGGTCAGCCGACCCAACGGAGCCGCTTGATGGCGCCGCGCAGCTCGTGCGCGTTCACGCGCGTGTAGCGCTGCGTGGAGTCGAGGTGCTTGTGCCCGAGCAGCTCCTGGATCTGGCGCAGGTTCGCGCCCGCGTGCAGCAGCTCGGTCGCGAACACGTGCCGCAGCGTGTGCGGCGTGACGCGCTTGCGTTCGCCGACGCCGCTTGCGTCGACGTAGTGGCGGAACACCTGCCCCAGCTGGGTGTAGTGGAGCCGGTAGCCCTGCACGCCCACGAAGAGCGCCTGATGCGAGGGCGGCACCCGGGTGGCGTAGTACTCGGCAAACAGGGGCGCGAGCGCGGGGTGGATCGGGATCGTCCGCTGCCGGCCACCCTTCGCCTTGCGCACGCGCAGCAGCCGGCGGGCGAGGTCGACGTCGTCCCAGTCGAGCCCGACCAACTCGGCGCGGCGCTAGCCGCCGTAGGCCATCACCGCCAGCAGCAACCGGTCGCGCTCGGGCTTGCCGGGAAAGCGGCGCTCCCACAGGTCGCCGCGGCTCGGCTGCGCCAGCAGCCGCTCGAGCTCGCCCATGCTCAGCACGTCCGGCAGCACCTCCCGCTTCTTCGGCGTCCACAGCGGCAAGGCAGGATCGCGTTCGATCCGCTCCTCCTCCATCAGGAAGCGGAAGAAGCACTTGAGCGCCGCCGTCGCCCGCGCCTGACTCGAGACCGCCGGCCGTGTGCGCTGCTCGTCGGCGAGGAAGGCGCGCAGGTGGGTCACCCGCACCTCGCCCAACTCGCGAATCCCCTGACCGTGCAGGTGCGCAAGGCAGGCGGAGACGTCGCGCGCGTACGCCGAACAGGTCAGCGGCGCCAGCCGCCGCTCCAGCTTGCAGAAGCGCAGAAAATCGCTCAATTCCTGCGTCCATTTCTTCATCGATCCTCCTTCGGGCAGGCCGAGGGCCGCTACTCCCAGGAGCGCTACGGCAGTCCGGCTTACAGGCCTGCTACCGAGAAGCCCCCGCGAGGGGGCTTCTCTACGTCTCGGCGACGAACTCGTCGACGACGAACTGCGGCACCACCATCGCCCAGGCGTCGAGCACGTAGTCGCGCATCTCCTCCGGATCGAGCGCGTCGAGCCGAGCCTCGACCCAGTGATATTTGAGGTCGACGCCCGTTGGCATCCTGAACGTCTCCGGCCGCGACTCGACGAGCGCCTGGCGCCACTCCTTGGGGAAGGCGAGCCCCACCTCGGTGCCGTCGCGCGAGAACGCGAGCCAGACGATGCTGCCGACCCGGAACTTGATCCGCCCGCGCACGAATACTTCCGTGGAGCGCGGCAGCGATCCGGCCAGCGCCCGAACGTCGTCGACCGTCACCATGCGACGACCGGGTTCGTCAGCACGCCGACGCGCTCGATCTCGACCTCGACCGTGTCGCCGGGGACGAGGTAGCGCGGATCGGGGCTGCCCATCGCGACGCCGGGCGGCGTGCCGGTGGCGACGACGTCGCCCGGCTCGAGCGTGATCGTCCTCGTGATATACGCGATGAGCTCGGCAACGCCGAAGACCATGTCGGCGGTCGATCCGTCCTGCCGCGTCTCCCCGTTCACGCGGCACGAGATCCGCAGCGATTGCGGGTCGCCGACCTCGTCGCGCGGGACGATGCGCGGGCCGATCGGGCAGAACGTGTCGAGCGACTTGCCGCGCGCGTCCACTGGCTGTCGGCGAACTGCAGCGCGCGCGCCGAGACGTCGTTGAGGCACGTGTAGCCCTCGACGGCTTCGAGCGCGTTCTCGACCGAGACGCTCTTTACGCGCGCGCCGATGACGGCGGCGAGCTCCGCTTCGTAGTCGACCTGCTCGACGCCCGTGGGGATGACGATCGGGTCGCCGTCGCCGATCACCGCGTTCTGCCATTTCGCGAAAAGCAGCGGATGGTCGGGAAGCCCGAGCGCCACCTCGCGCGCGTGGTCGACGTAGTTGAGCCCGACACAGACGATCTTCATGCGTGCGAACCTATACCGATGAGACTCGCGGGCAAGGTCTGCATCGTCACGGGCGCCGCGTCCGGAATCGGGCGCGCTTCGGCGGAGCTCTTCGCGGCCGAGGGCGCGACCGTCGCCGCAGCCGACCTCGAGGGCACGCCGTACCGCGTCGACGTCGCCGACGAGGGGGAGACCCAGGCGCTCGCCGATCGGGTCGTCGCGGAGCACGGACGGATCGACGTGCTCTTCAACAACGCCGGCATCGCAGGCGTCGGCGACGTCGAGGAGACGACGCTCGATCTGTGGGAGCAGGTGATGCGCGTGAACGCGCGCGGCGTATTCCTCATGTCGCGTGCGGTCGTCCCGACGATGATCGCGCAGCGTTCGGGCTCGATCGTGAACATGTCGTCCGCCATCGCCGAGACCGGCCTCGCCCGCCGCGTGTCGTATGCGGCGTCGAAGGGCGCGGTGCTCGCGCTGACGAAGTCGATGCAGGTCGACCTCGCGCGGCACGGTGTTCGCGTCAACGCACTGCTTCCCGGCACGATCCTGACGCCGTTCGTCGAGCGCTACCTCGAGGAGTCGTACACCGATCCGGAGGAAGGGAGGCGCTCCATCCGCTCGCGGCAGCTCGGAGACGAGCTCGGCCTGCCCGAGGACGTCGCCCGCGCCGCCCTCTACCTCGCCTCCGACGAGTCGCGATTCGTCATGGGCTCCGGACTCGTCGTCGACGGCGGGCTCAGCGCCGGTAGGTGAGAACGACCACACCGGTGTCGGTCGTCGTCGTGTCGACGAGCCGGAGGTCGACCGTCTCGCCGATCTTCTCGAAGAGCTTCTTGCCCGAGCCGACGAGGACCGGATGGACCATGAGCCGGTACTCGTCGATCAGCCGGTGCCGCGTGAGCTCGTCGACGAGCGTCCCGCTCCCGTAGAGGAGCAGATCGCCGCCGTCGCCCTCCTTCAGCTTGGCGATCGCGGCCCCGGCGTCGCCCTCGATCACGGTCGCGTTCCATTCCGCGTCGCGCAGCGTCCGCGAGGCGACGTGCTTCGGCATCGAGTTCATCTTCTTGCCGAAGTCGCCGGTGCTCTCCTCCATTCCCGGCCAAGCGGCGGCAAAGCCCTCGTAGGTGACCCGCCCGAGGACGAGCGCGTCGCTCGAATAGAGATATTCCGCCTGCATGTCCGCGAGCTGGTCGCTCCAGAACGGCCCCGTCCACGACGGGTCCTCGACCACCCCGTCGAGCGAGACGTACACGGCGAGCTTGAGCTTCTTCATGTCCCTTGGACGACCCTCATGGGCGAAAGTCATCGTTTGCCGGTCCGACACCGCGGGCATCCTTCCACGAACAATGTTCCGGGGGACGTTCGCTGCGGTGCTCCTCGCGCTGATCCTGCCCAGCGTCGCCCACGCCTACGGCTGGCCGGTCAAGCCGTTCAACCGGATGCACCCGATCCGCGGCACGTTCAACGACCCGCGGTTCCACGTCGCGCCCAACCTCACGTGGGTGGGGACCTTCCACTTCGGGGTGGACATCTCGGCTCCGGATGGGACAGCGGTCTATGCCGTGGAGCCGGGGATCGCCGTGCGCGGCCCCGACTCGGTCGACGTGCGGCGGCCGAACCGGCGCGTCTTCGGCTACTGGCACATCCGCCCGGTCGTGAAGAGCGGCACGCACGTGCGCCTGCACCAGTTGCTCGGCTACATCCTTCCGGGCTGGGGACACGTGCACTTCGCCGAGGCGGTCGCGGGCCACTATCGCGATCCGCTCCGCCACGGGGCTCTGACGCCGTTCCGTGACCTCAACACGCCCGTCGTCGATGCGATCTCCGTCGTCCGCATCGAGGCGCACGCCCTTCAGTCCGAGGGGACGGACGTCAGCGGCACGATCGCGCTCATCGCCGACGCGTACGAGCTGCCGTCGATCGCACCCAACCCGCCGTGGAACCGCGCTCGACTCGTTCCATGCCTTATCCGCTGGAGGATCATTCCCGGCAACGGCGACCCGCCGACGCCGTGGCACACGGCGGCGGACTTCCGGTACCGGCTGTTCCCGGGCTCGATGTACTCCACGATCTACGCGCCGGGCACGTACCAGAACAAGGCGAACCGTCCCGGCGACTACCGCTTCTGGCTGACGCAAGGGCTCGACACGACGTCGCTCCCGAACGGGACGTACTGGATCGACGTGCAGGCGTTCAACCTCGCCGGCAAGTTCGGCGAGAACCAGATCGCGCTCACCGTCGCGAACTAGGATCTCCTCGTGCTCGACGAGCTGCGCGCGCCGGCCGCCGGCGCATCACCGCCGGCGATGGACGCCTACCTCGCGAAGGTGCGCGACCGCGCGTACACCGTCGTCGATTCCGACGTCGAGGCGCTGACACAGGCGGGGCTGTCGGAGGACGAGATCTTCGAGCAGACGGTCGCCGTCGCGGTGCGCGAGGGGCTGCGCCGGCTCGACCGCGCGCAGGAGGCGATCGGGTGAGGCTCGCCGTCGTCGATCGCGCGCATCCCGACGTCCCGTCGGGGGTGATGAAGACGCTCCTCTACCGGCCGGAGATCTTCGGCCGTCCGTATGCGGAGGCGGTCGACTCCGCGATGCGCGGGCCGTCCGAGTGGAGCGCCGGCGAGCGCGAGCTCTTCGCCGCGTTCACGTCGCTGCTCAATCAATGTCCTTTCTGAACGGGCTCGCACGGCGCGGTCGCGTCGTACGCGCTCGGTGAGGAGGTCTGGGACGCGGTCGTCGCCGACTGGCGCACCGCTCCGCTCCGGCCGGAGCTGCGCGCCGCACTCGTCTTCATCGAGGTGATGACGCTGCGCCCCGACGAGCTGACCGCCGCCGACGCGAAGGCGGCCTACGCCGAAGGCGTCTCGCGGCAGGCGCTGCTCGACGCCGCAATGGTGTGCGCGCTGTTCTCGATGATCGTCCGCCTCGCCGACTCGCTCGGCTGGGACGTCCCGCCGTGGGAGAGCCTCCTCGAGCGTGCGCCGGCGATGCTCGAGAGCGGGTACGTGCTACCCGTCTAACCCCAGGAGGCCTCCGTCATCGGCCGCAGTGCGGTCTCGAGCATGCGCAGGTGGCGCGGCCGCTCGAGGGCGAAGACGACGAACTCGGCGACGTCGTCCGCGCTCATCATCCCGGGAAGGACGTCCGGGCTCCGGCCGCGGCCGTCGTCGAGCGCGAAATCGGTGGCGACGCCGCCGGGGCAGACGTTCGTGCAGCGGATGCCGCGCTCGCGCAGCTCGTGGTCGAGCGCCCGCGTCAGGCCGACCTGGCCGAACTTCGACGCGCAGTAGACGGCCTCGTACGGAAGCCCGCGCCTTCCCGCCTCGGACGCGAGCGTGACGATGTCGCCCTCGCGGCCGAGCATGTGCGGGAGCGCTGCGCGAATCGCGTACACGGTCCCTTTGAGGTTGACGTCGAGCATCTCGTCGAGATGCTCGCGCGAGAGTTCG
>JBOGZQ010000175.1:0-9643 GCA_050697375.1 Gaiellaceae bacterium | reverse complement strand
GCTACGAGGGGTTCGAGGTCGACGAGGCGACGGCCGGGCGCGAGGCGCTGCGCGCCGTCGCCGAGCGCGAGCCCGATCTCGTCGTGCTCGATTGGATGCTTCCCGACCTCGAAGGCATCGAGGTGGGGAGGCGCATGCGCGAGCGCGGCTTCAAGAGCGCGATCCTCTTCCTCACCGCGAAGGACGCCGTGGAGAACAAGGTCGAGGCGCTCCGCGCCGGCGGCGACGACTACGTCACGAAGCCGTTCAGCCTCGCGGAGATCGTCGCGCGCGTGCAGGCGATCCTGCGACGCACGCAGAGCGACCTCCCCGGCGACGTCCTGCGGTTCGCCGATCTCGTGCTCGACGAGCAGCGCCACGAGGTCTTCCGCGGGGACGTGCGCGTCGAGCTCACCGGCACCGAGTTCAACCTCCTCCGCTACTTCATGCTCAACCCGAGGCGCGTGCTCTCGAAGCACCAGATCCTCCAGAACGTCTGGCGGTACGACTTCGGCGGCAACTCGAACGTCGTCGAGACGTACGTCAGCTACCTCCGGCGGAAGCTCGGGAAGCCGGCGTTGATCCGGACCGTGCGGCAGGCCGGATACATGCTCGAAGCCGGCGACAAGTAGTGAGCCTTCGGACCCGTCTCGTGCTGGGCGTGATCGCCCTCGCGGCGATCGGGCTCGTCGCCGCGGACGTGGCGACGTACTCGGAGCTCCGCTCGTTCCTGTTCAGCCGCGTCGACTCGACGCTGAACCAGGTGCATACGGGCATCGAGAGCGTCGAGTTCGGAGAGCATCACGGGCCCGACGACGCGGGCGACGTCCCGAACGACTGCGTCTCGATTCGCACGACCGCCGGCACGGTGGTGCGCCCATGGAACTGCGGACGTCCCTTCCCGGGCGCGGAGGCCGCTACGCCTCCGGACGTCCCGACGTCATTCTCGTTGCCTGCGCATGCGAACACGCCCGAGGGCGACCACGTTAGGTTCCTCACGATCGAGGACTATCGGGTGCGAGCGTCGATCGAAGGGGAGCATCCCGGCTACGTGCTTCTCATCGCCGCTCCGCTCGAGAGCGAGGACAACACGCTGCACCGCCTGTTCTTCGTGGAGTTGCTCGTCACGCTCGCGGTTCTCGTAGGACTGGCCGCGCTCTCGCTCTGGATCATCCGGCTCGGCCTGCGGCCGCTGCGCGCGATCGAGACGACCGCGGCGGCGATCACCGCAGGCGACCTCTCGCACCGCGTCGACGTCGATGACGAGCGAACCGAGGTCGGCCGCGTCGGCATCGCGATCAACGAGATGCTCGGCCGCATCGAGACGTCGGACTCGCGGCTGCGGCGGTTCGTCGCCGACGCGTCGCACGAGCTCCGTACGCCGCTCGCCGCCGTGCGCGCGTACGCCGAGCTGTTCTCGCGCGGCGCGCAGAGCCGCCCGGAGGATCTCGAGCGGTCGATGACGGGCATCACGCGCGAGACCGAGCGCATGAGCGTGCTCGTCGAGGATCTCCTCCTGCTCGCACGCCTCGACGAGGGGCGTCCGCTCGAGCGCGAGCGCGTGCAGCTCGACGGCCTCGTCCACGACGCGGTCGACGCGGCCCGCGCGCTCGACCCCGAGCGGCCCCTCGAGCTCGACTCCCAGCCCGTCGCCGTGCTCGGCGACCGCGACCGGCTCCGCCAGATCGTCGACAACCTCCTCTCCAACGTGCGCTCGCACACGCCGCCGGGCACGCCCGCGTACGTCCGCGTCGCCCGGGAAGGAGACCACGCGGTGATCGAGGTCGAGGACAACGGCCCGGGGCTCACTCCCGAGGAGCTCGACCGGATCTTCGAGCGCTTCTACCGCGCCGACGCGTCGCGGTCGCGCGCGAGCGGCGGCGTCGGTCTCGGCCTCTCGATCGTCGCCGCCGTCGCCCGCGCACACGGGGGGCGCGTCAGCGCCCGCTCCGATGGGCGCGGCGCGAACTTCCGCATCGAGCTGCCCGTCGCGTAGTGGACAACGCGACGGTCGCCGCGCGTCCTCCGCCACGGCCTCGAGGTCGCCGCCGTTCGCGGCGGCGCGAGATCACCGCGCGCGTCGTCGAGGCGACGCGCCACCCGGCGGTGTGCTGACTCAGCCATCCGACGGGACGGCTCATCGGCCACCGTCCCGAGAACGCGCTCGACCTCGAGCGCGTCTTCGAGGTCTGCCTCGAGACCGGCGTTGCGCTCGAGGTGAACGGGTTGCCGCCGCGGCTCGACCTGAGGGGCGAGCACGTGTGCGAGGCGCTCGGCGCGGGCGTGCGGATCGTATGCTCGACCGATGCGCACTCGGTCGCCGAGAACATGCCGCTCTCGGTGCACACGGCGCGCCGCGGCGGGGCGACGGCGGCCGACGTGTTGAACACACGGCCGCTCACCGGATTGGCGGTATCGTAACCCGAAGCATGGCTCCGAAGAAGTCCGTCCAGCTCTCCGGCGTCGTCGTCGCCCAGTCCGCCGTCTCGTCCATCGATCCGGACGAGGGCGTGCTCATGTACCGCGGCTACGACATCGCCGACCTCGCCGAGCACTCGACATACGAGGAGGTCGCATACCTCCTGCTCCACGGCGACCTGCCGACGGCCGAGGAGCTCGACCGCTTCAAGGAGGAGCTCGCGTGGCGGGAGCTGCCGCCGCACGTCGAGCAGCTCGTCGACCGCTCCGCAGCGGCGGCGCTGCCGATGGACATGCTGCGGACAGCGGTCTCCGCGCTCGCGTTCACCGACCCCGACCGGGACGCGAACGACCGCGATGCGGAGCTGCGCAAGGCCGCGCGGCTGATCGCGCAGATGCCGACGATCGTCGGGCGGTACCACCGCCGTCGCGAGGGGCTCGCGCCGGTCGATCCGGATCCCGACTTGTCGTATGCGGAGAGCTTCCTGACGATGCTGCACGGCGAGTCGCCGAACGAGCAGGCGGTGCGTGCGTTCGACGTGGCGATGATCCTGCACGCCGAGCACGAGATGAATGCGTCGACGTTCGCCGCGCGCGTGATCGCCGGGACCGGGGCGGACGTGCACGGGGCGATCGTCGGCGGGATCGCGGCGCTGAGCGGGCCGCTGCACGGCGGCGCGAACGAGGCGGCGATGAGGCTGTTCCGGAAGTTCGGGTCGGCCGAGGCGACGCCCGGCGCCGTGCGCGCGATCCTCGAGCAGAAGGGCAAGCTCTACGGGTTCGGTCATCCTTTGTATCGCGCCTATGACCCGCGAGCGATCATCCTCAAGCGGATCTCGCAGGAGTTCTCGGAGGACGCGGGCGAGCCGAACTGGTTCGCGATCACCGACGCGGCCGAACGGACGATGTTCGAGGAGAAGGGCCTCTATCCGAACGTCGACCTGTACTCGGCGTCGGTCTATACGTATCTCGGCGTGCCGACCGATCTCTTCACGCCGCTCTTCGCGGCGAGCCGCGTCGCGGGCCAGGCGGCGCACGTGCTCGAGCAGCACGCCGACAACAAGATCATCCGCCCGTCGGCGGAGTACGTCGGCCCCGAGCGCAGGTCCTTTCCGGTCCGGGCTTCGTAGTACACGACCGGTACCAGGCACCGATCGCTGAATCGTCGCGACACCGTCACGTCGGTCGGTGCCGTATGCCGTAGCCGCTGAGGTGCCGATCACCGGACCGAAACGACACGGTCATGAGGTCCGTGCAGTGCCTGGCACCGGTCGTGTCTCAGCGGGGCGCGTCTAAGGCGCGTCTCTTTACAACAATCTTCGCCCCCGAAACGCGAGAGGGCCCCATGACGGGGCCCTCTCGACACGGATTTCTCCGCCGGGCCGGAGTTATTCCTCCGACTCGTCACGCGTGGGGAACGGCGAGGGCTCCGGAGAGCCCAGTCCGCCGAGCACTCCGGGAACCGGGAACACCGGTGCCGGCGGCTCGGGGGTGCCGGTGGAACCGGAGCGGCTCGCGCCGGACCGCGCGCTTGCCGCCCTGCCCGTCGAACCGGCCGCTCCCGTGCGACGTGCAGCGGTTGGTGTCGCCCGGGAGCCGGTACGGCCGGAGCTCTTGCGACCGGTGCGGCGACCGGTGGTGCGCTTCGCCGCAGCCTTCCGCTTCGCGGGGCGCCGTTTCGCGGTCGTCCGCTTCGTAGCGGTCTTGCGCTTCGCGGTCGTCCGCTTCGCAGCGGTCTTGCGCTTCGCGGTGCTCTTCCGCTTGGTGGCGGTCTTCCGCTTCGCGGTCGACTTCCGCTTGGTCGCGGTCTTGCGCTTCGCGGTCGACCTCCGCTTGGTGGCGGTCTTCCGCTTGGCAGTCGACTTCCGCTTGGTCGCGGTCTTGCGCTTCGCGGTCGACTTCCGCTTGGTGGCGGTCTTCCGCTTGGCAGTCGACTTCCGCTTCGTCGCGGTCTTGCGCTTCGCGGTCGTCCGCTTCGCAGCGGTCTTCCGCTTGGCCGTTGTCCGCTTCGCGGTGCTCCGCTTCGCGGCGGGCCGACGCTTCGCGGTCGACCGCTTCGCGGCCGTCCGCTTTGCTCCGGTTCTCTTTCTTGTCGCCATCTGCCTCCTCCTATTGGGCGAGTTCGGTGGCAACGACAGTGCGCAGTATGCGCCCACCATCGGACGTTTTCATCACCTGCAACGCAAATTCCTTCGCTACTTGGAAATCTTTTCCACTGCGACGACCTTTTGAACGTCCCGCACGCGTTGCGACCGAACGGTTTTCAAGTTGTGTTTCTCTCAGATCAATATCCTTGTGCGCGATGAAGGTGCTACTGCCCGACGAAACCGAACTTGAACTTCCCGACGGCGCAACCGGTCTCGACGCCGCGCGCGCGATCGGCCCAAAGCTCGCCGAGCAGGCGGTCCTCATCCGCGCGAGCGGGCACGTGCAGGACCTGCGCCAATCGCTCCACGACGGCGACCCCATCCAGATCCTGACGACCCGCGACAAGGCCGACCCGGATGCGCTCGCGGTGCTCCGCCATTCGTCGGCGCATCTGCTCGCGGAGGCCGTTCGGCGCCTGTACCCGGGCGTGAAGATCGCGATCGGCCCCCCGATCGAGAACGGCTTCTACTACGACTTCGACTTCCCGGAGCCGATCCGCGAGGAGGATCTGCCGGCGATCGAGGCGGAGATCCAGCGTGAGCTCGACGAGGGCCGGGAGTGGACGCGGGAGGAGATCTCCCGCGACGAGGCGCGCCGCCGATTCGCGGAGGAGAACGAGCCGTACAAGCTCGAGCTCGTCGACACCGCCGAGGGCGACATCACCCTGTACACGCAAGGCGCGTTCACCGACCTCTGCCGCGGCCCGCACCTCCAGAGCTCGAAGCCGATCAAGGCGCTGAAGCTCACCGGCCTCGCCGGCGCGTACTGGCGCGGCGACTCGTCGAACCCGCAGCTCACCCGCATCTACGGCACCGCGTTCTACGACCAGAAGGATCTCGACGCGTACCTCCACCGGCTCGAGGAGGCGCGGAAGCGCGACCACCGTGTGCTCGGGCAGAGGCTCGACCTGTTCCATCTCTCGGAGCACTCGCCGGGATCGCCGTTCTGGCACCCCAAGGGGATGGTGGTCTGGAACGTGCTCGAGGATCTCCGCCGCCGCGAGAACCACGCGCGCGGCTACGTCGAGGTGAAGACGCCGCTGCTCTACGACGTCGACACGTACGTCACCTCGGGCCACTACGACAACTACCGCGACAACATGTTCTTCACCGAGTCGCATGACGACCATCGCTTCGCGCTGAAGCCGATGAACTGCCCCGGTCACATGCTCCTGTTCGGGAGCTCGCTCCGCTCCTACCGCGAGCTCCCGTTCCGGTACGCCGAGGCGTCGACCCTCCACCGGGACGAGCTCGGCGGGACCCTGCACGGGCTCCTCCGCGTGAAGCACATCACGCAAGACGACGCCCACATCTTCTGTACCCAGGACCAGATCGAGCACGAGATCTTCGGCTGTCTCGACTACGCCTCGTTCCTCTACGACCTCTTCGAGATGGAGGCGCGCTTCGAGCTCTCGACGCGGCCGGAGAAGAAGGTCGGCTCGGACGAGGAGTGGGACTTCACCGAGGGCGCCCTCAAGGCGGCGCTGGCGAAGCGGGAGATCGACTACGTCCTCAACGAAGGGGACGGGGCGTTCTATGGCCCGAAGATCGACCTGCACATGACCGACGCGCTCGGCCGCCCCTGGCAGATGGGGACGATCCAGCTCGACTCGCAGATGCCGAAGAACTTCGGTCTCACGTACATGGGCGCGGACAACACGGAGCACACGCCGTACGTCATCCACCGCGCCCTGCTCGGGTCGCTCGAGCGCTTCATCGGCATCCTCACCGAGCACTACGGGGGCGCCTTCCCGCTCTGGCTCGCGCCCGTCCAGGTGCGGATCCTGCCCGTGAGCGAGACCCATCACGACGGCGCGCACACCATCGCGCTCCGCCTCGCCGAGGCCGGCTATCGCGTCGACGTGGGGGAGGCGACCGAGACGATCGGGAAGCGGATCCGGGAGGCCGAGCTGGAGAAGATCCCGTACGTGATCGTCTACGGCGACCGCGAGAGCGAGGAGAGCCTCGCCGTCCGCGAGCGCGGCGGCGCGCAGGAGACCCTCGGACTTGCGGACCTCGTGACGAAGCTTGCTACCCTCTGAGCTCTGAAAAGCAGGAGCGGACCCGTTCCTCACCTCCCGGGCCGAAGCAGCGCCCGCGTGGGGTTCAACCGAGTCGGAAGCGACGAGGATCGGGCCGCCGCATGTTGTCGACTCGGAGGAGGAGTAAGCCCCACTTGGTGATCTGTCTTTGAGGCCCCGGCGCCGGCCGATCGAGCCCGTCCGTCCCACCAACCGGGACACGACGCGCATCAACGACGCCATCAGGGTCCCCCGTGTCCGCCTGATCGACGATGACGGCGCCCAACTCGGGATCAAGACGTCCGACGACGCCCGCGAGTACGCCTATGCCAAGAACCTCGACCTCGTCGAGGTGGCGGCGCAGGCCGACCCGCCGGTGGCGAAGGTCATGGACTACGGGAAGTACAAGTACGAGCAGGAGCAGAAGGCGAAGCAGGCGCGGAAGCACCAGAGCCAGATCCAGGTCAAGGAGATCAAGCTTCGTCCGAAGATCGGGATCCACGATTACAACACCAAGAAGGGACACGTCGAGCGGTTCCTGAACCAGCGCGCGAAGGTCAAGGTGACGATCATGTTCCGCGGTCGCGAGACGACCCATCCGGAACGCGGTCGCGACCTGCTCCTCCGCCTCGCCGACGACGTCAAGGAGATCGGGATGATCGAGTCCCAGCCGCTCCTCGACGGGCGCAACATGGTGATGCTGCTCGGCCCAACGAAGAACGCAGGAGTGAAACGAGATGCCGAAGACGAAAACACGCAGAGCAGCGACGAAGCGCTTCAAGGTGACGGCGGGGGGCAAGATCCTGCGGCGGCCGACGATGCGCGCCCACAAGTTGGAGAAGAAGTCGTCGAAGCGTAGGCGCGGGTTCCGCAAGGAGCTCGAGGTCACCGGCGCCGACCGGGGCGCGCTGAAGAAGATGCTGGGGATTCGCTGATGCCACGCGTCAAGCGATCCGTCCACGCACAGAAGAAGCGCCGCAAGATCCTCGAGCAGGCGAAGGGGTACTGGGGGTACAAGAACTCCCACTACCGCTACGCGAAGGAGCAGGTCGAGCACTCGCTCGTCTACGCGTATCGCGACCGGAAGGTCAAGAAGCGCACGTTCCGGCGGCTGTGGATCACGCGGATCAACGCCGCGGCGCGGACCCACGGGCTCTCGTACAACCAGTTCGTCAACGGCTGCTCCAAGGCCGGCATCGAGCTCGACCGGAAGGTGCTCGCCGACCTCGCGGTCAGCGACCCGGCCGCATTCGAGGCAATCGCCGCGCAGGCGAAGGCCGCGCTCGAAGCCTGATCCGGGTCTGATCACTTCTCGCGACAACGAGAGGCTGAAGCTCGTCCGCAAGCTCCGCGAGCGGAGCTGGCGCGACAAGCTCGGCCTCTTCGTCGTCGAAGGCGAGGATCTCGTCGACGCCGCCGGCGGCATCGAGCCGGTCGAGCTGCTCGTCGCGGGGGAGACGGTCGAGGCGGAGCTGCTCACGGAGGTGTCCGAGCTCGCGCACCCGCCGCGGGTCGTCGCCGTCTACCGGCGCGAGGATCTGCCGCGCGGGACGCGGCCGGCGACGCTCGCTTTGTGGCGCGTCGCCGATCCGGGGAACGTCGGGACGCTCGTGCGGGCGGCGGATGCGTTCGGAGCCGGTGTGGCGTTGTCGGCGGGGTGCGCGGATCCGACCGGGCCGAAGGCGCTGCGCGCGTCGATGGGCTCGATCTTCCGCGTGCCGTTGAGCGGGTTCGACGAGCCGGCCGGGCGCCGCATCGCGCTCGTCGCGCGGGGCGGCGTGCCGCTCGCGGACGTCGACGTCGCCGGCGACGTCGTCTTCGTCCTCGGTTCGGAGCGGGAGGGGCTGCCGGAGGACGTCGTCGCGCTCTGCGATGCGGCGGCGACGATCCCGCTCGCCGGCGGCGCCGAGTCGCTCAACGTCGCGATGGCCGGAACGGTCGCGCTTTACGAGCGGTCGCGTCGGGCATAAGCCCGGCATGAGCGTCATCGAGATCAGCGCCGCGCAGGCGGCAGCGCTCGCCGAGCTGGCGGAGGCGCACGGATTCGTCGCGATCCATCAGGTCGCGCCGTCCGGCGACGTCTACGTCACGCCGCACAACTCGTCGGCTGGGTTCCGCATCGCGCCCGACGGCGCCGTGAGCGACATCGGCCACACGCTTCCCGCTCCGTAACGCCTATAAAAAGTCCGGCCCCGTTGCCGGGGCCGGACCAAAAAAAGTCGCCAAGCCGGTTGCGCTTTCGTCTACCTCGTCCGACCGGCGTTCCGCTTCGGGGTTGCCCCCTCTTCGTACAACCGCTCGGTCGGGGTTTCGACCTAGTCGCGCTCCGTGCTTGGCGCAAGAGGAAACCTACGGTGTCACCACTCTGTGGTCAAGGGCGAACCAAAACGAAAAAGTCCGCTATTTGCGGGCGACCCACACGGAGTCCTCGCCCCCGTCGTACGGACGCCGGTCGAACCACCCGAAACACGCCTCGACGACGAAGCCCGCCTCCGCCAAAAGCGCCTGCCACCGCTGCGGCTCGAGCCACCAGAGCGTCATCGACGACTCACCGGACGTGCCGCGCACCGACAGCGTCAGCGTCTGCGCAGTCGAGTCCCAGTCGGCGCGCTCGAAGATCCCGGGCTCGCGCTCGATCCAGCGGCCGTCGGTCTCCTCGATGTCGTCGGCCGACGGGGCGAAAACGTCGAACACGAGCCGCCCGCCCGGCAACAGCAGGTCCCTCGCCGCCGCGAGCGCAGTCAGCCGCTCCTCTTCCGAGGCCAGGTGCAGGTATGCCCGGAACGGACACGTGACGAGCGGGACCCGCTCCTCGACCGGCGGCCGGAGCAGGTTGCCCTGCCGCAGCTCGACCCTCTCGCCGACGCCGGCCCGCCGTGCCTGCTCCGCGCAGACCGCGAGCATCCCCGCCGACGAGTCGATGCCGATGACGTGCACGCCCGCCAACGCCGTCGGGATGGCGATGCGTCCGGTCCCGACTCCGAGCTCGACCACCGGGCCGCCGGCCGCGAGCGCCTCGTCGACGTAGAAGGAGATGTCCTCGACGACGCCCGTGCTCCACGCGTCGTAGAGCCGGGC
>JBOGZQ010000174.1:0-15836 GCA_050697375.1 Gaiellaceae bacterium | reverse complement strand
CGCAACAAGGTCGACGCTGCCTCGGCTACTCGCTAGGGCTCAAGCGACCCGGTCGCCGGTTCGCACTATGCCCTGAACGCCTCCGAATCGAAGAATCTCCCCCGCACACATGGGGATTCGAGGATGGAGCTAGGCGGGCTCGAACCGCCGACCTCCTGGGTGCGATCCAGGCGCTCTCCCAACTGAGCTATAGCCCCGCGGAGAGCCCAGTCTAGCCGGACTTCTCCATGAGCTTGCCCCCACGGATCGTCTTTGCCATGTCGGCGGACTGCTCGCGGTACCACGTCCCGTTGTCGAACTCGATCGCGGGATAGAGCGGCTGGCCCGTCCCCTCGATCACCGCCGTCCGGTTCTTACGGCTCGGCCACGGGCCGGCCACCACCTCGTACGCAATCCCCTGCTCGTCGAGCGCCTTCTGCACGCGCCAGCACGGATGCCCGGCGAACTTCACCCACATGTTCCCGCAGCGGTGGAGCTTGGCTGCCATTTCTCCTCCTGGTGGACGGGGACCTACGATACGACTGTGCGCGCGACATACGAAATCGAGCCGCCGGCGTGGGGCGAGACGCTCGCCGTCCTGCAATCGGTCAGCCTCGCCGACGGTCCCGCCGGCGTGCGCGCGAAGGTGGTCTCCGTCGCGGGGACGCGCGTCACGATCGACTTCCCCGAACTAGACCACGACTGCACGCCCGAGCAGCTGCTCGCCGTCTGCATCTCGGGCGAGTGGTCCGACCGCGGAGACTTCACCTCGTGCCGGCTCGTCGACGTCGAGTGGCCGCACGGTTTCCCCGGCCCGGCATTCCCGGCCGCACCCGATGTCGCGATCGGCGCGATCGTGAAGCCGGCGCTCGGCCTGACGCCGGGCGAGGCGGCTGCCGTTGCCGCGGACCTCGCCGCAGGGGGCGCCGTCCTCGTGAAGGACGACGAGCTGCAACGCTCGTCCCCCGAGCGCGTGCGCGCGATCAACGCGGCGATCCCGGAGCACATCCTCTACGCGGCCAACGTCTCTGGGGCCGACGTCGACGCGATCGTCGAAGCCGGCGCCCGAGCGCTCATGGTCAATGGATTCCTCGTCGGGCTCGGGTCGATCGCACGGCTGCGCGAGTACGGGCTGCCGATCTTCGTCCACCGTGTCGGGTCGGCCTTCCTCCGCCGCGGCAGCGCGGTCTCCGTGTCGGCGCGCGTGCTCGCCGAGCTGACGCGACTGCTCGGCGCCGACTTCGTGCAAGTCGGGTCGTTCTCGCCGCGAACGTACGACACGGACGACGATGTTCGCGAGCAGATCGCCGGAGCGCGACCGGCGACTGCGGTGGTCGGCGGCGGCGTCGGAGCAGAGAACGCGGCCGAGCAACTCGCGCGCGCGCGCACGCGCGCGGGCATCATGCTGCTCCTCGGCTCGGCGGCGTACGCGCATCCCGACGGGGTGCGCGCGGGCGTCGCCGCCGCGGTCGAAGCGATCTCCTAGGCCGCAAAGAGCGTGAGGTCGGGCTCGCGATCGCCGCGGAGGACGGCGAGGTCGACTTCGACGCAGCGGAACCCGCGCGACTCGGCGAGCGCAACCGCCTGCGGCTTGATCGTCTGCGCGGCGAGGACGCCGCGGCAGCCGGCCTTCGCCGGGTCCTCGCGGATGAACGCGAGGTAGCGCGTCAGCTGTTCGACGGCCTCGATCGTCCCGATGCGCTTGATCTCGACCGCGACCCACTCACCGGCCGCGTCCTTGCACATGAGATCGACGGGGCCGACGTCGGTCGGCCACTCCCGTTTCACGAGCGTGAGCTCCTCGCCGAGCGCGGACGGCGCGGCCGCGAGCTCTTCCTGGAGGTGGCGCTCGACGCCGTCCTTTTGCAGCGCCGCGGATTCCCCCATGTCGTGCACGACGTCGCTCAGCACTTCGACGAGGCGGATCTCGAGCGCGTCCTCCGTCTTCGGCTTGCGCACGACGAGCACGCCGCCGCCATCCTCGATGACGGTCGGCGCCGTCATCCAGTTCAACGGCTTGAAGCCGCCGGCGTCGTCATGCACGAGGACGGAGCCGTCCGCCTTGAGGATGAGGAGCCGCACCGCCTCCGGGAGGACGGCGCTCAGGCGGCCGGAGTAGCGAACCTCGCAGCGGGCGACGAGCAGGCGCACCGGGTGCAAACTACCGCCTCTTTCGGACAGGTCCCGCAGAGCCTGCGGGACCTGTCCGGTTGACCCCGCTGCTACCACCAGCTGCGACGCGTCCGCCTGCCTGTGCCGCCGGCGAACAGGCTGATCGCCCACACCAGGGCGAGGACGACGGCGACGACGAACAGCCAGTGGATCGTGAAGCCGACCCCGAACGCGATGACCGCGAGCAAGGCCAGCAGGACGAGGAGAAGCATCGGGCCTCCCTTTTTTTCGCGTTGAGCCGGTAGAACGGGCGAGGCCGCTACCGCGTTACGCGCGAGCCGCCGACGATCGCGTCGCCGCCGTCGTCGAAACGCACCCAGGCCTTGCCCTTGCCGTCGTAGTCGGGCGACCAGACGAGCAGCGTCGCATCGCGGCCGCCGACGCGGACGCGCTCCGTCCCCTCCGGGTCCGCCCCCGACCAGACCCGCACGAACGGGTTGTGCTCGCGCTCGCGGCCGATCGTCGTCTCGTCGGTGTGCCCGGGCAGCACGCGCATCGCATCCGGCAGCGCCATGAAGACGTCCATCACGGAGGCACGGACGAGAGCAGGGTCGCCGCCGCCGACCGCGTCCTTGAAGAGGGTGTCGCCGGTGAAGACGAGCTCGTCGCCGGCGACGAACGCCACCATGTCGCCGGAGTGACCGGGGGTCGGCAGCCCGCGCACGTGGATGTCGCCGAAGTCCCACTCGCCGGGCTCTGCGACGATCGGCACGCCGTAGCGCTCGCGGAGCTCGTCCTCCCAGGCGACGTGGTCGTGGTGGGCGTGCGTCCGCAGGATCGCCGCCGGCGCCGCGCTCCAGTCCTCGAGCGCGGCGACGAGCGGGGCCGGGTCGGCGCCCGCGTCGACGAAGACGGCCGTCCCGCCCTCGGAGTCGGCCAGGACATAGGCGTTCGAGAGCCAGTCCGGGTGCATGTTCCGCGCGACGAGCACGGCGGATAGGCTACGTCCCATGGCCGGGCTCCTGTCGCGCACCGCACTCATCATCAAGGCGAAGTACTCGAAGCTCCTCAACCGGGCCGAGAACCCGACCGAGACGCTCGACTACTCGTACGAGCAGATGCTCGAGCAGCTCCAGAACGTCAAGCGCGGCGTCGCCGACGTCGTCACGTCGAAGAAGCGGCTCGAGCTGCAACAGCAGAAGCTCGAGCAGAACGTCGTCAAGCTCGAGACGCAGGCGAGGCAGGCGGTCGCCGCCAACCGCGACGACCTCGCGAAGCAGGCGCTCGAGCGCAAGGCGGTCGCGCAGCAGCAGCTCCAGAGCATGGACGGACAGGTGCAGGGTCTCGCCGACCAGCAGGAGAAGCTCGTCGCCGCGCAGCAGCAGCTGGAGACGCGCATCGAGTCGTTCCGTTCGCAGAAGGAAGTGCTGAAGGCGCAGTACTCGGCGGCCGAGGCGCAGGTGCGCGTCGGCGAGGCCGCGACCGGCATCGGCTCGCACATGGCCGACACGGGGATGGCGATCCAGCGCGCGAAGGACAAGACCGAGGAGATGCAGGCGCGCGCGTCGGCGATCGACGAGCTGACGAGCAGCGGGGCGCTCGAGGATCTCAGCGCCGGCGACCAGACGCAGCTGGACCGCGAGCTCGCGCAGATCTCCGCGTCGTCGCAGGTCGACACCGAGCTGGCGAAGTTGAAGGCGGAAGCCGGCTCCGGCGACGGGGCGCAGAAGGAGATCGCGCCGGGCGGCGACGCCGAGACGGCGCCTCCGGCTCAGCAGTTGTAGCTTGGGCCTCGGCGACGTCCTCTTCGGGCGCAAGAAGCTGAAGGCGCCCGCGAGCGAGCGCCTGTTCGCGATGTGCACCGCCGCGGTGACGCTCGACACCGAATGCTCGCTCCAGACGGCCGGCGTCGGCGCCGTCATCTTCAAGCCGCTGTCCGCGGGCGAGTTCACGGCGGCGGAGCAGGAGATCGAGCAGTTGCTGCAGGCGGTCGCGTCGTCGAGCGGCTCGACGCTCGACCACAAGACGGACTCGTTCGGCTACGAGTGGGTGATCGTCAAGGATCCCGACCTCGAAGACCAGGTCGCGGGCGTCCACACCGTCGCGTCCGAGCTCGAGGCGAAGGGATTCGGCGCGCAGCTCCTTGCCGCCGCGTTCCGCTTCAGAGGCGGGAAGAACCCCGTGTACTGGATCTACGGATTCAAGACGGGGACGTTCTGGCCGTTCGTCCCGACCGGCGAGGCGAACGAGCGCGACAACGCGACCGAGCTGGAGCTGAAGGCGAAGCTCGAGCCCGAGCTACCGGTCGAGCAGGACTTGTCGCGCTGGCTCGCGCTGTTCGACGCGCCGATCTAGCGAGAGCACGCCGGCGCAGCTGCGCGCCTGAACGCTGGCCCACCTACTGGTTACGCGCCCTGCTTTCGGCGCTTCCCTCGTTGTTCGACGAACCCCGCGATGAGTAAGAGTAGGAGGCTAAGGCCAACTACCGCGAGACCGCCATATTCGACAACATGCCATGCCGTCTCAGCGCTCGCGAACTGCGCGACGAGCGGGAAGACCCCAAGGAGCAGAGCCCACCACCAGAGCCGCGACTTCATAGCGCCGTGAACCCCAAGGGTTGGACACATGGACGAGCGGTGGCCTTGTGGGTGGTTGTTCGTTCGAGCAGACTCGTGTGAATGGAGCCGTCCGTCGAGATCGCTCGCGTGCTCGAACGGTGGATGGCCGCGGGCGGCGACGCCGACGCCGAGGCTTTTCTGGCGCGGCTGTCCGAGCATCCCGGCACGTTGTTCATCGGCACTGATCCGAGCGAGTGGTGGCAGGGCGATGCGCGCGCGGTTCTCGGTCGTCAGGTCGTGGAGATGGGCGGCTTCCCCATCACCTGGGAGCTGATCGATGCTTGGGAGGAGGGGAGCGTCGGGTGGGCGGCCGGCAAGCTCACGATCGAGCTTGTGGGCAAGAGCCATGAGGCGCGCATGACGTGCGTATTCCGCCTCGAGCGCGGAGAGTGGAAGGCCGTGCAGAGCCACTTGTCGTTTCCGCTCGCGAATGAAGCGATCGGATTGGCGCTGACGACGACGCTCGAGGAGCTCGAGCAGAGGGTCCGGCGCGAGCAGCCCGATCTCTCGGGGTCCCACGCACTCGACGGCACGATCACGATCGTGTTCACCGACATCGTCGACTCGACCGTCATGCTTTCCAGGCTTGGCGACCACGCGTGGCTCGAGGTCATCCGACGGCATAACGCGGTGATCGAAGAAGTCACCGCCGCGCACGGCGGCACGGTCGTCGAGACCCAAGGGGATGGGTCGATGCTTGCGTTCCCGAGCGCCCGCCGGGCGGTCGCATGCGCACAGGCCATCCAACACGGGATCGAGGGCGCCTTCGCCGGCTCCTCGCCGCCGATTCGAGTCAGGATTGGCATCCACACCGGCGACGCACTCCAGGATGCCGAGCACTTTTACGGCTCCACTGTCCATTACGCCGCGCGCGTCGCAGGTCACGGCCTCGGGGGCGAGATACTCGTCTCCAGCCCGGTACGCGAACTCCTCGCGGGCGGCGGCTCGAACGTCACCTTCCTCGGTAGTCGCGAGGTCGAGCTGAAAGGGCTCGACGGCCAGCATCGCATCTACGCGGTCGCCGTCTAGCGACCCGCGATGACCGCCGCTGCGGCCAGCAGGAGACCGGCCAGGATGGAGCTCACGACGAGCACCGCGTCGGCCTGCGATGTCCCGACCGGTCGCTCCGAGATGCTCGTGGAATCGTCCAGCCGCGCGGCTCCCAACGTCCACGGCACTGCCTTCTTCGGTCCGCCAACGCCCCAGGCAGCCCCGGCCAGCGCAACGACGATCGCGGCCACGAACAACGCCCCCGACAAACCAAGGTGCGTTGCCGCGATCAGCACGCCGGTGAGCACCCCACCGACGACAAGTCCGCCGATCGTCTGGACAACCAGCAGCCGAAGCGCGGTGCCGATGTGAGCTTCGCCCATAATGAGCTCTCCTCGCCCTACTAGGAGACGGGGCGGCCCATCTCGCGCGCGATGGCGGCGAGGGCGGCGAGGCGCTTCTCGAGCGGCGGGTGATCCATGAAGAGCTCGCTCATCTGCTGGCGGAAGTTCGTCGGCATGATGAAGAACGCGTTCATCGCCTGGACCTCGCGCAGATCGCGCTGCGGAATCTGCGTGATGCCGCTGGAAATCTTCTGGAGCGCGCTCATCAGATGCTCCGGCGCTCCGGTGATGAGCGCCGAGCCGCGGTCGGCCGCGTACTCGCGATAGCGCGAGATCATCCGGATGAGGACGAAGCTGATCGCGTACGTCACGACCGAGACGGCGAGGATGATGAGGAAGACGGGGACGCCGCCCTGGTTGTTGTTGTTCCGGTTGCCGCCGCCGCCTCCGCCGAAGCCGCCGCCCCACATGCCGAAGAAGAGGCCCCAGCGGGTGATGAGCCCGGCGAGCATCGCGAAGAAGCTCGCGACGGTCATGATGAGGACGTCGCGGTTCGCGACGTGCGACAGCTCGTGCGCGAGCACGCCTTCCACTTCCTGCGGCTCGAGCCGGCGCCACAGTCCCTCGGTCACCGCGATCACCGCGTGCTTCGGGTTGCGCCCGGTTGCGAACGCGTTCGGAACGTCGGTCGGGACGACGGCGACGCGGGGCTTCGGCAGGCTCGCCATCGCGCACAGCCGCTCGACCATCGCGTGGAGCTCGGGCGCCTGCTCGGCCGTGACGATCTTCGCCCCCGACGCGGCGAGCGCGAGCTTGTCCGACGTGTAGTACTGGAAGAACGCGAGCCCGATGACGATGAGGAGCATCGGCGCAAGCCCGACGTTCAGCACCGAGAAGAGGACGACGGCGAAGACGACGTACAGCAGGCCGAGGAGACCGCCGGTCGCGAACATCCGCAAGGTCAGCCCCCGGTCACGCCCGTAGTACTTCCGCTTCACGGTTCACATGGTAGTGCGGGACGGTAGAGTCTCGCCTCGTGCGCTGGGGCGTTCTCATCGTTCTCTCATGCTTGGTTCTGGCGGGCTGTGGGGCCGAAGGGGTCGTCAGCCCGACGCCGGTGACCGTCATCGGCAAGGCGCCGGCCGCGCCAACCTTCCCGATCGTTCCGGCCTTCCACCTGAAGGGCAGCCCGACCGCGGGCGCCGCCGTCTTCAAGAGCGCCGGCTGCGAGAGCTGCCACACCCTCGCGGCTGCGCACGCGACCGGAACGGTCGGACCGAACCTCGACCAGCTCAAGCCGGACTACCGGGCCGTCACCGCGCAGGTGACGAACGGCGGCGCGGCGATGCCCTCGTTCAGCAAGACGCTCTCGACCCAGAAGATCGCCGACGTCGCCGCCTACGTCGTGAAGTCGACCGGCGGCACCGTTCCGTAGACCTCCCGGCCGGCTTCCCCCGCCCGCTCGCCGCATTCGCGGTCGACCTCGACCGCACGCTCATCGGGGAGGACGCCGTGCTCCGCCCGCGCACGAAGTCCGCGATCGCTGCGACGCGCGCCGCAGGCGTGCACGTCATCGTCGTCACCGGCCGGATGTTCCGGGCGGTCCGCCCGTACGTCGAGGAGGCCGGGATCGACGATCCCGTCATCTGCTACCAGGGCGCCGTCGTCGCCGATCCGGTGACGGGCACGTTCCTGCGCCACGTGCCGATCCCACGCGCCGACGCGCTCGAGGCGATCGACGCGGTCGTCGCCGCCGGCTTCCATCTGAATGCGTACGTCAGAGACGAGCTGTACGTCGCCGAGGTGACGCCGGAGGCGCGGAGCTACGCCGACTTCCAGCACCTCGAGATCCACGCGGTCGGCCCGCTGCACGAGTGGCTGCACGCCGACCCGACGAAGCTCGTCGCGGTCGGCGACCCCGACGCGCTCGACGCTCTCGAGGCGGAGCTGAAGCCGCGTTTCGCCGGCCGGCTCTTCATCTCCAAGTCGCTGCCCTACTTCCTCGAGTTCGCGCACCCGGACGTGAGCAAGGGCGCCGGCCTCCAGTTCGTCGCCGAGCGGCTCGGATTCGACTCGGCCCACACGGTCGCGTGCGGCGACGGCGAGAACGACCGCGAACTGCTCGACTGGGCCGGGTTCGCGGTCGCGGTCGCGAACGCGCACGAGGACATCCTCGCCCGCGCCGACCTCGTCGTCCCGCCCGTGTGGGACGAAGGGGTCGCAATCCTGTTGGAGGCCTTCGTAGACTCACTCGGATGATCGACGCGCGCGCCGCCCGCAACGACCCGGACGAGTTCCGGCGGAAGCTCGCGCGGAAGGGCGCGGCCGAGGTCTTCGATGCGTGGCTCGCCGCCGACGAGCAGTGGCGCGCCGTCGTCCCGCGCGTCGACGAGCTGCGCGCGCGGACGAAGCTGAAGGGCAAGCCGACGCCGGAGCAGCTCGAGGAGCTGCGCGGCGTGAAGGAGGAGCTGCAAGCGGCCGAGCAGGAGCTGGCGGGGGCGGAGGCACGTCGGGAGGAGCTCCTCGTGCAGATCCCGAACCCGCCCGAGGACTCGGCTCCGGACGGCGACACCGACGACGACGCAGTCGAGATCCGCCGCTGGGGCGAGCCACCCGAGATCGCCGAGCCAAAGGAGCATACCGAGGTCGGGCGGTTCGACATGGAGCGCGCGGCGCGGCTTTCCGGCTCGCGGTTCGGCTACATGGTCGGCGACACGGCACTCCTCGCGCTCGCGGTCTACCGGTTCGCGCTCGACACGGCGGCGAAGCACGGGCACTTGGCGATGCTCCCGCCCGTCCTCGTGCGCGAGGAGGCGATGTACGGGACGGGCTTCTTCCCGACCGAGCGCTCCAACATCTACGCGATCGAGAGCGATGACCTCTACCTGACGGGGACATCCGAGGTCGCGCTCGCCGGGCTGCACACGACGGAGGTGCTCGACGAGCTGCCGCTGCGCTATTGCGCGTTCTCGACGAACTTCCGCCGAGAGGCAGGCGCCGCGGGCAAGGACACGCGTGGGATGTTCCGGGTGCACCAGTTCAACAAGGTCGAGCTCTTCACGTTCTGCGAGCCGTCCGGATCTGCCGAGGAGCACGAGCGGCTGCTCCGGATCGAGGAGGAGATCCTCCAGGCGCTCGGCCTTCCCTACCGCGTCGTGAACATCGCCGCCGGCGACCTCGGCGCGCCCGCGGCGAAGAAGTACGACTGCGAAGGCTGGTTCCCGTTCCAGGAGCGCTACCGCGAGCTGACGTCGACGTCGAACACGACCGACTTCCAGGCGCGCCGGCTCGGCATCCGCTATCGAGACGGGAAGAGCCTCGAGCCGGTGCATACGTTGAACGGAACTGCGGCGACCGACCGCGCCGTGCTCGCGATCCTCGAGAACTTTCAGGGTGCGGTCCCCGACGTCCTGCACGCGTACGGCGCCCCCAGCGTCGTCCAGCGCTGACACGTCTCGAAGAGCGACTTGTGCGGCGCTCGCTCTGCCGCGACGCTATCGGCGTGGACGACGACCTGATCTCGCGCCCCGAGATGGAAGGACTACTCTTCAACGTTGCGGATATCGCCGCTGCGCTTGACCGAATCGAACTGCTCCTGAGGGAGGATGACGATGGCGAAGAAGGAGACGAAGGAGGAGCGTGAGGCCCGCCACGAGCGGATGCGCACGGCTCCAGCTCGCCAGCGCGCACTTGCCGAAGAGTTCCACCGCGAGAAGGCGGCCCGGGAGAAGGCACGCCGAGAGGCAGAATCACAGCCGTAAGCTCGGCGGGGTGCCGGAGCGGTCGAACGGGTCGGTCTTGAAAATCGATGTGCCCTTCGGGGCCCGTGGGTTCGAATCCCACCCCCGCCGCTCACCATAAGATCGCCTGATGGTCGCCCCTGAGGAGCTGCGCGGGCTCATGCGCCTCTGGCCGCACGGCGTCTCCGTGCTCACCGTCGACTTCGAGGCCGACACGATGGGCGTCACCGTCTCGTCGCTCGTGTCGCTCTCCCTCGACCCGCCGCTCGTCGGCGTCTCGATCGGCAAGACGGCGTCGTGCTACGAGATCCTCCGCACCTCCGGGCAGTGGGCCGTCACCCTGCTCGGCGGCGACCAGGCCGAGCTCGCCGCGCGCTTCGCCGCCGGCCGGCCGCCGATCGTGCACTGGGACGGCGTCACGATCCGGCAAGGGAAGATCGCGCCGCTCATCGAGGGCGCCGTCGGCTGGATCGAGGCGACGACGCGCGCGGAGCACGACGCCGGCGACCACACGTTCTTCATCGGCGACGTCGTCAACGTCGAGCACGGCCCCGCAACGAGCGCGCTCATGTACCGCGAGAGCACGTACCACCGCTTGTGATCGACGCCGTCGTCTTCGACATGGACGGCGTGCTCATCCAGTCGGAAGAGGTCTGGGACGCGGTGCGCGAGCGCTTCGTGCGCGAGCACGGCGGCCGTTACGACGAGGAAGTCCAGCGCGCGATGATGGGCATGAGCTCGACCGAGTGGTCGCGCTACCTGCACGAGCACGCCGCCGTCCCTGACCGGCCGGACGAGATCAACCGTGAGGTCGTGCGCAGGATGCTCGCCGCGTATCGCGACCATCTCCCGCTCATCCCCGGCGCGGTCGAAGCTGTCCGACGGCTCGCCGACCGGTTCGCGCTCGGGCTCGCGTCGTCGTCGAACCGCGAGCTGATCGACACCGTCCTCGACGTAGCCGGCCTCGCTCCGTTCTTCGCGGCCACCGTCTCGTCGGAGGAGGTCGCGCACGGGAAGCCGGCGCCGGACGTCTACCTCGAAGCTGCGCGCCGGCTCGGCGCCGATCCGGTGCAGTGCGCTGCGATCGAGGACTCGCACGGCGGCATTCGCTCCGCGAAGAGCGCCGGCATGCGTGTCATCGCCGTCCCGAACCCGACCTACCCGCCCGACGACGAGGCGCTCGCGCTCGCCGACGTCACCGTCGGCTCGCTCGACGAGCTCACGGTCGGCGTCGTATCAGGGTGACGCCGTCGCGGATCGGGACGAGCACGCACTCGACGCGATCGTCGCGCATGACGTGCTCGTTGAACGGCTGCACCGCTTCGGAGAGCGTGTTGTCGGCGAGGATGATCCCGTCGGGCGCGAGCTTCGGCAGCACCGCCTCGTAGTAGTCGACGTAGTCGGGCTTCCAGGCATCGATGAAGACGAGGTCGAAGATCTCCTCGAGCGCCTCGATCGTGTCGAACGCGTTGCCGACGCGATAGTCGATGCGGTCAGCGACGCCCATCTCGGCGGCGTAGCGGCGCGCGATCGCCGTCGTCTCCTCGTTCACGTCGCACGCGATGATCCGCCCGCCGTGCGGCAGTGCGCGCGCCATCTCGATCGACGACCAGCCGGTGAAAACGCCGAGCTCGAGGACGATGCGCGGCTGCTTCATCGCGATGAGGAATCGAAGGAACGCGCCTTCGAGCGCGCCGACGGACATCTGCGGCGCGTCCTGCGTCTCCTGCGTCTCCTCGCCGAGCCGGATCAGCGGCTCCGGCGGCGGAGTCGTGTACCGCTCGGCGTATTCCTCAGACACGTCCCACCAGCACGCACCCGTTGTGCCCCCCGAGCCCCATGGCGTTGGACAATGCCACATCGATCTTCGCCTTGCGCGCGTCGTTCGGCACGTAGTCGAGGTCGCATTCCGGATCGGGATCGACGTAGTTCGCCGTCGGCGGGATGACGCCCTCGTGGATCGCGAGCACGCACATCATCGCCTCGACTGCGCCGGCCGCACCGAAGCAATGGCCGGTCACCGACTTCGTCGACGAGACCGCGAGCTCGTACGCGTGGTCGCCGAAGACGTCCTTGATCGCCTTCGTCTCGGCGAGGTCGCCCTGCGGCGTCGACGTGCCGTGCGCGTTGATGTAACCGACGCGCTGCGGCTCGACGCCGGAACGCTCGAGTGCGCTGCGCATCATCTCCGCAACGCCGATCGACTCGGGATCGGGCTGTGCCATGTGGTGGGCGTCGTTCGACGCGCCGTAGCCGAGGATCTCGGCGTAGACGGTGGCGCCCCGCGCCCGAGCCGCCTCCAGCTCCTCGAGCACGAGCACGCACGCGCCCTCGCCCATGACGAAGCCGGCCCGCGTCGCATCGAACGGGCGCGACGCGCGCGGCGGGTGCTCGTCCTCGGCGACGAGCCCGCGCATCGCGCAGAAGCCCGCGAGGATGATCGGGTGGATGCACGCCTCCGTGCCGCCGGCGAGGACCGCGTCGGCGTCGCCGCGACGGATGACCTCAGCCGCTTCGCCGACGGCGTGCGAGCCGGTCGCGCACGCCGATACGGGCGCATAGTTCGGGCCGCGGTAGCCGAGCGAGATCGCGAGCTGCCCGCTGGCCGCGTCGACGAGGACGCTCGGGATGAACGTCGGCATGACGCGTTCGTGGCCACGCTCGCGCAGGACGTCCGCCTGCTCGACGATGCCGATGACGCCGCCGATGGCGGAGCCGAAGAGGATGCCGACCCGCCCGGCGTCGTACGCCCCGTCGAGCTTCGCGTCGCCGACCGCCTCGCGGGCGGCGCCGAGCGCGAGCAGCACGTTGCGCTCGAGCTTGCGCACCTCCTTCGGCGAGGCGACCGTCGTCGCGTCGAAGTCCTTCACCTCGGCAGCGATCCGGACGGGGAATCCGCTCGGGTCGAATGCGCGGATGAAGTCGACGCCGCTCTCGCCCGCGACCGCCGCGCGCCACGCCGAGCGCACGTCGTTCCCGATCGGCGTGATCGCCCCGAGGCCGGTAACCACCACTCTGCGCACTGCGCGAGGTTACATTCGAGGCTGTGCCCGGCCCCAATGTTCCCTTCCCGCCGATGGAGGCGGAGCTCGTCTCGGATCTGCCCGAGCACGGCGGCTGGCGGTACGAGCCGAAGTGGGACGGCTTCCGCGGCGTGCTCGAGAACGACGGCGGCGAGCTCGCGCTCTGGTCGCGCAACGGACGTCCGCTCCTCCGTTACTTCCCCGAGCTGCGGCCGGTGGGCGAGCTGCTTCCGCCCCACTCCGCGCTCGACGGCGAGATCGTGATCTCCCGTGGCGGCGCACTCGACTTCGACGCGATGCAGATGCGCCTCCATCCGGTGGAGAGCCGCGTGCGCAAGCTGTCGGGCGAGATCCCGGCGACGTTCGTCGCGTTCGACCTCCTCCTCTGGAACAAGAAGAAGGTGCACGCGAAGCCGATCGAGGAGCGGCGGGCGGAGCTGGAGAAGGTCGGCGGTGGGTTCTCGCTGTCGCCGGTGTCGGACGACGTCGCGCAGGGGCGCGACTGGCTCCAGACGCTCCAGGCGGCGGGCTTCGACGGCGTCGTCGCGAAGAAGCTAGGCCTGCCGTACCTTCCCGGCTCGCGTGACGGCGTCGTCAAGGTAAAACCGCACAAGACGGCGGACTGCGTCGTCGCCGGGCTCCGGTGGAAGGCCGGCGGACGCGACACGATCGCGACGCTCCTCCTAGGCTTGTACGCGGACGATGGGCACCTCGACTACGTCGGCTCGTGCGCGGTCGGCGCGAAGAACCAGACGGAGATCGCGGAGAAGGTGCTGCCGCTCCTCGACACGAAGAGCGAGCGACGGTTCTCGGAGCCGAACCGCTGGGGCACGAACGGGCTCGAGGAGGCGGCGCTCCGTCCGGAGCTCGTCGTCGAGGTGCGGTACGACAAGCTCGAGAAGCACCGATTCCGCCACGGGACGAAGCTCATTCGCTTCCGTCCGGACAAGGACGCGGATCAGTGCACCTGGCGCGAGGTGCGCCCGCCGCGGCGGGCTGAGGACCTCAGCGTGGATCAGCTCCTTTCTTAGCGCGCGACGGCTGCACGCGCTTCGGCTCGCCCGGCATCTTCGGGAAGTTCGGCGGGTAGGGCGCCTCCCCCTCGCCCTGCGCCTCCTCGCGCTCGACCCATTCGAGCAGCACGCGCAGGTCGCACACCGCCTCGTCGATTCCCTCGTGCAGGTCGCCGAGCTGCGCGAAGCGCGGCCGCATCGTCGCGATGGTGAAGTCCTCCGTCTCGACGTCGGGCAGCTCGTCCCAGCGCACCGGCGCCGACACGGTCGCGTCCGGGCGCCCGCGCACGGAGTACGCGGAGAGGATCGTCCGGTCGCGCGCATTTTGGTTGTAGTCGACGAAGACCTTCTCGCCGCGCTCCTCCTTCCACCACGCGGTCGTGACGAGATCGGGCGCACGCCGCTCGATCTCCCGCGCGAACGCGAGCGCGCAGCGGCGGACGATGCGGAACTCCCAGTTCGGCTCGATGCGGCAGTAGACGTGCACGCCGCGGTTGCCGCTCGTCTTCGGCCAGCCGACATACGCGATCTCGTCGAGCACCTCGTGCACGACCGCCGCCGTCTGCTTCGCCTCCGCGAAGCCGGTGCCCGGCTGCGGGTCGATGTCGATGCGCAGCTCGTCGGGCTTCTCCGGATCAGCGCGCCGCGACGGCCATGCGCCGAACTCGAGCGTCGCGAGGTTCGCCGCCCACGCGACATGCGCGACCTCGGTGACGCACAGCTCGTCCGCGTGCCGGCCGGAAGGAAACGTCACGCGCGCGGTCTCGATCCACTCCGGCCTTCTCTCCGGGACGCGCTTCTGCCAGATCACCTCGCCGCCGACGCCTTCGGGCTGCCGCTTCAGCTGGGTCGGCCGCTCGTACAGCGCGCGCACGATCCCGTCGCCGACCGTGATGAAGTACTGAACGAGGTCGAGCTTCGTCTCCCCGCGCGCGGGGAAGTACACCTTGTCGGGGTTCGTCACCTTGACGGTGTGGCCCCCGACCTCGAGCTCGACGAACGGCGACGGCATGCCCGGAGTATCGTGAAACGCGATGCTCGAGGATCCCCGCCCGATCCGGCTGACGCTGGAGCCGCTCGACGACTTCGTCGTCATCGAGCAGACCGACGAGGAGGCCGAGACGCGCGGCGGGCTCATCATCCCGGCGAGCGCGGAGACGCAGTGCAGGAGCGGGATCGTCACGGCGGTCGGCTCCGAGGCGGACGGCGTCTCGCCCGGCGACAAGGTGCTCTTCCCGGCCGACGCGGGCTACGAGGTGCGGCTCGCAGGCTCGGCGATGCGGGTCCTGCGGCGCGGCGAGCTGATCGCCCGCGTCCACGACTGAGGCGCTGGCGGGATGGTGCTCGTCGCGGGGATGGCCTGGGCGGATGCGATGCAAGGACGCAGGGAGCGTCCGTACCCGTTGGGTACGGACGCGACCGAGGACGCAGCAGCGCGCCGCTCCAGGCCACCATCCGCGACACAGCGACTATCTCGCCAGCGCCTCAAGGTCGATACCCTGTAGCGCTCCGGAGAAGTGGCCGAGTGGCTGAAGGCGGCGCCCTGCTAAGGCGTTATGGGGCTGAATGGCTCCATCGAGGGTTCGAATCCCTCCTTCTCCGCTGGAGGGGTGGCAGAGCGGTCGAATGCGGCGGTCTCGAAAACCGTTATCCGTCGTTAGGCGGATCGAGGGTTCAAATCCCTCCCCCTCCGCCAGGTCAACGAGGAGAGGTGTCCGAGTGGTCTAAGGAGCGCGACTGGAAATCGCGTACGTGCCGAAAGGTGCGTCGCGGGTTCAAATCCCGCCCTCTCCGTAACCCCGGTGCTACGTCGCCGTCAGCTTGGTCACCATGCCGAGCTGGCGGTGACCGGGGATGCTGCAGTAGAGCGTGTAGATCCCCTTCTTCAGCGTGACGGTGAGCTTCGCCGTCTTCCCCGGAGCGATGTTCGGCGTGTGCTTGCCGTGCTGGATCGTCAGGTTGTGCGCGATCTTGCCGGCGTTCTTGACGACGAAGGTGACGGTGCCGTGATGCACCT
>JBOGZQ010000173.1:0-5653 GCA_050697375.1 Gaiellaceae bacterium | reverse complement strand
GCTCCATAAACGGCTCCATACCCACTGCACGTGCGACGAAGAGCAAGTCGTCCTGAACGAAAAATCGTAAGCGTTCAGTCGGCAAGGACCCGATTCGGGGCGGCGAATGAGCCGGTGTGGAGCGGTCGGAGGCGGAGGCGATCTACGCGCAGGGTCGCGAGCCCGTCGTCGACGCGCTGCTGATGCTGTCGGCGCGGCTGGAGGCGCAGGACGCGCAACTCGCCGCGCTGACCGAGCGTGTCGAGGAGCTCGAGCAGCGGCTGAAGCGCGATTCGCGCAACTCATCGCTGCCGCCGAGCCACGACCCTCCCTGGCTCGGGAAGCGGGGCCGCTCGCGGGGGACGGGACGTAAGCAGGGCGGACAGATGGGCCATCTCGGCCACGGCCGGTCACTGTTTCCGATGGAGCGCGTTACGGAGATCGTTGACCACTGGCCGCGAGGTTGCTCGTGTGGCCATGTCTTCGGCGAGGAGGACCGCGAACCGGCCGGGTCGCCGGCACGCCACCAGGTAACGGAGCTGCCGCCGCTTGCGGTCGAGATCAACGAGCACCGTCTACAGCGGCTCTGCTGTCCCGCCTGCGGCCGCACGGTGCGGGCCGAGCTGCCGGCGGGCGTGCCGCGCGGCTTCTTCGGTCCGAAGCTGGAGGCGGCGATCGCGTCGCTCACGGTCCGGAATCGTCTCTCGCGGCGGCAGCTGGTCGAGTTGATGGAGGAGCTGTTCGGATGTCCGGTCGCGATCGGCACGATCGAGGCGATCCTCAGCCGCACCGCCGAAACGCTCGAGCCGGTCTACGAGGAGCTGCTCGAGCAGACACGTGCCGCCGGTGCGCTCAACATCGACGAGACCGGCTGGTACCTCGGCGGCGAGCCGCGCACGCTCTGGGGCGCCTTCAGCAAGCGCACGGCGGCGTTGCGGATCGCGCCCGACCGCGGCAAGCAGCACCTACACGGGCTGATCGGCAACGAGTTCGCAGGCGTTGTTGGTTCCGACCGCTTCAGCGCCTACAACAGCCTCGACCCGGAGCAGCGGCAGGTCTGCTGGTCGCACCTGCGCCGCGACTTCACCTTCCACGCCGACCTCGGCTCGGGACCACAAGAGGCGTTCGGGCTCGACGGGCTCGAGGTGACCTGGAACGTCTTCCACGCCTGGAAGCAGTTCCAGCAAGACGGCGACCGCGCCGCCCTGCAGCGGCGCGTCGAAGAGATCAAGGCGCAGATGCGGCCGTTGCTCGAGTGGGGCTCGACCGGGAAGCGGCAGCGGCATGTGCGACCGAGAGCAGCCGTTCGATCGTGCGTTCGCCACCTTGGGAGCGGCTGCCAAGCGAGAGCTTGCGATAGATGACGGCCGCGCGCAGGCCGCGCTCGGCGGCGTTGTTGGTCGGCTCGACGGACCAGACCTGTCGACTGCAACGCCGCTCGCTCTACGGCTACCTCGGCGCCGCGCTCGCCGCCAAAGCACGCGGCGACCCGGTCCCCACCCTCGCCTGAGAAGCCGAAACGGCCGTGACCTCGGCAGCGGTGGCAAGCCGGCGCTGCACGAGCTTGACCGTCTGACCGATGCCCGTCCGCTGGTGTGAGTCACTCCGTGCTGGTGTCGCCGCCGGTCGGCCGGCGAGCGTACGCTCCGCTCCATGTTCAGTTCAGGTCTCGCTGGAGAGACCGCAAATCTCGAAGTCGTCGACGGCGTCGAGGTGACCCTCGTCGTCGACAACTTCGTCGACGTCCTGATGGCAGGGGCCGAGGATGTGCACCGCTATCTCGCGTACGACTTCGGAGACCGCGAGCAACTGGTTGCCGAGCATGGCTTCTCCGTGCTCGTCACGGTCCGATCCGGCCAGCAGCGGACCCGTTTGCTCTACGACGCCGGCCTGACCCCGGCTGCCTTGGCGCGAAACCTCGACGTCCTCGATATCCCGATCGAGGAGCTCCGCGCGATCGTCATCTCCCACGGTCACGCCGACCACCACGGAGGCTTGGAAGGTCTCGTCCGCCGGCTCGGCCGACGCAGGCTTCCGCTCCTCATCCACCCGGAAGCGTGGCGCGAGCGCAAGGTCGTCTTCCCGACCGGCGCGGAACTGCGCCTGCCGCCCCCCAGCCGCAGCGACCTCGAAGCCGAGGGCATCGAGGTCGTCGAGGAGCGCAGGCAGACGCTGCTGCTCGACGGAAGGGTCCTCGTCTCGGGCCAGGTCGAACGGTCGAACGAGTTCGAGAAGGGCTTCCCGATCCATTACGCGCGCTCGGCCACCGCCGGCTGGGAGCCCGATCCGATGATCTGGGACGACCAGAACGTGATCGTCAATGTGAAAGGGAAAGGCCTCGTGATCGTCTCCGGCTGCTCCCACGCCGGCGCGGTGAACGTCTTGCGGAACGCACAGCGACTCACGGGCGTCGAACGGATCGCGGGCTTCGTCGGCGGCTTTCACCTCACGGGTGGCCTCTTCGAGCCGATCATCGGCTCCACGGTCGACGCGTTCGTAGCTGCAAAGGTCGGTCGCGTTTGTCCGGCCCACTGCACCGGGTGGAGGGCAGTCCACGCACTCGCGCAGGCAATGCCCGACGCGTTCGTTCAGCCAGCTGTCGGAACCGTCGTCAGCTTCTGAGCAGCACGATTCGCGCCGCAGTACCTCGGTCGGCGTGTGACTACGGCGATGGCCGGCACCGGCGGACGATCTCGACGCGAAAGCTCCGTAAACGGCTCCATCCAGGCCCTTCGGGGCCCCCACGCTGACTGAACAAATACCGAAAAATCCCCGTGAGCGGGGATTTTGCAGAGCCCTCTGACGGACTCGAACCGTCGACCCCCTCCTTACCATGCGCTCCGGAACCGTTGCCGTGGGTTGCAACCGGTTGCCGATTGGCCTATTTGCGCCGTTTTCGGCGGCGCCCCATTTGCCGTTGGTCGCCACCAGTTGCGCCCGCTTGGCTCCATAAGTGCTCCACGATCCGGTAGCGAGGCGTGCCGCTTATGCTCGCGGCGCGGATGCGCAGTGACATCCCGAGAACGCGTTTCGTGAACGGGCCGGACGGCGCGCGGATCGCCTACCAGGTTGTCGGCAGCGGCCCGGTGGACGTGATTCTCGTGACCGATTGGGCGTCGTCGATCGACTTGATGTGGGACATCCCGCAGATCGAGCGTTTTCTTCGACGCCTCGCCTCGGTGGGACGGCTCATCCTCTTCGACAAGCGCGGCAACGGCGCGTCCGACGCGGCGCCGATTGAACGAGGGCAGTTCGGCGCGACGATGGAGCAGGCTGCCGGCGACCTGCTCGCGGTGCTCGATGCGGCCGAGTCGGAACGCGCGGCAGTCGTCGCCTCCACGTTCGGCGGTTGGCCCTCGCTGTTGTTCGCCGCCACGCATCCCGGTCGGTGCGCGCGCCTCGTGTTGCAGGACTGTGCGCCGCGGCTCGTTCGCGGCGACGATTACCCGCAGGGTGTCGAGGCGTCGGCGGTCGAAGCGGCGGTCGAGTCGATCAGAAGCGATTGGGGTCGCGGCCTCGCGCTCGTGAGCGGTGCGCCCGACCTCCTTGCCGACGACGACCTCCGACACGCGGTAGCGCGCTACGAGCGCCTCGCCGTCGAGCGCATGTTCATGGCGCAGGCCTGGATGCAGATGGCGGAGATCGACATGCGTGCTGTGCTGCCGCTCATCCGCGCGGAGACGCTGGTGATTGCCCACCGGGCGGCAAATCCGATTTCAGGTGGCGGCGCCGGCGCCGCGCTGGGTGCGGAGCAGATCCCCGACGCCACGTTCGTGCCGCTAGACGGCACGGCTGCGCTCTACTGGGCCGACGAGCGAGTTGCCGACGAGATCGTGCGGTTCCTCGCCACGGATGAGCAGGCGGCGACCGCTGACGAGCGGGTCCTCGCGGCGGTGCTCTTCACCGACCTCGTCGACTCGACCTCGCAGTTGGCCGAGATCGGCGACCGGCAGTGGCGAGAGCTGCTCGACCGTCACGACCGGCTCACGAGCGAGATCCTCGACCGGTTCCGCGGGCGGTTGATCGACCGCGCCGGGGACGGGCTGCTCGCCATCTTCGACGGCCCGGCGCGCGGGGTGCGATGCGCCCAGGCGATCTGCACCGAGGTGCGCGCGCTCGGTCTCGAAGTCCGCGCCGGAGTCCACGTCGGAGAAGTCGAGCTATGTGGGGACACCGTCCGTGGAATCGCCGTTCACATCGCCGCGCGCGTGATGGGGCTCGCAGACGCGGGAGAGGTCGTCGTGTCGCGGACGGTCAAGGACCTGACAGCAGGCTCCGGGCTGAGGTTCGCCGACCGAGGTACACACCAGCTCAAGGGAGTCGACGAGCCGTGGCAGACCTACGTCCTCGCCGCCGCAGACTGACGTCACGAGAACGCGCCGTCATACGACGCTTTTGCAGAGAGCCCTCTGGCGGACTCGAAACCGTCGACCCTCCCTTACCATGCCGAGGGCGCATCGCTTTATGTGCGTCGAGGCTCCGCCGGGCGCATCGTGGCTATTCCGTCTTCATCGACCTCGACCACATAGCGTCCAGCATCAGGGCCGCCCGAGAAGCGCTTGAGGCCCTTCAGCTGTCGAGAGATGATCGCGTGGGTGTCGGTGCGGGTCTCGACCAGGTAACCCTCTTCGACTTTCTGATCGAGGAACGCGTCGAGCCCATCTCTGCGAGCACCTAAGGGGTCAATCTCTCCCACGGACGCGAGTATCGCAAGGAAGTCTTCCTCGACCGATGTCGAGGCCTGTGGTGATTCGCTATTCGGGTGGCGCCCTCCTCGGTGGGGGAGCCGCTCTCCTGTGTGTCTGGCTGTCGGCGCGAAGCTCGCATGCCGGGGATGACGGTCAGATCTTGGAATCTTCTTCGCTGCCTCGCTGCCGGAGATGTAGTCGCCGGCTCGCGGTGTTGAGGCGTGTGCTCCATCGCAGCTCGCGAAGGAGTACCTTCGTGAGCATGAGCAGCTTGATCGCGAAGATTCGCAGCTGGTTCAAAACCGACAAGAAGTAATTCCAGCTCGTTTTCGGCTCGTCTCGCCAGGGCTTCCGTCGGTCGCTGGTGTGCGGGCTTCGCGCCGCGCGGGTGCTCGTGGCCTGCAGCTTCGTCGGGCGTCGTTCGCGCTCAACTTCAGTGCTGGCGTGGAGTTAGGGTCGCAGCCTGATGGTGTCGCGGGCCTTGCCGGAGAAACCGTTGCGTGTTGCGATTCTCGCCCCGATCTCTTGGCGGGTACCGCCCCGTGGTTACGGGCCGTGGGAGCAGTTCGTCTCCTTGCTGGCCGAGGGGTTGGTCAGGCGCGGTGTCGACGTCACCTTGTTCGCGACTGCGGACTCCGTCACGACTGCTCGGCTTGTCGGCACGGCACCGACTGGCTATTCGGAGGATCCAGCGTTGGACGCGAAGGTCTGCGAGGCGTTGCACATCTCGGCCGTGTTCGAACGCGCAGGCGAGTTCGACCTGATTCACAACAGTTTCGACTTCCTGCCGCTCACCTACAGCGGCCTGGTCGACACACCGGTCGTGACCACGATCCACGGCTTCTCGTCGGAGCAGATCGTTCCGGTGTTCGAGAAGTACAACGCGCGCAGCTACTACGTCGCGATCAGCGATGCCGACCGGCACGAGCGGCTCGACTACGTCGCGACGATCCACCACGGCATCGACTTCCACGAGTTCCAGTTGC
>JBOGZQ010000172.1:0-5338 GCA_050697375.1 Gaiellaceae bacterium | reverse complement strand
CATCGAGCAGACGAAGCACCACTACGACCTCATCCTGTTCGCGCTGCCGGACTCGCTGACGCTGCTCGCGGGCCAGGGCGCACTGCGACTCGAGAACTACCTCTTCACGAAGGAGTCGATGGAGACCGTCAAACGGCACCTGAGTCCAGGTGGAACGTTTGCGATGTACAACTACTACCAGCCGTTCCTGCTCGACCGGTACGCGGGAACGCTCGACGACGTCTTCGGGCACGCGCCGTGCGTGGAGCTTGGCGACTCGCTCGCGAACCGCCGGCAGGCAGTCCTGACCGCCGGAGCCGGCGCGACGGTCGCCTGCAAGACGCCGTGGCAGCCGGTCAAGGTCTCCGAGCCGACCGACGACTATCCGTTCCCGTACCTGCAGCATCGGGCGATCCCGCCGTTCTACTGGCACACGCTGCTCCTCATGCTCGGCGCCTCCGTGCTCCTCATCGGCATCGCGGCCGGCAACGGCGTGCGCGTGTTCGGGGCCATGCGCAGCTACGTCGACCTCGCCTGCATGGGCGCGGCGTTCCTCCTCCTGGAGACGAAGAACGTCGTCCAGTTCGCACTCCTCTTCGGGACGACGTGGTTCGTGAACTCGCTCGTCTTCGCCGGCGTCCTGATCGCCGTCTGGCTCGCGGTCGAGACCGCGCGGCGCGTTCCCCTGCCGCCGATGCCCGTGCTCTACCTCGCACTCCTCGCGGCTCTCGCCGTCGCGTGGGCGGTGCCGCAGGAATCGCTGCTCTCGCTGTCGCCGGTGCCGCGCTTCTTCGCCGCCGTCGCGATCGCGTTCGCGCCGATCTACGTCGCCAACCTCGTGTTCGCGAAACGCTTCGCCGCCGTCGCATCGTCCAGCGTCGCGTTCGCGACGAATCTCCTCGGCGCGATCGTCGGCGGCTGCCTCGAGTACCTCTCGCTCGTGACGGGCTACCGGTTCCTGCTCGTCGTCGTGGCAGCGCTGTACGGGCTCGCGTTCGTCGGGTACCGGCGTGTCGGCTTCCGGCCGAGCTACGCCGAGAGGTAGAGCTCGAGATCGGGCGCGCTGTTGCGCAGCTCGCGCAGAGCCCGCGACTCCAACTGGCGCACGCGCTCGCGAGTGACGCCGAGCTCGGCGCCGATGTCCTCGAGCGTGCGGGTGCCCTCGCCGTCGAGGCCGAAGCGAAGGACGAGGACACGCTGCATTCGCGGTGCAAGGAGTGCGATCGCGTTCGCGAGCTCGCCGTGACGATGCTCGATTGCGGTTCGCTCGTCCGGCTGCGCCGAAGACTCGTCCTCGATGAGGTCGGCGAAGAAGCTCTCGCCGTCGCCGACGGGCGAGTCGAGGCTCACCGGGTCGTCGACGAGGCCGAGCAGGTCGACGACCTTCTCCTCGGTCTCGCCCGTCTCCTTGGCCAGCTCGGCCGGCGTCGGCTCCCGGCTGAACTTCTGTGCGAGCTGTCGCCGCACGCGGAGGAGCCGGCGAACGCGCTCCGCGACGTGCGTCGGGAGGCGGATCGTCCGTCCCTGATCGGCGAGCGCGCGGCTCACAGCCTGCTTGATCCACCACGTGGCGTACGTCGAAAGCTTGAATCCGAGGCGGTAGTCGAACTTCTCCACCGCGCGGATGAGGCCGAGGTTCCCCTCCTGGATGAGATCGAGGAGCGGGACGCCCGCGCGCGTGTAGCTGCGCGTGATCGACATGACGAGGCGGAGGTTGGACTCGATCAGCCGCTTCTTTGCCAGCTCGTCGCCCTCGTCCTTGCGCCGGGCCAGCTCCCGCTCTTCCTCGCGTGTCAGCAGTCGGCCGTTGCCGATCGACCGGATGTACAGCTTGAGCGGGTCGTCGAGCTGGCTTTCGGCCTCATCGACCTGCTCGACGTCTCCCTGCGCAGCGAGGAGCGGCTCCACCCCCGGGATATCGGCTCCAGCTCAGGGAGGCTTGAGGCCTGGTCCGCCGAAGTCTCCGCTACGGTGGGAAGGCAGGTCCCGTGCCTGGCACCGGATGACGAATGTGCGGAATCGCCGGATACAGCCTCTCGTCCCGTAGCAGCGTCGATCGGACGCTCGCGGCACAGGCGCTGCTGGCCGGGATCGCCGAGCGCGGGGCCGACGCCGTCGGCTACGCCCACCGCGGCCCTGCGAACGCCTACCCGGTCGTGACGAAGCAGCGGACGCCCGCGAGCGAGCTGCTCGAGCGGATCGAGGTGCCTCAGACGGCCACCGAGCTCCTCGTCCACGTCCGCGACTACACGAAGGGCCACCCTTCGATCGCGGCGAACAACCACCCGGTCCGGCACGGCCCGGTGGTCGGGATCCACAACGGGATCATCGTCAACGACGACGAGCTCCTCTCCTGCTTCGACTGCGCCCGCGCCGAGCCGCGGATGACGGTCGACTCGGAGGCGATCTTCGCCCTCGCCGCTCACTCGCGGAACGAGCCCGCCGCGTTCGAGGCGCTGCTCGGCTCGATGGCGACCGCGTGGCTCGACGAGCGCGAGCCGGGGACGGTCTTCGCCGCGCGCGGCATCGGCCGCCCACTCTGGCTCGGCGCCGGCAAGCACGAGCTGTTCTTCGCCTCGACGCGCACCGCGCTCGAGGTGGTCGAGGAGTACGGGCACGTCCGCCTGAAGAAGCGCGAGCTCGAGGACGGGACCTTCCTCGCGATGAACGCGGCCAAGGTCGTCCGCAACGAGCGCTTCAGCCCCGACCCGGGCTTCCAGGAACCGGGCAAGCCGCTCCCGGCAGTTCGGGCGCCGGGCGAGGGCGTCTCCTGCCTCGAGCGGCTCGCCGCGTTGGCCGCGGCTTAACGCTTCTTCTTCAACGTGCCATCGGGCGCGACAGTGGCGCCGCGCTCCTCGAGCAGCTCGCGGACGAGGAACTGGAACGTCGACCATGCGCCGCGGCGCGCGTCGAGCAGCCGGTACACCTGCCACTCGGTCATGAGCGAGTCGTCCGCCTTGCGCGCCTCCGCCCAGTCGGCAAACTTCGGCAGCCGCCCGAGCGTGCGCGCCATCGCGGCTCCCTGCTCGACCGCGCGCTCGAGCCGCTCCTCCCCCACCGGGATGTCGAAGCCCGCCTCGCGCAGTGCGTTCGTCAACGACCCGAACGTGTGCCAGTAGAGCGACTTCGAGGGAAGCTTCCCCTTGTGCTCGTCGATGTCCCTCGCCGTCGGCGGCCGGCCGAGCTCGTCGCCGAGCGCGCGCAGCAAGCCGAGCAGCTCCTCGCGCGTCGCGAAGCGGCGCGGGACGAGGCCGGCGGCGCGCTTCGCGTTGTTCCACGAGCCGAAGTGCTCGATCACCGTCTGCGGGTGCACCGTCGTCTGCGCGTCCGCCGCGAACTCGCGCATCGTCGGCGAGCGGCCCAGCCTTTCGGCGCACGCCTGCAGCTCCCCGACGATCTGGTCGTCGGTGTACCGCTTGCGGATTCCCGCCTGGAACTCGGCGAGCTTGCTCGGGTCGATCTGCGCCACCGCACGGAAACGGGGCTTCTGGGGCATGACAAGTATGGTAGATCAGGTTGGATAATCCGCAAGTGAACCCGCGCGCGGCTATTTTCCGCCGGATGCACGTTCCGCTCGGACTCGAGGTCGCCGCCGCCCGCGGAGTCGCCGGCCTCTCGCGGCTCGTCGGCGCGGGAGCCGGGATGACCGTGCCGGGGAAGCTCCTCTCCGTCCTCGACCCCGGCGCGGTCGACCGCCTCGCCGCACGCCTCCCTGCCGGGACGGTGACCATCTCGGCGACGAACGGGAAGACGACGACCGCCGCGATGGCCGCGGAGATCCTCCGGCCCCGCTTCCGGCTCGCGCACAACCGCTCGGGCGCGAACCTCCTCTCCGGCGTCGCCTCCACCCTCCTCGCCGCCGCCGGCGCCGAGCTCGGGCTCCTCGAGGTGGACGAGGCGGCGCTCCCGGAGGTGATGCGCCGGGTGCAACCCCGCGCCGTCCTTCTCGGGAACCTCTTCCGCGACCAGCTCGACCGGTACGGCGAGCTCGAGCTCGTCGCCGAGCAGTGGCGCACTGCCGTCGAGGCGCTGCCGGAGGAGACGACCGTCGTCGTCAACGCCGACGACCCCCTTGTCGGCAACCTCCGCGCGGGCATCCATTTCGGGATCGACGACCCCAGCGTCGCGCGGCCGTCGCTTCAGCACGCCGCAGACTCGAAGTACTGCGACGTCTGCGGCGCGCCGTACACATACGCGGCGGCGTACGTCGGCCACCTCGGCGACTACCGCTGCCCGAACGGGCACCGCCGCCGTCCGCCGCTCGACGTCGCCGCGCGCGCGATCGAGCTGCACGGGCTCGAGTCGGCCGCGTTCGACCTCCACCTCCCCGACGGGACGACCCGCGTCGAGCTCGCGCTCCCCGGTCTCTACAACGTCTACAACGCCGTCGGCGCAGCGGCGCTCGCTCATGCGCTCGGCTCGAGCGCGGACGAGATCGCCGCCGGGCTCGCGCGCTTCCGTGCCGCGTTCGGCCGCTTCGAGCGGATCGCCGTCGGCGACAAGACGCTTCTGCTCCTCCTCGTCAAGAACCCCGCCGGTGCGAACGAGGTCGTGCGCACGCTCGTCGACGGCGGTGCGCCGCGCGTCGCCGTCGTCGCGCTCAACGACGGGATCGCCGACGGCCGCGACGTCTCGTGGATCTGGGACGTCGACTTCGAGCCGCTCCTCGGCGGCCTCGACCGGCTCGTCGCGAGCGGCGACCGCGCGGCCGAGCTCGCGCTCCGCTGCAAGTACGGCGGCCTCGACGAGCGCGCGATCGACGTCGAGCCGTCGCTCGAGCGCGCGCTCGACCGCGGGCTCGAGCTGACCCCGGCCGGCGGCGAGCTCGTCGTCCTCCCCACCTACACCGCGATGCTCGGCCTGCAGCGCATCGTCGCCGCGCGCGGCCTCGCGCGCCCGTACTGGGAGCGCGCCGCATGAACATCCGCGTAGGTCACCTCTATCCCGACTTCCTCAACATCTATGCCGATCGCGGCAACATCGCCGTGCTCGCGCAGCGCGCCGGGTGGCGCGGGCACCAGCTCGACGTCGACGAGATCGAGATCGGCGACGCGATCCGGCCGGGCGACCACGACCTCTACTACCTCGGCGGCGGACAGGACCGCGAGCAGCTGCTCGTCTCGCGCGACCTCGCGGCGAAATCGGAGCCGCTGAAGGAGGCACATGCGGGCGGCGCAGCGTTCCTCGCCGTCTGCGGCGGCTACCAGCTGCTCGGACGCGGTTACCGCGGCCGTCACGGCGACGACATGCCGGGCGTCGGCCTGCTGCCGCTCGAGACCGTCGCCGGCGACAAGCGGATGATCGGGAACGTCCTCCTCGAGACGGACCTCGGGCCGGTCGCCGGCTTCGAGAACCACGC
>JBOGZQ010000171.1:0-2571 GCA_050697375.1 Gaiellaceae bacterium | reverse complement strand
GCCGGCGGACGACGGATGCCAGCCGTGCGTGTCGGACGAGCCGAGCGTCCCCGGGTCGGCGACGACGACGACCCGGCCGATCGTGTTCGCGAGCAGGCGTCCCTTGTCGTCGACGATCGCGCCGCGCGGGCCGATCAGGTCGACGGTGCGGAACGCCTGGTGCGTCGCCTGCACCTTGTACTGCGGCCCGTGCAGGACCTGGATCGACCAGGCGCGCAGGACGAGCAGGCAGATGACGATGCCGACGACGATGGCCAGGCCGCCGATCCGGACATAGAAGCCCGGGCTTCGGAAGTACGGCGCGTCGACCCGCGAGTACGGGTGGAGGCGGCGCGGAGGATTGGGACTCGAGGTGCTTACGGCTGCGGCTGCTGCGGAAGAAGACGGGCTTTCCGGCAGTGTAGGCGGGGTTTCGGCGAGCCGCTATCCCTCTGCGAGCTCGTCCGCGAGGAGCGCGAGCGCGAGGCTGCGCCAGGCCAGATCCGGCTGCGAGCGCAGGACGCCGAGGGAGGCTGTGATGCCCGGGAGGCCCTCCGCCTCGGGCATGAGCCGGTCGAGCGCTGCCGTGAGCGCCTGCCGCCGCTCGGGCGAGTCGAGCTCGCCGGCGAGGCGCTCGGCCGCGACCGAGTCGTAGCCGAGGTCGCGGTGCGGGTCGCCGCCGGCTGCGAGGACGAACATCGCGCGCCGTCGCGCGGCGTTCAGGTCGTCGTCAGGGATCCCGACCTCGTCTCGCACGAGCCAGACGAGCGCGACGCGCAGGTCGAGATCGGATTCCTCTAGGGCTTCAAGGTCTCTCGACATTCGCCGGTCTCGCCTTCACAACAACCCCACTTGAACTTGCATCGAGGGCATTGAAACGTGCCGTGGACGAAGTGCATCTCGGCGCTGCAGCGGGGGCAGGCCTCAGTCGACGTAGTGCTCGTCTGCGATTGCAAGGACGTCGTCGAGTATGGCGATGCCCTCGGCCATTTCATCCTGCGTGACTGTCAGCGGCGGGCACACCATGACGACATTCCAGTGCGTCATGAGGTAGAGGCCGCGCTCGAGCGCCGCCTTCGCCAGCCGCGTCACCGGCGCGGCAGCCTCGCCGCCCGCGTTGAACGGGACGAGCGGCTCGCGCGTCGTCCGGCTCTTCACGAGCTCGAGACCCCAGAAGCAACCGAGGCCGCGCACCTCGCCGATCGACGGATGCTTCGCCGCGAGCCCCTCGAGCGCCTCGCGGAACACCGGCCCCATCTCGGCCGCGTGCTCGACGATTCCCTCCTCGCGGAACGCCTCGATCGACGCGACGCCGACCGCGCACGCGAGCGGGTGCCCGCTGTACGTCAAGCCGCCGGCGAAGTACTTGTCCTGGAGCCACGCGGCGATCGGCTCGCGCACCGACATCGCTCCGAGCGGCACGTAGCCTGAGTTGATCCCCTTCGCCATCGTGAGGATGTCGGGGACGACGTCCCAGTTGTCGACCGCGAACCACTTGCCGGTGCGGCCGAACCCCGCCATCACTTCGTCGGCGATGAGCAGGATCCCGTGCCGGTCGCACACGTCGCGGATCGACTGGAGGTAGCCGTCGGGCGGGACGATGATCCCGTTCGTCCCCGTGACCGTCTCGAGGATGACCGCGGCGACGGTGTGCGCGCCCTCGTACTGGAGGATCTCCTCCAGGTGCGGCGCGCCCGTGCAGACGGGGCACGGATCGGGGTGGCCGGCGGGGCAGCGATACGTGTACGGGTCGAACATGCGCACGATGCCGGGGATGCCGGGCTCCGACGGCCAGCGGCGCGGGTCGCCGGTGAGCGTGAGCGAGCCCGCGGTCGCGCCGTGGTAGCTGCGATAGCGGGCGACGATCTTATGCCGGCCCGTGTACCAGCGCGCGAGGCGGATGGCGTTCTCGTTCGCCTCGGCGCCGCCGTTCGTGAAGAACGTCATCGACAGGTCGCCGGGCGTCACCTCCGAGACGAGGCGCGCCAGCGTCGAGCGCGGCTCGGTCGCCATCGGCGGGCCGATCGTGCAGAGCTTGTCCGCCTGCTCCTTGATGGCGGCGACGAGCTTCGGGTGCTGGTGGCCGATCGAGACGTTGACGAGCTGCGACGCGAAGTCGAGGTACCGCTTCCCGTCGTAGTCCCAGAAGTAGCGGCCCTCCGCGCCCGCGACCGGGATCGGGTTGATCGCGTTCTGCACCGACCAGGAATGGAGGACGTAGCGCTTCGCCTCCTCCTGCACCTGGAGGCCGAGCTCGTGGTTCGTCTCTGTCGTCGCCATGCGCAGAGCGTATCGTTTAGGCGTGGGTCGGTTACTCGCGCTCGCCCTGGCGAGCATCAGCATCCCGTTGCCGGCACACGCCACGCTGGTGGCCGAGCGCGCGACCTTCCTCCAGACGGCCGAGCAAGGCATCGTGCAGATGCAGCAGGGATGGTGGAACGCCAAGAAGGGCTGGTACGACAACCGGGACCCCGACGACGGGCAGCTCCCGAGCATGTGGTCGTCGTACCCGATGATGGAGCTCACCGCCGCTGTCGCGATCGCCGACCCGACGCCGGCGAACAAGGACCTCGTCAACTCGACCTTCAAGGC
>JBOGZQ010000170.1:0-9507 GCA_050697375.1 Gaiellaceae bacterium | reverse complement strand
TCGATCTGGAAGAAGGAGATCAGCTTCCGGCGCAAGCCGGCCGAGCCGCCGTCGGAGGGCCAGACGGCGGAGCCGCCCGTCTCGATCTGGAAGAAGGAGATCAGTTTCCGCCGGAAGCCGGATGCGGACGGCCACGAGCACAGCGACTCGATCTGGCACAAGGAGATCTCGTTCCGGCGGCGCCAGGAGTGGAAGAAGGAGATCGACGCGCTCGCGGAGGAGGCGCTGCGCGACGTCGACGCAGCCGCTGCGGTGGCGGGGCCGAAGGCGGAGACCTGGCTCGCGAAGCCGGAGCTGCCGCCCGAGCCCGTTGCCGAGCCGGAGCCCGCTCCCGCGACGCCGGCGGCGGCTGCTGGGCGCACGCCCACCCCCGCGCCCGCGGCCGCCCCTGTGCCAAAGGCGAAGGCGGAGAAGACCTCGATCTGGAAGCGTGAGCTCGGGGGATCGAAGAAGAAGGCGAAGGAGCCGAAGGCCGAGAAGCCCGAGAAGGCGCCGAAGGCGAAGAAGCCCCGCACGCATCTGCGCGACGTCAAGATCTCGTTGCCGAAGTCGCAGGCGAAGTCGCACGGTGGGCACCAGGTCAAGCGCCTCGTCGGCCTGAAGGTCGGCGCGTCGCAGCTCGCGGCTGCGCGCGTCGTCAACAACGGCGCCGCCGAGCTCGTCCAGGTCGCCCGGTACCCGCTCGAGCAGGGCGTCGTCGTCGGCGGCGAGGTCCGCGACCCGGAGGCGCTTGCGCTCGCGCTCAAGCAGTTCTTCGCTCGCAACAAGCTGCCACGCAAGAACGTGCGCCTCGGCATCGCGAGCAACCGCATCGGCGTTCGCATCTTCGACCTCGTCGGCATCGACGACGAGAAGCAGCTCGAGAACGCGATTCGCTTCCGCGCGCAGGAAACACTGCCGATCCCGCTCGACGAGGCAGTCCTCGACTACCACGTCCTCGGCGAGAGCACGGACGAGGACGGGACGACGATCCAGCGCGTCCTGCTCGTCGTCGCGTACCGCGAGCTCGTCGACCGCTACGTCTCCGCGTGCAAGCGCGCCGGCATCTCGCTCGCCGGCGTCGATCTCGAGGCATTCGCGCTCCTGCGCGCGCTCGGTGCGCCGCGCGGGGAGGAGACTGCGGCCGATTCCGCCCTCGTCGCGGTGTCGATCGGCCACGACCGCTCGACGTTCGCGGTCTCGGACGGCCGCATCTGCGAGTTCACGCGCGTCATCGAGTGGGGCGGCGCCACGCTCAGCGTCGCGATCGCGCGCGCGCTCGACCTCGCGCCCTCCGAGGTGGAGCAGATGAAGCGGCTCGTCTCCCTCGAGTCGGCGGCCGTTCCGGAAGGGATCTCGCCGGAGCAGTACGGGCTCGCGGTGGACGCGGTTCGCCGCCAGGTTCAAGCCTTCGCGCGCGAGCTCGTATCGTCGCTCCAGTTCTACCAGCACCAGCCGGGCTCGCTCGGCATCGGCGAGATCGTGATCACCGGCGGCACCGCAGGCCTCATCGGCCTCGCCGCCGAGCTCCAGTCGCTCATCGGCGTCCGCGTCCGCGTCGGCGACCCGCTCGCGCGGCTCAAGGTGCCGAAGAAGCTCGCGGTCGACGAGGAGCTCGGCTCGTATGCCATCGCCATCGGCCTGGGGATCGAGGACTAGTCGTGCGCGCCGTCAATCTCCTCCCGAGCGAAGCAGCCGGCCGCGCTCCTCGCAGCGCGCCGCAGCCTGCCGTTCTCGCGGCGGCGATCAGCGGCGTCGTCGCCGTTGTCGCCATCGGGGGAGGCAACCTCCTCGAGACGGCCCGCGTGTCGAGCGCGCAGAAGACGCTCAACGCCGCCAAGATCCAGCTCGCTGCGACGCCGCTGCCGCCCGCCGCGCCGAAGGTCGCGCCACCGCCGGTCGCCGTCGCCGAGCAGATGCAGCCGCGCCTCGATGCGGTTTCGAGCGCGCTCTCGTCCCGCATCGCCTGGGACCGGATCCTCCGGGAGTTCTCGCTCGTTCTCCCGAGCGACGTTCAGCTCACCGCGCTCTCGCTCAACCTGCCGACGGCCGGTCACTCCGGCGCCGGGCTGAACCTGACCGGTGTGACGTATTCGTACGACAGCGTCGCTCGTCTGCTCGCGCGTATGGCGCTGATTCCCGACCTGACCGGGGTGACGCTCGGGCCGACGGCTCTCCAGGAGAAGCTCGTCCAGTTCACGATCACGGCGAACGTGAAGGGTGCCGTTTCGACGGCGCCGCCGACCGTCGCCCCGGCCGCCACCACGACGACGACGGCAGGGGCATAGCCGTGAAGAAGAACGTCTCCATGCCGAAGAACGCGCTCGTCGCTGTCGTCGCTCTTTGCGGCGTTCTCGTGCTCGCTCTCGGCTACCTCGTCATCATCAGCCCGAAGCAGAAGCAGATCTCCAGTCTCAACTCGCAGACGGCGTTGGCGCGCCAGCAGATCTCGGACGACCTTTCGCGCGCAGCAACCGCCCGCAGCGCGACCGGCGCGCCGACGATCAAGACGGCGGACATCTACCGGCTCGAGACCGCCATGCCGTCCATCCAGGACATGCCCGACCTGCTGCTCCAGATCGACCAGATCGCCAAGGCGTCGGGCGTCTCGCTCCAGTCGATCTCGCCGACGCCGAGCACGTCGAGCTCGTCGTCGTCGACGACGCCGTTTACGACGGTCTCGATCGCGCTGACGGCGAACGGCAACTTCTACTCGATCACCGACCTCCTCTACCGGCTGCGCGACTCCGTCTACGTCCGCAACGGCGCGTTGGAGGCGACCGGGCGAATCTTCAGCGTGAACAGCGTCCAGCTGGCGCCGGCCGTCGGTGCGCTGGCGGCCACGATCTCGCTCGACACGTATGTCTACGGCTCGACGGCGCCGGCGTCCGCTTCGCCGGGCGCGACGACGACGGGCACCACGACCACGACGGCCGCATCCGGGGCGTCTGCCGCGGGAGCGACTCCCTGATGGCGAAGAAGAAGAACGTCCACCTCGATCGCCGGCAGGCGAAGGCGAAGAAACAGAAGAAGCTCGCCATCGTGCTCTGCGGCGTGCTCGGGCTCGTGCTCGTCCTCGAGGTGCCGAAGACGCTCAAGATGATGAACCCGCATCCGGCGCCGCCGGTCGTGAACTCGTCCGCCTCCGCTGCGCCTGCGGCCAATCCCACTGCGCCTGCGTCGACCCCGTCCTCCAGCTCGACCCTGCCCCCGCCGGTGGCAGCGCCCTCAATCGGGGCATCGTCGCTCGTCAATGCCGTCCAGGTGCAGGCCGATCCCGGCCAGCTGACCCAGTTCGCGCACTTCGCGAGCAAGGATCCGTTCAACGACGCCATTCAGCCGGTGGCAGGCGGGAGCTCGTCGCCGGCCTCGTCGGCGGCGCCGAAGAAGAAGACGAGTACGTCGACGGCCTCGAAGACGCCGCCTGCGCCGCCCGCGCCGCCGCCGACCTCTGCAGTCATCTCGGTGAACGGCGAGCTGATGCGCGTGCAGGTCAACACGGACTTCCCGCTGTCGGGCACGGTCTTCAGCGAGGCCGGTGCGCTCTTCCATCTCGTCTCGCTCACGCAGAAGAGCGCGAAGGTCGCGATCTCCGGCGGCACGTACGCCGACGGCGCTCCCAGCTTGAACCTCGTCATGGGGACGCCGGTGACGCTCCAGAACACCGCCGACGGCACCCGCTACACGCTGCTCCTCGAGTCGCAGGAGACGCAGATCCCGACGTCGACGACGGCGGGGACGACTACGCCGACGAGCACGACTCCGTCGGTCATCCCGTCGACGCCGTAGCCGAGCCTCCTCAGGCTGCCGCGCGCACGGCGAGCTCCGCGAGATCGCTGCGGCAGCGCATGATCACGGCATCGCACTCCCGCAGCTCCGCCTCGGGCGCACCGCGCTCGGCGAGCATCTTCCGGATGAGGACGAGCCCGCGGATGTGGCCGATCTCCTCGTCCATCTGCCGCTGCGGGTCCCCGAGCTTCCTGACCATGGCGGGGACGTTCGCGGCCCCGCGGCGTGATCCTTCTCCAAGGCGTCGCTCGCGATGCCGACCATAAGAGGCGGGCCGGCTTTGCCGGCCGCCGCTCAAGCCTGTCGGCGGCGGTGCCGATAGCGAGTTCGTGGGCTCCTTCGCCTATTCGGCCATCAACGCGCAGGGCATGGAGGCCACCGGGGAGATCACCGCCCCCGACCTTGCCGGTGCGCGTGAACAGCTGCGCCTGAAGGGGCTGCTCGCAGAATCGCTGCGGGAGATCAGCGGCGCGGACGGCGAAAGCTCGGGCCTCAAACTCGGCGGCAACACCAAGGTCAAGCCGAAGTCGCTCCAGGTGTTCTCGCGGCAGTTCGCGACGATGATCGAGGCCGGCCTCAACGTCGTGGGCTCGCTCGTCATCCTCGAGCAGCAGACCGACGACCCGGCGCTCGCGGCCGTCGTGAGGCAGCTCCGCTCCGACGTCGAGGGCGGCCTCCTGCTCTCGGAGGCGATGTTGAGGCACCCGCGCGTCTTCTCGCGCCTGTACGTCGCGATGGTCGAGGCCGGTGAGGCGGCCGGCATCCTCGACATCGTCCTCGACCGCGTCGCGTTCCAGATCGAGAAGCAGGAAGGGATTCGCCGCCGGATCAAGAGCGCGATGGTCTACCCGACGATGGTGGTCATCTTTGCGACGCTCGTGCTCATCGGGATGCTGCTCTTCCTCGTCCCGATCTTCCAGGGCATCTTCAAGACCCTGAACGGGCAGCTGCCGACGCTGACGCAGTACGTCGTCGACGCGTCGAACCTGCTCAAGAGCGCGCCGTACGTCCTGCTCCTGATTCCGGCCGGCATCTGGAGCTTCTTCCGCTGGAAGCGGACCGAGAACGGGCGCAAGCAGTGGGACCGGCTGAAGCTGCGCCTCCCGGTGAAGATCGGCGACACCGTGCGCAAGGTGACGATGGCGCGCTTCTCGCGGACGCTCTCGACCCTCGTCGCGGCCGGCGTCGACATCATCAAGGCGCTCGAGATCACCGGCCAGACCGCCGGCAATTGGGTGGTCGAGGAGGCGCTTGCGGGCGTTCGGGTGAAGGTGCACGAGGGCGTCCCGATCGCGCAGCCGCTGATCGAGAACCCCGTGTTCCCGCCCATGGTCAGCCAGATGGTGAAGATCGGCGAGGAGACCGGCGAGCTCGAGAAGATGCTGACGAAGATCGCCGACTTCTACGAGGAAGAGGTCGACGCCGCCGTCTCGTCGCTCACCTCGATCATCGAGCCGCTGATGATGATCGGCGTCGGGATCATGGTCGGCATCATCCTCATCGCCATGTACCTGCCGATGTTCAAGATGCTCCACCTCGTGAGCGACAGCGGCGGCAGCAGCAGCGGCGGCTAGCGCCGTCCGGCCGGTGCGCGTAAGCTCTCCGGCATGAAGGGCGCCGACAAGCAGAAGAAGCTCGCGAAGAAAGCTCCGCAGAAGTCGCTGAAAGAGAAGCGCGCCGAGAAGCGCGCGGACAAGAAGAGCTACTAGCTCCGGCGGCGACGGATGAGGTAGCGCGCGGCCGCGGCGAGGGCCAGCGCGCCGAGGACGGCTGCGAGGATGACCTCGCGGTCATGGGTGTTCCGCTGCGCGGGCGTCGTCACGTGTACGGGAGTCGTCACGTGGACGCCGACCGCGGCGGCGAGCTTCGTCACGGCGGCCGTCGCCGCCGTCAGCAGCGCCGCCGGGCTGGGGCCGGTCGGAATCTTCGCCAGCAGCGCATATTCCGACGTGGTCGAGTGCTTCGGCCAGTTGAAGCCGAAGCCGTTCGGCATGACGACGAGCAGCCGCTGCTTGTAGACGAACGAGAGCTCCAGGCCGAGGAACTTCGCGTACGTGTGCGGCTTGCGCCAGAGCGACGTCACCGAGCCCATGTCGTAGTCGCTCCAGATGAGTGCGACGCGGACATTGAACCCGGCCTTGTTCGCGGCCGCGACGAGCGCCGTGAACCGCGCTTCCCCTTTCGGCGGGAACTTCGCGTCGTACGGAAGGAAGACCTTCGAGCCGAGGAGGTAGTCGCTCGCCGGGTCGCCGTCGGCGCGCGCCGTCTGAGCTGCGACGGCGGCAAGCGTGCATGCGAGCAGAAGGGCGACCGTTTTCATCCGGCCTTCTCGAGCGCCTCGACGGCCGCTGTCGCGGACTCGAGCAGCCCGGCGCCGCCGCGCTGCACCTTCAGCTTCGCGAGCACCGTATACGCCGCCGCGGACGAGTGCTTCGGCCAGTTGAAGCCGAAACCGTTCGGCATGACGACGAGCAGCCGCTGCTTGTAGACGAACGAGAGCTCGGCGCCTAGGAACCTCGCGTATGTCCGCGGCTTCCGCCAGAGGACAGTGATCGAGCCGAGGTCGTACGTGCCGGCGATGACCGCGACTCGGATCTTGTACCCGCTCTTGTTCGCGGCCGAGACCGCCTTCGTCAGCGCCTGCTTCTGCCGCGGGTAGGTCGCGAGCTCGTACGAGAAGAAGACGCGCTGCACGAGGAGGTAGTCGCTCGCGGGATCGCCGTCGGCGCGCGCGAGCCGCGGCGCAGCTGCGGCGGCGAGGACGGCTGCGAGGAGCACGAGTCGTCTACGCATGCTTCACCGCACCCGCAGCATGGACGGCGCTGGCGAGGAGACAGACGAGCGCGGTAGCCTCGAGGGCATGCCGGTACCGACGCCGATCGGAGTGGGGCCGAAGTATCAGCCGCGCCCCGCGATGCACGCGCCGTGCGCGGTGATCGGCGGCGCTCCGGCCAAGCGCGTGCACCTCGAGCTGTTCGCGAACGGCTTCGCGATCGTCATCCCCGCGCGCGTCGGCGTGCGCAGCGCGGACTGCCGTGCGCACGAGTGGACGACGGCGCCGACCGGCGTGGTCCACTTCGACCGCGCGGCTCGGCTCGGCTCGGTCTTCGCGGTGTGGGGCATGCCGCTCGGGCGGCGTGGACTGCTGAGCTTCCACGGCGTCGTCTCCCTCTTTCGAAACGGCCTGCGCGTGCGCGGCGACCCGCGCGACCTGCCGCTGCGCAACGGGGACGAGCTCGTCCTCGAGACCGGGCCGTTCATCCCCCCGCACCGGAGCTATCTCTTTCCGCCTCCTTGAGGTCAATGCGCCGGCTCCTCCTCGAGTAGCGGCCGGAAGACGCTGCCCGCCAGCGTGCCGATTCCAGCGACGACCACGACGACTTCGAGAATGCGGGCAAGAGTGGTCGGGAGCGCATTGAGCGCGATCGCGTGCGTGAGGAGCGGCAGCATCGTCAACCCCTCGTACAGCGCGCCGAAGCCGACGAAGAAGGCGGTGAAGACGCGCGTCCCCCCATTTCTCCTGGTCAGGCCGAAGAGGAACAGGCCCCCGATCAGGCACGTGATCGCGACTTCGACCCAGCCCACGACCGGGACCGTCGGCCGGCCATAGAGCTCGCGCCCGACGCGGATCGCCCAGACAGCGGCGGTCGCTGCGAGCCCGAGCACGATGAGGGTGGCCGCCGAGCGCAACGCACCGGCTGCGGCAACGAGCGCGAGCATCACCGGTACCGCGATCCACGCCCAAACGGGTCCCGGCGCGCTGTACTCGAGGACGCCGCGGAGGCTGCGCGGGCGCCCGTCGACGACGAACGGCACCAACCACGGGCCGGCGGAGCCGGCGGTACGCGCGACCGGTTCGAGCGCGTGCAGGCGGTGCTCGTGCCAGAGATATGAGTGGCCGCTCGTCACCCGGTGCCAGAGCGGAGGCACCCGCTGGCCGAGGGGCGCAGCTCGGTGCGGTCGATGCGATCCGATTGCGCCGTGGGAGAGCGGAGGTTGAGCCAGACTCCACGTCCGTCGAAGCGAAGGAGCGGCTCGCCGAGGATCCCCGGGACGTCGACGACACCGGTTGCCGGCGCGCGCACCCATAGCGACTGATCGCCGTCGGCGACCTTCGAGGTGATACCCGGCACCGGCGCCGTGATGCGCGCGGTGAAGTCCGTCGCGACCGGCAGGGTCTTGCCCACATGCGCGGCTGCCGGCCCCGGCACCGCGCCTGCGAACACGAAGACGCCGACGACGACGAGCACCAGCCTCACGCGGCGCTCCGTCTCATCGAGGGGAACGCTACTTGCCGCGCAGGCGTGCCACGAAGCGAACTACCGGCGATTTGCCACGAGCGGACTTCGGAGGCGTCGTCGTCCCCTGCCGCTCGCGCTGGGCGCGAATCGCCGCGTTCATCTCCTCGCGGTGCGACTGCTCCTCGGCCATCGCCGCCCGGATACGCCGCCGACTCGTAGGATCCTCCCCGGATGTGCTTCGACAGCGACTCTCTGCCCCCGATTCCGGCCATCTCCGGCGCGGCGGTCTCGCACGACGACCTCGTCCTCGAGGCGGCCGACGGCAGCCGCTTCGCCGCGTTCGCCGCCGCGCCCGACGAGAACGCGGCGGCGGGGATCGTCATCCTCCCCGACGTCCGCGGCCTGTACCGCTTCTACGAGGAGCTCGCACTCCGCTTCGCCGAGCGCGGGTACGCGGCCGTCGCCTTCGACTACTACGGCCGGACGGCGGGCGTGGAGAAGCGCGGCGAGGACTTCGACTGGGCCCCTCACCGCGAGCAGACGGCGCCGGAGCAGATCCAGGCCGACGTCGCCGCGTGCGTCGCATATCTCCGCGAGAACGGCGCGACGACGGTCTTCACCGTCGGCTTCTGCATGGGCGGGCGCAACTCGTGGCTCTCCGCCGCAGCCGGCCACGGGCTCGCAGGCGCCGTCGGCTTCTACGGCCGCCCGCCGCTCGAGGACGCCGCCCGCATGGCGACGCCGATCCTCGCGCTCCAGGCAGGCGCCGACGCCAACATCCCGCACGAGGAGAACGCCGCTTTCGACGAGGCGCTCACCGCAGCCGGCGTCGAGCACGAGCTCGTCGAGTACGAAGGCGCGCCGCACAGCTTCTTCGACCGCAAGCAGGAGGAGTTCCAGGACGCGTCCGACGACGCCTGGAGGCGCACGTTGGAGTTCATCGCGGCACACGGTTAACTCGCGGCGGGGCGGGTATCCGCCCCTGCATGAGCGATCACGTCTCCGACTTCGTGCTTTCCCGCCTCCGCGAGTGGGGCGTCCACCGCATCTATGGCTATCCCGGCGACGGGATCAACGGCTTCCTCGGAGCGCTCGACCGTGCCGACGGCGACCCCGAGTTCATCCAGACGCGCCACGAGGAGATGGCGGCGTTCATGGCGTGCGGCCATGCGAAGTTCTCCGGCCCGGACACCGTCGGCATCTGCATGGCCACCTCCGGCCCGGGCGCGATCCACCTCCTCAACGGCCTGTACGACGCGAAGCTCGACCACGTTCCGGTCGTCGCGATCGTCGGCCAGCAGAAGCGCTCCTCCCTCGGCTCGCACTACCAGCAGGAGGTCGACCTCCAGGTCCTGTTCAAGGACGTCTCGGTGTACGTCCAGGTCTGCATGGTCCCGGAGCAGGCCCGCCAGCTCGTCGACCGGGCCTGCCGCATCGCGCTCGACCACCGCGGCGTCTGCACGATCATCGTCCCGAACGACGTCGCCGAGCTGAAGGC
>JBOGZQ010000169.1:0-4442 GCA_050697375.1 Gaiellaceae bacterium | reverse complement strand
GATCGCCGCCGCCATCCAGGAAGGCGCCAAAGCCTACCTCGGTCGCCAGACCCGGACGCTCGCCTATGTGGCGGTCGCCCTGGCGCTCGTCATCTGGGCCGGTCTCGGCCTCACCTCCGCCGAAGGTTTCGTGGTCGGTGCGGTCTTTTCCGCCCTGGCCGGTTATGTCGGCATGATGGTCTCCGTGAAGGCCAACGTCCGCACGACGGAAGCCGCCAAGAGCGGCATGGCCGCGGCGCTCGACATGGCCGTCAAAGGCGGCACCGTCACCGGCCTCCTGGTCGTCGGCCTCGCCATCATCGCGGTCGCGGGCTTCTACGCCCTCACCAAGGACGTCGGCGCGCTCATCAGCCTCGGCTTCGGCGGTTCGTTGATCTCCGTCTTCGCCCGTCTGGGCGGCGGCATCTTCACCAAGGCCGCTGACGTCGGCGCCGACCTCGTCGGCAAAGTCGAAGCGGGCATTCCCGAAGACGATCCGCGCAACCCGGCCGTGATCGCCGACAATGTCGGTGACAACGTCGGCGACTGCGCCGGCATGGCCGCCGACCTGTTCGAGACGTATGCCGTCACCGCGGTCGCGGTGATGCTGCTAGGCGTCACGACGGCTGCAGGCGCGGGCAAGAGCCTCTGGCTCCTGCCGCTCTCGATCGGCGCCGTCTCGATCATCGCCTCGATCATCGGCGTCCAGTTCGCGCGCGTTCGGCCCGGCGGCAACGTGATGAACGCCCTCTACCGCGCGGTTCTCGTCGCCACGGCCATCTCGGCGCTGATCTTCATCCCGGTGATCAAGGCCTTCGTCGGGCACGTCTTCGTCGGTGGTCTGCACGGCGCCGTCGTGTCGTACTCGTTCGGCGAGCTCTACGGCTCGGCGCTGATCGGCCTTGCGATCACCGCGCTGCTCGTCGGGATCACGGAGTTCTACACGGGCACTCGCTGGAATCCCGTCAAGTCGATCGCGCGCTCCTCCCAGACCGGCCACGCGACGAACATCATCGAGGGTCTCGCCGTCGGAATGCAGGCGACGGCGCTGCCGGTGGTCGTAATCGCGATCGGGATCCTTGTCGCCAACCACCTCGCCGGCCTGTTCGGGATCGGCGTCGCCGTCATGGCGCAGCTCTCCATGACCGGCCTGATCGTCGCGCTCGACGCGTACGGCCCGGTCACCGACAACGCCGGCGGCATCGCCGAGATGGCCGACCTGCCGGACGAGGTGCGCGCGATCACCGATCCGCTCGACGCCGTCGGCAACACGACGAAGGCCGTGACGAAGGGCTACGCGATCGGCTCCGCCGCGCTCGCCGCACTCGTCCTGTTCGGCTCTTACGCGAACGGCTTGCATGCGCAGGCGTCGATCGGCTCGGCACTGTCGCATCTCACGTTCGACCTCTCGAACGCGTGGGTCATCGCCGGCCTGTTCATCGGCGGCCTCATGCCGTTCCTCTTCGCGTCGCTCGCCATGCAGGCGGTCGGCCGCGTCGGCGGCGAGGTCGTCGAGGAGGTGCGCCGCCAGTTCCGCGAGCACCCCGGGATCATGGAGGGCACCGAGCGGCCGCAGTACGGGCCGGCGATCGACATCGTCACCAGCTCGGCGATCCGCTCGATGATCCTGCCCGCGATCGTGCCGATCGCCTTCCCGATCGTTGTGGGGATCATCAACGCCCAGATGCTTGGTGGCCTCCTGATCGGGACGATCGTCACGGGTCTGTTCCTCGCGATCGCGATGACATCGGGCGGCGGCGCCTGGGACAACGCGAAGAAGCTGATCGAGGATGGGCTCTACGGCGGCAAGGGCTCGTCGGCCCACCAGGCGGCGGTCACCGGCGACACGGTCGGCGACCCGTACAAGGACACCGCCGGCCCGGCGATCAACCCGATGATCAAGATCACGAACATCGTCGCGATCCTGATCGTCCCGCTGCTCATCTCGATTCACGGATAACTCGGCGGCCGAAGTAGGTACCTGGTTCCGCCGCAGGCGGTACCAGGTACCGGCCTTTGACGGAGTACCGTTCGCGCCGATGCGCAGGGTGGCAACCGGTGTTCTCGCAAGCGCGGCGGCCGTGACGCTCGTCACGGCCGCGGTCGCGCTTCTCGATCCCCACGTCCCCGCGCTCGGACTGAGCGTCCTCTACCTCTTCGCCGTTCTGCCGGTTGCGGTCGTGTGGGGGATAGAGCTCGCGATCGCGGTATCGATCGCGAGCATGCTCGCCTTCAACTGGTTCATCCTCCCGCCGACGCACACGTTCCAGCTCCGCGACGGCGCGAACTGGCTCGCGCTCGCCGTGTTTGTCGTCACCGCAGTCGTCGTCAGTGCCCTCGCGGCCCGCGCGCGCCATCGGCAGTACGACGCGGAGCAGAGGCGGCGCGAGGCCGACGTGCTCGCCGAGGCGGCGGGCGACCTGCTGCGCGGCACCGAGCTGTCGGCGGAGCTGGCGAAGCTCGCGCAGCTGACCTCCGGTGTGCTCCGCGTGCGCACCGCGCGCATCGAGTTGGGCGCTCAGCCGGACGGGGTGCCGATCGAGGTGAACCGCCGTCGCGTTGCGACGCTCGTCGTCGACGAGCCTCTCGATCCCGTGATCGCGCGCCGGTTCCTCCCGGCGCTCGCCGCGCTGCTCGCCGTCGCAGTCGGTCGCGCGGAGCTCGAGGCCGAGGCGCTCGAGGCGGAGGCACTGCGCCGCAGCGACGTCGTGAAGACCGCGCTGCTGCGCGCGGTCTCGCACGACCTGCGCTCGCCGCTCACGGCGATCGTCGCCGGCGCGGATGCGCTCGCGAGCGACGAGATCCATCTCGATGCGGGCGATCACGCGACGCTCGTGGCCGCGATCCGCGAGGAAGCGGCGCGCCTCGACCGGGTCGTCGGGAACCTGCTCGATGTCTCCCGCCTCGAAGCGGATGCGGTCGAGAGCCACTTCGAGCTGTGGTCGGTCGACGAGCTCGTCGGCCAGGCGATAGACGCTGTGCGCGCGGACGGCGACCGCATCGTCGTCGCACTCGACCCGGATGCGCCGCCGGTCCTCGTCGACGCCGGGCAGATCGAGCGCGTGATCGCAAACCTGATCGAAAACGCGCTCCACTTCTCGCCGCCCGGCTCGCCGGTGGTCGTCCGCGCGGAGCACGGCGCGACGGAGATGCGCATCCACGTCGTCGACCGCGGGCCGGGCGTCTCGGCCGCCGATCGCGACGCGATCTTCCAGCCGTTCCGCCGCGGCGAGACCGGTGGATCGGGGCTCGGTCTTGCGATCGCGCGCGGCTTCGCCGAGGCAAACGGCGGGCGGGTGTGGACGCAGGAGGACCCGGCGGGCGGACACTTCGTGCTCGCGCTCGCGACCGCACCTCGTCCTGCGGTGCGCGCGTGAACGGCCGCGTCCTCGTCGTCGACGACGAGCTGCAGATCCTCCGTGCGCTGAAGGCGAGCCTGCGAGGCGCCGGCTACGAGGTCGACACCGCGGACACGGCGGAGGGCGCGCTCACCGCGGCGGCGTTGACGCCGCCCGATGCGGTCATCCTCGACCTCGTGCTCCCGGACGGAAGCGGCACCGACGTCGCCCGCGAGCTGCGCTCGTGGAGCAGCGTGCCGATCATCGTCCTGTCGGTCGTCGGCGACGAGAGCGAGAAGGTTGCCGCGCTCGACGCCGGGGCCGACGACTACGTAACGAAGCCGTTCGGCGTCGATGAGCTGCTCGCACGGCTGCGCGCCGCGATGCGGCGCGTCGAGGTGTCGCCGGAGCCGGTGATCGACGTCGGCGAGCTGCGCGTCGACCTCGAGAAGCGCGCGGTCTCGCTCGCCGGAGTGTCGGTGCAGCTGACGCCGCACGAGTTCGAGCTCCTGCGGCTGCTCGTCCTCAACGAGGGAAAGCTCCTGACCCACTCGGCGATTCTGCGCGAGGTCTGGGGGAGGGCATACACGGACGAGTCGCACTACCTGCACGTGTACGTCTCGCAGCTCCGCCGCAAGATCGAGCCCGATCCGACGCGCCCGCGCTACATCCTCACCGAGCCGGGCGCCGGCTACCGGCTCGTCGATCCGGCCCCTTGAGAACTTCCTGAGGCCTGGGGCCCAAACCCTGAGAGCCCACTGAGGCGGGGCGGCCTACCGTCGAAGCGTGGCTCTGCACGCGCCCGTGCGTCAGGTTGGTCCCTTCCTCGCGCTCGCGGCGGCGTCGCTCGCGCTCGACGCGGCGCCGCAGGTTCCCTGGGCCGCAGGTGTGGCCGGGGCCGGGCTCTTCGTCGCCGCCCGGCGCGCGCAGGCCGCGACCTCGCAGCGCGCGGCGCGGCGGGTCGCCGACCATCGGATCGTCCGCGGCCACGGGGTTCCCGTCTGGCGCGAGGAGGAGCTCGTCTCGGCCCGCGCGCGCACACGAAGGCGCCGCGAGGTGGAACGCATACTCCGCGCTGCGACGGCAGACCGGCTGCCGTCTGCGTCGCCGGTCAACCGGGTCGCC
>JBOGZQ010000168.1:0-5719 GCA_050697375.1 Gaiellaceae bacterium | reverse complement strand
GGCCTGGATCTTCGACACGTACTCGATGAACAAGGGCCACTCTGTCCTCGGTGTCGTCACGGGCAAGCCGCTCACGATCGGCGGCTCGCTCGGGCGGATCGAGGCTACCTCGCGTGGCGCGCTCTTCTGCATCCGCGACGCCGTCGCCAAGCTCGACCGGCGGCTCACCGGGATGACGGTCGCCGTCCAGGGCTTCGGCAACGTCGGCAGCTACCTCGCGCAGTTCCTCCACCAGGAGGGCGCGATCGTCGTCGCCATCTCCGACTCGACCGTCGCGCTGCACAACCCGAAGGGGATCGACATCCCCACCGCGGTCGCGCACACGCGCGAGAGCCGCACGCTCTCGGGTCTACGCGACGCGGAGTCGATCACGAACGAGGAGCTGCTGCTGCTCGAGGTCGACGTCCTCGCCCCGTGCGCGCTCGAGCAGGTCATCACCGAGCGGAACGCGGCGCAGGTGAAGGCCTCGATCGTGTGCGAGGGCGCGAACGGTCCCGTCACGCCGGCAGCCGACGCGATCCTCGAGGACAAGGGCGTGCTCATCCTTCCCGACGTGCTCGCGAACGCGGGCGGCGTCGTCGTGTCCTACTTCGAGTGGGTGCAGGGCCTGCAGGAGTACTTCTGGAAGGAGGTCGAGGTGAACGCGAAGCTGAACGACATCGTCAGCCGCGCATTCGAGGAGACGTGGGAGACGGCGCAGCGGCGCGGCATGCCGATGCGCGTCGCCGCGTACGGCCTCGCGGTCCAGCGCGTCGCCGAAGCGACCGTGACGCGGGGCATCTATCCCTAAGGTCGCGGTCTTTCATGCAGAGGGTTGCCACCTGTGCGAGCAGGCCCTCGCACAGGTGCGTGACCTCCGGGAGGAGCTCGGCTTCGATCTCCAGGAGGTGGACATCACCGGCGACCCCGCATTGGAGGCGGAGTACCGCGAGTGGCTGCCGGTCGTCGAGATCGACGGCCGGCGCCGTTTCACCTACCACGTCCAGCCCGACGCCCTCCGGAAAGCGGTTGCACAAGCAGCCTCCTAGTCCCGCCTGGTAGAACACCTCCGGCTGTTACAAGCTCCGGCGAGGAGGTTCTGTGGCGGATCGCCTGACGGTTGGCGTCGCCGCTCGCCTGTCTCGGTACCTCCAGGTGCTGACCCAGGCGCGGAAGATGGGAAAGATGCGGATCTCCTCTCAGGAGATCGCCGAGTATACGAACATCAACGCGACGCAGATCCGGCGCGATCTCTCCGCGTTCGGGAAGTTCGGCAAGCGCGGCGTGGGCTACAACATCGACTCGCTGCTCGGCGAGATCCGCAAGATCCTCCGCACCCAGGGGCAGCACAACATCGCGCTCATCGGCGCCGGCCGCCTCGGCCAGGCGATCGCGAGCTCGGCGATCTTCGCCGAGCACGGCATCAACATCGCCGCCGTCTTCGACACCGATCAGGAGAAGGTCGGCACGCCGATCGGCCACGTCACCGTCAGCGAGTACGGGAAGCTCGCCGACAGCGTGCGCGACAAGAACATCATCGTCGGCGTCCTCGCGGTCCCGGCGTCCGCTGCACAGCGCGCCGCCGACGACCTCGTCGGCGCAGGAGTGAAGATCATCTTCAACTACTCCGAGGCGCTGCTCGAGACGCCGTCCGACGTGACCGTGCACACGTCGAACCCGGCCGTTGAGCTCCTTTATGCGCTGTATTTCCACCTGACCTGATGAACGACCGGTACCTGGCACCGCTGCGCGGAGCCAGGTACCTGCTGTAGTTCGCCACGATGCGCATCCTGATTTGGCACGGGTACCTCCTGGGAGGTACGGGCTCCAACGTGTACACGCGTGCGCTCGCGCGCGAGTGGAGCAACGCCGGACACGACGTCACGATCGTCTGCCAGGAGCGGCACCCGGAGCGGTACGACATCGGCAGCGCGCGCGTCGTCGTGCCGGAGCTCCCGAACGGTGTGCTGCCCGTCTTCGTGCTCGACCGCTACGAGGGGCTCGACGCGCAGCTTTTGCAAGACGTCGACCCGTTCGATCTCGAGCGCTACGTCGAGGCAAATGCGTCCGCCCTACGAGAGCTGTTTCCGGCAGACCTCGTGTTTGCGAATCACGTGCTCATGGGCGGTGCGGTCGCTTCGGAGGCGGGCGGCCGCTACGCGGTGAAGGCGCATGGGTCCGAGCTCGAGTACTCGATGCGGGGAAGGATGCACCTGGAGCGGTGGGGGGCGGAGGCGCTCGCCGAGGCCGACGCGGTCTTCGTCGGCTCCGCGCACATCCGCGCAGTGCTCGAGGAGGTCGTCGGCCATGTCGACCGCGTGCACGAGGTCCCGCCCGGCGTCGACGTCGACGAGTTCGTCCCCGAGGACCGATTGCGCGCGTTTGCCGGGCTCGTCGCCGCGGCGGAGGACGATCCGCAGGACGGCAGCGAGCGCCATCCCGATCCCGGGAACGCAGCGCGGTTCGAGCAGGTGTTCGCGCGCGACGTCCCGACCGTCGTCTACGTCGGCAAGCTGATCGAGAACAAGGGCGTGCAGGTGCTGTTCGAAGCGCTGGACGGCCTCGACGTCCGTGCCGTCGTCGTCGGCTTCGGTGACTACCGCCACGAGCTGGAGGCGATCGCGCCGCCGGAAACCGTCTTCACCGGCGCGCTCGAGCACCGGCACCTCGTCCATCTGCTCCCGCTCTCCGACGTCGCGGTCGTTCCGTCGATCTTCCCCGAGGCGTTCGGGATGGTCGCCGCCGAGGCCGCCGCCGCCGGGCTGCCGCCCGTCGTGGCCGACCACTCCGGGCTCGCCGAGATCGCGGCCGGCGTCGCGGCCGAGTATCCGCCCGCGCTCGCCCACCTCACGTCGTTCCCGAACGGCGACGCAGAGGCCCTGCGCGACCGGCTGCGCGAGCTCTTCGCCATGCCGCCGAACGAGCGGCAGGGTCTTGGCCTCGCGGCCCGGCGAGCGGTCGAGCGGAGCTGGAGCTGGAGTCGCGTGGCCGAGCGCTTGCTACTACCCTTTTTGTAGTGGGCGACGAGCAGAAGGTGGGCTACGAGGATCTCCTCGCGGCGTCGAAGGCCGGATTCGAGTCGGTGCCGGACTTCACGGTCGCGGTGGAGGAGGAGTTCGCGCTCCTCGATCCGTCGACGCTCGGCCTCGTCAACCGCTTCGAGGACGTCCAGGCCGCGGCGCAGGGCACCGAGCTCGAGTCGCACCTCGTCGGCGAGCTGATCGCGTCCGAGGTCGAGATCCGCACCGGCCGCTGCGACACGTTCGCCGAGGCGGCGGACAAGCTCGGCGAGCGCCGCATCCAGCTCCGCGGGCTGACCGATTCGCTCGGCATCGGGCTCTCGTCCACCGGTACGCACCCGTGGAGCCCGTGGCAGGAGCAGCGGATCATCGACACGCCGCATTACCGGCGCAACGACGAGCTCCTTCGCTACGTCGTGTGGCGCAACAACACGTTCGGCCTGCACGTGCACGTCGGCATCCACGGTCCCGACCGCGCCGTCCGCGTCAACAGCGCTCTGCGCAACTACCTGCCGGAGCTGCTCGCTTACTCCGCGAGCTCGCCGTTCGTGGAAGGCGTCTACTCGCACCTGCACTCCGCGCGCACGGAGATCTTCACGCGCATGTTCCCGCGCTGCGGCATCCCGGACGCGTTCGCCGACTGGGACGAGTGGGAGTCGTACGTCCGCTTTCTCTACTCGACGGGCTCGGTCACCGAGCACACACAGATCTGGTGGAGCGTGCGGCCGCACCTCGTCTTCCCGACCGTCGAGATCCGCATCTGCGACGCACAGCCGGAGCTCGGTGAGGCACGCGGGCTCGCCGCGCTCTGCTATTCGCTCACCGCGCGCATCGCGCGCGCACTCGACGAGGGCGAGCCGCTTCCGTCCCATCCGCCCCGGCTGCTCGAGGAGAACCTGTGGCGCGCGCTGCGGTGGGGGATGTCCGGCGAGCTCATCGACCTCGACCGCGGCGAGTCGATCCCCGCGCGTGCGCGGCTCGACCAGCTGCTCGAGTGGGTGCGGCCCGTCGCCGACGAGCTCGGCGCCTCGTCGTGGCTCGCGCTGCCGGAGCGGAATGCGGCCGAGCAGCAGATCGCGCGCCACCTCGACGGCGCGACGATGGAGCAGATCTTCGCCGAGCAAGTCGCCGCCGGCGAGCGCATTCCCGGTTGACGGTCGCAGCCGCGCTGACCGCCGCCGACCTGGCGCTCCAGCGCGGGATCGCGCGCTGGAACGGCGCCGGGCCGGCGCCGGCGGCCGTCGTGCAGGCGGCCGTGACCGAGCAGCGGATCGAGCTTCGGATGGCCCGCGACCCGCGGCTCGCCCGCGGCGTCCTCGCGAAGCTCTCCCGCGGGCTCGCCCGCGACGTCGCGGACGACGTCGCGGCCAGACGCGATCTCCTCCTGCTTGCGCCGCACCAGAAGGGACCGCCGATCCGGCTCGGCCCGTCGCTGCCGCTCGTCCGGCTGAAAGCCCTCTACGAAGCGGGCCAGCGGCGGAGCGGCGTCGCGTGGCAGCTGCTCGCCGCCGTCAACTACGTCGAGTCCGACTTCGGCCGCCTGCGCGAGTCGAGTGTCGACGGCGCGCAAGGCCCGATGCAGTTCATGCCCTCGACGTGGGCGCGGTACGGGCGCGGCGACGTGCAGGACCCGCAGGCCGCCATCCTCGCGGCGGCGAGGTTCCTGCGGGCCGCGGGCGCACCGGCGAGCGAGCGGGCGGCCCTGCTCCGCTACAACCCCTCGAGCTTGTACGTCGACGCGGTCGAGCGGTATGCGGGCCGGATCCGGAGGAACCCCGCGTCACTCCTGGTTTTCTACGTTCGCAGCCCGCTCATACGTTAGGATCGTGCCCGCGCCGGGAGCCCCCGGCGCTGACTTTGTGACAAGGAGACCCTTTCGGCGATGAGCTGGTTCATGCATCACGCAACGCTGTTTGCGCTCCTGTGCGCAGTCGCGGCGATTCTCTACGGCCTCTACCTGACGACCTGGCTGCTGCGCCAGCCGGCCGGCACCGAGCGCATGCAGGAGATCGCCCGCGCCGTGCAGGAGGGCGCGGCCGCCTACCTGAAGCGGCAGTACCGGACGATCGCGATCGTCGCGATCGCACCGTTCCTCCTGCTCGGCTTCTACCACTCGCTCGGCTGGGGGACGGCCATCGGCTTCCTCATCGGCGCCGTGCTCTCCGCCGCAGCCGGCTTCATCGGGATGAACGTCGCCGTCCGCTCGAACGTGCGCACCGCCGAGGCGGCGCGCTCGGGGCTACCCAAGGCGCTCAACGTCGCCTTCCGCGCGGGCTCGGTCACCGGGCTCCTCGTCGTAGGCCTCGGGCTGCTTGGCGTCGCGGGCTACTACTGGATCCTCGTCCGGCTCGTGCACCACTCGTCGCACTCCGCGATCCACGACCTCGTCGGCCTCGCCTTCGGCGGGTCGCTCATCTCCGTCTTCGCGCGACTCGGCGGCGGCATCTACACGAAGGCCGCGGACGTCGGCGCCGACCTCGTCGGGAAGATCGAGGCGGGCATCCCCGAGGACGACCCGCGCAACCCAGCGGTGATCGCGGACAACGTCGGCGACAACGTCGGCGACTGCGCCGGCATGGCGGCCGACCTGTTTGAGACGTACGCGGTGACGGCGGTCGCGGTAATGCTCCTCGGCGTCACGGGTGCGGCGTCCCTGACGGGCAAGAACCTGTTCCTCTATCCGCTCGCCATCGGCGGCGTGTCGATCATCGCGTCGATCA
>JBOGZQ010000167.1:0-5938 GCA_050697375.1 Gaiellaceae bacterium | reverse complement strand
GGGATGAGCTGACCGACGAGCAGCGCGAGCTGCGCGAACTCGTCCGCACGCTTGCGCGCGAACGCATCGCGCCGCGCGCGGCGGAGATCGACGCGTCGCACGAGTTCCCGTGGGACATCGTCGAGCTCTTCCGCGAGAACGACCTGTTCGGCCTCTTCTTCGACGAGTCCGTCGGCGGTCTCGGAACAGGCACGCTCATGGCGCTAATCGCCATCGAGGAGGTCGCGAAGGTCTGCGCGACGTCGGCTCTCATCCTCACCGTGCAGGAGCTCGGCTCGCTCGGCCTCAAGCTCGCCGGCAGCGAGGAGCAGAAGCAGCAGTGGCTGCCGCGTCTGGCGCGGGGCGAGTGCCTGTGCGCGTACGCGCTGACGGAGGCCGGATCCGGCTCCGACTCGGCGGCGATGCGCACGACCGCGCGGCGCGAGGGCGACGAGTACGTCCTCGACGGCTCGAAGCGTTTCATCACGAACGCATCGGTCGCGCACGTCTACACCGTGTTCGCGAAGACGGATCCGGCCGCCGGCCACGCCGGCATCTCCGCATTCATCGTCGAGGCGGACGCGCCCGGCTTCGAGGTGACGCGGCTCGAGCCGAAGATGGGCATCGCCGGCTCGACGACGGGCGAGCTCGCATTCGAGGGCTGCCGCATCCCGGCCGCGAACCTGCTCGGCTCCGAGGGCGACGGGTTCAAGATCGCGATGCGCATCCTCGACCGCTCGCGCCCCGGCGTCGCCGCGCAGGCGCTCGGGATCGCGCAGGGCGCGACCGACTACGCGCTCGAGTACGCGAAGACGCGCGAGACGATGGGAAAGCCGATCGCGCACCATCAGCTCATCCAGGCGAAGCTGGCCGACATGGAGACCGAGTGCGAGGCCGCGCGCGGCCTGCTCTACCGCTTCGGCCGCATGGTCGACGACGGCGCCGATGACGCCGAGCTGACGAAGGCGTCGGCGATGGCGAAGCTCAAGTGCGGCGATGTCGCGATGGCGGTCACGACCGACGCGGTGCAGATCCTCGGCGGCTACGGCTACATCAAGGAGTACCCCGTCGAGCGCTTCATGCGCGACGCGAAGATCACGCAGATCTACGAAGGCACGCAGGAGATCCAGCGGATCGTCATCGCGCGCGAGATGGTGAAGGAGTCGCGCGTGTTCCTGCTCGCAGGCGTCTCTTAAAGCTTTCGCAGCACCCCCTCAGGTCGCGGGCCGACGCTGGTCGTGTCCCCGACCGAAAGGAAGACACATGTTCCGCAACTTCAAGAAGACGGCCGCCTGGCCCGCCGAACATGCCCGCGCCCGGAACGCCCGCGCACGAGGACGCCGAGAAGGCGGTGACCGGTGACGCCGCGGGTCACCAAGTTGGATGGATCGACCGTCGACATCCACCTCGACAGCTCGTTCAACGAGATGCAGATGCCCGGGCCGCACTGATCAAGCGCTGAACGATCCCGGACGGGGCGCGCGCCGGCGTGATCGCGAGGAGGAAGCGGCCAAGCCTGTGCGCCTCGTCCGGCTCGAGCGAGACGACGGCCTGCGCCTGCCCGTCGCGCCAGATGCTCATGCGCAGATGCCGCGGCGCGGTGAGGTACGCAGAGACGCGCAGCCAGCCGTCGTCGATGTCCGGGTGGCCGCGGAAGTGCTCGACGAGCTTGCTCCGCTGCACGGCGCCGCAGTGCGGACAGAACCGGAATTCGTCGGCCAGTTCCTGCGAGCACCGGACGCACGAGCGCACTGCCTCGTTCTATGCCCTCGCGACGCACAGGTCAACCGGGGCGCTACGGTGCCCGCGTGAGGCTCGACGGCATCCACCACGTGACATGCATCACCGGCGACGCGCCGCGGAACGTCGACTACTACACGGGGACGCTCGGCCTCCGCCTCGTGAAGAAGTCGGTGAACCAGGACGACCCGACCGTCTACCACCTCTTCTACGCCGACGAGAAGGGGACGCCGGGCTCCGACATCACGTTCTTCGAGTACCCGGGCGCCGCACCCGGCAGGCCGGGCGCCGGGATGATCCACACCGTCGTGTGGCGCGTCGCCTCCGAGGACGCGCTCGCGTTCTGGCGCGACCGCGTCGGAAGCGTTCCATTCACCGATCCCGAGGGCCTTCGGCACGACCTCGTCGTCGCCGACGTACCCGACGCGCCGCTCATCGCCGACGATCCGGAGATTCCGCGCGAGTTCGCCCTCCAGGGCTTCGAGGGCGTGCGCGCGTACGCGGCCGACCCGGATGCGAACAGCGCGTTCCTCGAGTCGCTCGGCTTCGTCGACGGCGAGACGCGCGGCGCGACGAGAGGCGGCTGGATCCGCTACGAGCCGTCGCGCGGCCCGGGCATCCCCGGCGCCGGCACCGTGCACCACGTCGCCTGGTCGAGCCCGATGGACGACCACGAGCTGTGGCGGCAGCGCGTGGTCGAAGCGGGCGGCCGGCCGACCCCGATCATCGACCGCTTCTGGTTCCGCTCGATCTACTTCCGCGAGCCGAACGGCGTGCTCTTCGAGATCGCGACGCTCGGCCCGGGCTTCTCGACCGACGAGGATCCCGCGCACCTGGGCGAGAAGCTCATCCTTCCGCCCGACTTCGAGCACCTGCGCGCCAAGGTCGAGCCGCTCCTGACTCCCCTGCCTGACCCTAGGCGGGGTCGAGCCGGTACAGCGCCCCGTCGTTCGTGACGAGATAGATCCGTCCGTCGGGCCCTTCGCCGAAGCTCGTCGGCTTGTCGACGTGCAGGCCCAGGTCGCGGTTGTCGGTCGCCGCGCCGTTCGAATACGTGAACGCGCGCAGCTCGCCGTCGCACAGGTCGGAGTAGACGAAGCTGCCCTCGATCGACGCCAGCCGCGGATCGTGGGCGACGACGCCGGCGATGACGGCACACCGTCCCTCGTGCGTGTAGGTCAACACCGGCGCGGTGAGCTGCGACGCACCGGGGCACTGCACCGGTGTGTCCGCATGCACCTCCGTCCCCTCGACGCACGGCCAGCCGAAGTTGTACGGCCCGCCGGAGAGCGGGATGACGTCGATCTCCTCCTGGTCGTTCTCCCCGACGTCGCCGATGTAGTACAGCCCCGTCGCCGCGTCGACGTAGTCGCGCCACGGGTTGCGCAGCCCCTTCGCCCACTGCGTCACCGAGCCCGTCGCGACGTCGACGCGGACGATGCCGCCGAGCATGCTCGACGGATCCTGCGCGTACTGGCCGATCACGGTGTACGTCCCGTTGTCGCCGTCGCCCATCGGCACGTACAGGTATCCGTCCGGACCGAACGCGATGTCGCCGCCGCGGTGGTTCGCTCCCGGCGTCGCGACGTCAAGGACGGTGCGGACCGACTTCATGTCCACGGTCCAGTCGGCGCCCATCGTCGCGGCGACGAGCGTATCGTCGCCGCTCCCGACTTTGGAGATGTAATAGAAGTAGACGGTTCGATCCTGCGCGAACGTGGGGGAGAACGTCATGTCGAGCATCCCGTTCTCGCCGTCGTCGCGAACGTCGCCTGTGAAGTCGGCGACCACCTGCTGCGTGCCGCCGTCGACCATCACGATCTTCCCGTCCTGCTGGACGGCGAAGACGCGATTCGGGTCGTTCGGCGCGACCGCGACGTCGGTGAGCGGCCCGAGCCCGGACGCGAGCTGCGTCAGCGCGGGCACCGCCGGCGGCGCCGTGACGGGCGCACTCGAGCCGGCGACGAGCCGCCCGCCTCCGCGTGCTGCCGTGCAGCGGTACGGGTACGTGCCCGCCTTCGTGAACTGCACCGTCAGCGTCGCGGATCGGCCGGGCCGAAGCGCGCGTGTCCTCGAGCTCGCGACGAGGAACGCGTCGAGGCTCGATCCCTGGTTCGAGACGCGGAAGACGACCGTCCCGACCGGAACCTTGGTCGCGGAGAGCAGGCAGCTTTTCCCACCGACGGTGACGTGCACCGTCGGTGTCCGCCCACCGCCCACGACCGCCGCGAGGGCGGCCAGCATCGCCAAAGTCAGCCGGACCACGATCGGGATTCTGCCTACGGATGCAGCGAGGTCGTATCGACAACCTCGAAGTCCGACCCGGTGATGCGGCCGATCGTGTGCAGCGCGTCGTTCGACCAGTGCGGGTCGGGCGCGCCGCTGATGTACCAGTTCGATCCGTTGTCGGCGAGGATCATCCCGTACGTCTTCAGCGCCTGGAGGACGATCCGCGCCTGCCGCGGGAAGCCGGAGATGTCGACGCTCGCCTTCAGCCGCACGCGCAGCCCCATCGGCGGGAGCGAGGGATCGTCGGACGACGACGCGTAGTGGCGCGCGGGATAGACGTATGCTCGCCTTGTACGCGCGGCGGTGAAGCGGAGCGCATGGTCGATGACGCCGCGCGCGACCTCGTCGTAGCGCGCGAGGCCCGGGAAGATCGGCAGCCCGGCCGCGTCGGCCGACGTCCAGCCGGCGGGGCGGAGGTGGTTCGAGCGCAGGCTCCACGTCGCGCCCGAGCCGGCGTGCCATCCGGACGAGGTCCGCTGCAACGCGAAGAGCTCATAGAGCCTGCACGAGCTGCGGTCGACGAGGACGGCATGGTGGTCGCTGCCGCCTTCGATGTGCACGGTCTTCGGGATCGGATACGCGACGTGATCCGATTCGTCCGCGTAGTCGAACGTCACGTGCGAGCGCGGCGTCGAGCTCGAGACGACGTCGAACGGAATTCCGATGCGTTCGCCGTCGTAGAGGCCGGAGCCGAAGTCGGGATGGAGACCGGTGTCGAGGCCGATCGCCGCGATCAGCTGCGCCGAGTTCGCGGCGACCGGCAGCTTGTCGACGCGCTCGTTCCACGCGTTGTTCGCGGGGAAGATCGGGCAGCTTGGCGCGGCGGGTAAGCGCAGCGCCTGCGCGGAACCGCCGCCGGCGAGCAGCGCGATCGCCGCGACGACGACGAGCCGCTTCATGCCTTCGGCAGCGTCACGGTGACGCGTGTTCCCTCGCCGACGCGGCTCTCGAGGTCGATCGTGCCGCCGTGCTGGTCGACGAGCGCGCGCGTGATCGCGAGGCCGAGCCCGGTGCCGGGAACCGCGAGCTCGCTCGCCGCCTGCGCGCGGAAGAAGCGCGAGAACACGTGACCCTGCTCGTCCGCGGGGATGCCGATCCCCGTGTCGGAGACGACGATGGACGCATGGTCGCCGTCGCCGCGCAGCGCGACGCGCACCGAGCCGCCTTCGTTGCTGAACTTGATCGCGTTCGACAGCAGGTTGTCGAGCACCTGGCTGATCCGCCGCTCGTCTCCGAGGATGGTGGGCATGTCACCTCCATCGATCTCCACCCGGACGCGTTTCTCACTCGCCGAGGGGCGGACTGCATCGACGGCCCGCTCCGTCACGGCGCCGAGGTCGAGCGGCTCCCGCTTCAGGTCGACCCGCCGCGCCTCGATCTGCGCGACGAGGAGCAGATCCTCGACGAGCTGATGGAGGCGGTCGGCGCTGCGCCGGATGACCTCGAGATACGTCCGGCCGCTCGCGCCGATGCCGTGCTCCTCGTCCTGGAGCATCTCGATGAAGCCGGAGATCGACGTGAGCGGCGTCCGCAGCTCGTGCGACACGGTCGCGACGAAGGCGTCGCGCATGCGCTCGAGCTCTTTGTCCGCCGTCACCTCGCGCAGCGTCCAGATGCGTCCGAGGGGACGGCCGCGACGGTCGTTCACGGGTGACGTGTAGCCGCGGAAGACGCGGCCGGTTCCCTTCAGCTCGAACTCGTCGGTCGTCGCCTCGCCGGGCGTCTCCGCGATCTCCCGCATGCGCTTCAGGTAGCGCTCCGGATCGGCGAGCTCGTCCGCGATCGAGATCAGCCGGTCGATGACCGTTCCCTCCGCAGGCATGCCGAGATCGGTCGCCATGCGAACGAGCGGCTCGTTGAGGATGAGGATGTTCCCGTCGACGTCGGTGAGGCAGATGCCGTCGATCGTCGCGTCGAGCAGCGCCCGCTG
>JBOGZQ010000166.1:0-6723 GCA_050697375.1 Gaiellaceae bacterium | reverse complement strand
TCGACCTGCACGTCGACGCGGGCGAGATCTACGGCTTCCTCGGCCCGAACGGCGCAGGCAAGTCGACGACCGTGCTCATGCTCACGACGCTGCTGCCTCCGACGGACGGGACGGCGCGGGTGGCGGGCTACGACGTCGTCCGCGAGGGGCCGCAGGTGCGCTCGCACATCGGGGCCGCGCTTCAGGAGGCCGCGCTCGACCCGCTCCTCACCGGCCGCGAGCACCTCCGCCTTCAGGCTGCGCTGCAGGCGGTGCCGCGCGAGGAGCGCGGGCCGCGCGCCGCCGAGCTCCTCGACCGCGTCGGCCTGACCGACGCTGCCGATCGCAAGGTGCGCGGCTACTCCGGCGGCATGAAGCGCCGCCTCGACCTGGCGCTGGCGCTCGTCCACCATCCGCGCATCCTCTTCCTCGACGAGCCGACAACCGGCCTCGACGTGCAGAGCCGCACTGCGCTCTGGGACGAGGTCGGGCGCCTCGCGCGCGAGGACGGCGTCACGGTCTTCCTCACGACCCAGTACCTGGAGGAGGCAGACGTCCTCGCCGACCGCGTCGGCATCATCGATCACGGCCGGATCGTCGCCGAGGGCACGCCGGACGCGCTGAAGGCCGAGATCGGCCGCCCGACCGTCGAAGTCATTCCGGCCGGCGAAGACGGGCGCGGCCCGGTTTCCGCGCTGCTCGAGCGCTTCGGCACGCTCGTGCCGTCGTCGCGCGGCGTCGCCGTGCGGCTCGAAGGCGGCGAGGCCGGGCTCGCAGAGGTCGTGCGCGCACTCGACGCGGAAAACCTGCACGTCGAGCACCTCGAGCTGCACAGCCCAAGCCTCGACGACGTCTTCCTCGCGAAGACGGGCCGCTCGCTCGAGGGTCACGGCGCAGAGTGAGCACGACCGTCGACCAGGTGGCACTCCTCGCGCGCCGGTCGGTGCTGCGAACCTGGCGCAACCCGGCGGCGACGATCTTCCCGCTCATCTTCCCCATGCTGCTCCTGGCCGTGAACTCCGGCGGCCTGCGGGCGGAGACGCATCTCCCGGGCTTCCCGACGAAGTCGTTCGTCGCGTTCGCACTCGCGGTGCCCTTCATCCAAGGCGCACTGTTCGCGACGATGAACGCCGGGACGGATCTCGCGCGCGACATCGAGAGCGGCTTCATGAGCCGGCTGTCGCTCACGCCGCTCCGCGGCGCAGCGCTCCTCGCCGGCCAGCTGGGCGGTGTCATCGCGCTCGGCGTCGTGCAGGCGTGCTTCTACCTCGCGGTCGGGCTCGTCGTCGGCGTCCGCCCCGCTGCGGGCGTGGGCGGCGTCGCCGTCCTCATCGTGTTCGCGGCGTTCATCGCGCTCGCGTTCGGCAGCCTCGGCGCCACCATCGCCATCCGCACCGGTTCGACGGAGACGGTGCAGAGCATGTTCCCCGTCTTCTTCGTCTTCTTGTTCATCTCGTCGATGAACATGCCGCGCAACCTCATCTCGACGACGTGGTTCCGCGACGCCGCGACGGCGAACCCGGTGTCGTATCTGCTCGAGTGCGTGCGTAGCCTCATCATCACGGGCTGGAACGGCGAGGCGCTCGGCCTCGGCTTCGCCATCCTCGCCGTCGTCGGCGTCGCCGGGCTCACGCTTGCATCGCTGTCGCTTCCGAAGAGACTGGCGCGCTGATGAGAAACATCGCGGTCGCACGCGCGGTTGCATGGCGGACCCTGCACAACGTCTTCACGAACCCGGCGCTCGTCATCCCGCAGCTCGCGTTCCCGCTGTTCTTCTTCACGGCGTTCGCCGGCGGCCTGTCGCACATCCACGACGTGAAGGGGTTCTCGTATCCCGAGGGCTACACGGCGTTCCAGTTCGTCTTCGTCCTCCTCCAGTCGGCCGCGTTCGGCGGCGTCTTCACCGGCTTCGGCATCGCGCGCGACTTCGAGACGGGCTTCGCGCGGCGACTCCTGCTTGCCGCGCCGCATCGCACCGGCATCGTGATCGGCTATGCGACGGCCGCACTCTGCCGCTGGCTCGTAACCGCGGTCTTCCTCACGACGGTGGCGTTCGCGGTCGGCATGAACGTCGGCGGCCACGGCGTCGATCTTCCCGCGCTCTATTTCCTCGCCGCGATCCTCAACACGGCGGCGGTCCTCTGGGCGTGCGGCGTCGCCATGCGCCTCCGCTCGATGCAGGCGGGTCCGATCATGCAGATGCCGGTCTTCCTCGTCCTCTTCTTCGCGCCGGTGTACGTGCCGCTCAGCCTGCTCCAGGGCTGGATCCACGCGGTTGCCGTCGTCAACCCGCTCACGCGGGTGCTCGTGGCCGGGCGCAGCTTCGTTGCAGGCTCGCCCGCCGAGGTCGCGGCCGCGTACGGCGCCGCAGCCGGCCTCGCCGTCCTCTTCTCGCTCTGGGCCGTGCGCGGCCTCCGCAAGGCCGAAGCGGCCGGCTAGGCCTTACACAGAGCTTGCATATTTCTGCGTTAGAAGTCGTAAACCTGGGGTAACCGACGGATGGCATGCCGCTCGTCAGTGCAGCCATCATCACCCACAACCGGGCGCAGTACCTCGAGGACGCGATCACGAGCGTCCTCGATCAGTCGTTCCGCGACATCGAGCTCATCATCCTCGACGACGGCTCCACCGACGATACGCCCGCCGTCGTCGCGCCCTACCTCGACCGGATCCGCTACGTCCGGCAGGAGCACAGCGGGAAGGCGGCCGCCCGGAACGCCGCGGTGGCGCTGGCGCGCGGCGAGCTCTTCGCCTTCTGCGACTCCGACGACGTCTGGTATCCGCACCGGATCGCGCGGGAGGTCGAGGCATTCCGGCAGAACCCGGACGTCGGGATGGTGCACGGGCACGTCACCGTCATCGACGAGCACGGCCGGGAGATCCCGGACCGGACCGCATCCATGCGCGAGGTCTTCGGTGCCGCCCATCGCAACGGTGCGACCTATGCGTCGTACGCGCTCGACTGCCGCTGCCTGAGCTCGACGATCCTCGTCCGCCGGAACGTTTTCGACGTCGTCGGGCCGTACGACCCGGAGCTGGCGATCGAGGACTACGACTTCTATCTCCGCCTCCTGCTCGATTTCGACGTTCTCTTCCTCGACGGGGCGCCGCTCGCGAAGTACCGCGCGCACGACGCGAAGACGGGCGACCTCGCGCTCGGCTCGGGGCAGATCCAGACGGCCGAGAAGCACCTGGCGTTCCTCGACGAGCATCCGCACGTCGCCGACGCGCGCCGCGCTCGGAGGAACTTCCACGTGATGATCGCCCGGACGTGGCGGGTCCTCGGCGATCGGCGCCGTGCCCGCGCCGCGGCGCTCCGCGCGCTACGCCATGGGGCCCCGCAGGCCCTGCGGTTCGCCCGCTAATCGGGCTAGCTTGTCCGGGTGCCCAGGCTGACACTCGCGGTCGCCGCGGTCGCCGCGGCCGTTTTCGCGTACGCGGCCCCGGCCCGATCGGCGACGCAGTGCCCGTGGATGAGCCTCTCCGCCACCCCGGCGCAGCGGGCGGCGCAGCTCCTCGCGGCGATGACGACGGCCGACAAGCTCGCCCTCTTCACCGGCGTCGACCCCCATGCCGCGCTCGGCGTCGCCGACGGCCCGCTCTACGTCGGCTACGTCCCAGGCAACCCGGCTCTGTGCATCCCCGCGTTGACGCTGAACGACGGGCCGGCCGGCGTCGCCGACCTCATGGTCGGGACGACGTCCTTCCCGGCGCCGATCGCGCAAGCGGCGACGTGGGACACCGCACTGCAGCAGCGCCTCGGGCGGACGCTCGGCCTCGAGGCGTGGAACAAGGGGATCGACGTCCTCCTCGCGCCGGACGTGAACATCGCGCGCGTCCCCGAGAACGGCCGCAACTTCGAGGGCTTCGGCGAGGACCCGCTCCTCAGCGGACAGACGGCGGTCGCCGAGATCGAAGGGATCCAGGAGAACCCGGTCATCGCGACCGTGAAGCACTTCGCTGTGAACAGCCAGGAGACGGACCGCTACTACGTCTCCTCGAACGTCGACGACCGCACGCTGCACGAGATCTACCTGCCTCCGTTCGAGGCGGCGGTGCGCGACGCCGGCGTCGGTGCGGTCATGTGCGCGTACGGGGTCATCAACGGGACGTTCAACTGCCAGGACCAGGCCCTCCTCACTACCGTCCTCCGACAGCAGTTCGGCTTCCGCGGCTTCGTCCTGTCCGACTGGGGGGCGACGTGGTCGACGGTGCAGTCCGCGAACGCCGGGCTCGACATGGACATGCCCGGAAGCGGCCACTTCTTCGGCAGCGCGCTCGCGGACGCTGTCTCCGCGGGAACCGTGTCGACGCAGACGATCGACACGATGGCCCGGAGCATCCTCACGTCGATGTTCAGGCTCGGCCTCTTCGACGATCCGCCGCCGCCCCTCGCGACCGTCTCGTCCACGGACGTATCGACGCAGGCGGACAAGCAGGTCGCGCTCCGCGTCGCCGAGGAGGGGACGGTGCTGCTGAAGAACGCGAACCGCATCCTTCCGCTCCGCCCGGGGCCGGGCGCGACGATCGCGATCATCGGAGCGCCGGCGGCGTTCGGCGACCTGCGCAACTACACCGGTGGAAAGGGGAGCGCATTCGTCGCGGCCGCGACGCCGGTGCCGCCGCTTCAGGCGCTCACCGCCCGGGCCGCGAAGGCGAACGCCACCGTGGTCTCGGCGGATGGAAGCGACCCCGTCGCCGCCGCGGCGCTCGCGAGCACGGCGAGCGTCGCCATCGTGTTCGCATACGACCAGGAGCAGGAGGGCGTCGACCGGACGACCCTCGCCCTGCCGAACGGCCAGGACCAGCTGATCGAGCAGGTCGCCCAGGCGAACCCGCACACCATCGTCGTCCTCGATACCGGCGGCCCCGTGCTCATGCCGTGGCTCGACCAGGTCGCCGGCGTCGTCGAGGCCTGGTACCCGGGGGAGCGAGACGGCGACGCAATCGCGGCGGTCCTCTTCGGCGACGTCGATCCGAGCGGGAAGCTGCCGCAGACGTTTCCGACCGCGGACTCCTCCGTGCCGGCGTCGACACCCGCGCAATGGCCGGGCGCGAGGAACGCGCAGGACGCCGAGTTCAGCGAGGCCCTCGATGTGGGCTATCGCTGGTACGACACGAACCACATCACGCCTCTCTTCCCGTTCGGCTTCGGCCTCTCGTACACGCGCTTCTCGTATCAGCACTTGCGTATCGCGCGCGATCGCTCGCGCTACACGGTGTCGTTCACGCTGAAGAACACCGGCGCTGTCGCAGGCTCCGAGGTGCCGCAGCTGTACGTCGACGACCCGCGCATCGCCGGCGAGCCGCCGAAGCAGCTGAAGGGATACCAGCGCGTCTTCCTCCGCCCACACCGCAGCACACGCGTGACGTTCGCACTCGACGCGCGCTCGTTTTCGTACTGGGACACGCCGACCGCGAAGTGGAAGGTCGCGACCGGGCTCTACCGCATTCTCATCGGCGCATCGTCACGCGACATCCGCCTCCGCGGCTTCGTCCGCCGCTGACGCATCGCCGTTGCCGCCGTGGTTCCGTGCGACATCGACGGAGCGGCTCTCGCGGATGACGGTCACCTTCACCTGGCCGGGATACTCGAGCTGATCCTCGATCTCGCGCGCGATCTCGTGTGAGAGCAGCGCCGCCTCCTCGTCGCCGACCTCGCCGGGCGCGACGATGACGCGGATCTCGCGCCCCGCCTGGAGCGCGTACACCTTCTCGACGCCCGGCTTCGCGGCCGCCAGCTCTTCGAGCGCCTCGAGCCGCTTGATGTAGTGCTCGAGGCTCTCGCCGCGCGCGCCCGGACGCGACGCAGAGATTGCATCGGCGGAGATGACAAGCACCGCCTCGACCGTCTGCGGCTGCACCTCGTAGTGGTGCGCTTCGATCGCATGGACGACGCCCTGCGTCTCGCCGTACCGCCGAGCGAGCTGCGCCGAGATGAGCGCGTGCGAGCCCTCCATCTCGTGGGTCATCGCCTTGCCGATGTCGTGCAGCATCGCCGCACGCTTCGCCGTGCGAACGCTCGCACCGAGCTCGGTGGCCATGATCCCCGTCAGGTGCACGACCTCGAGCGTGTGCTTGAGGACGTTCTGCCCATAGCTCGTGCGGAAGCGCAGCCGGCCGAGGATCTTCTGCAGCTCCTCGTGGAACGGCCCGCAGTTGGCCTCGAACACCGCCTGCTCGCCGGCCTGCCGCACGACTTCCTCGAGCTCGGCCTTCGATTGGTAGTACGTCTCCTCGATCCGTGCGGGATGGATGCGGCCGTCCTCGATCAGCTTCGTCAGCGTCAGGCGCGCGGTCTCCCGACGCAGCCCGTCGAACGACGAGAGGACGACGGCGTGCGGCGTGTCGTCGATGATGAAGTCGACGCCCGTGAGGTGCTCGAGCGCGCGGATGTTGCGTCCCTCACGCCCGATGATGCGTCCCTTCATGTCGTCCGACGGACGCGCGACGACCGTGACGGTCGTTTCCGCGGCGTGGCTTGCGGCGACGCGCTGGAGCGCATCGGCGACGAGGTTGCGCGCGCGGCGCTTCGACTCCGCGCGTGCCTCCTCCTCGAGCATGCGCACGCGCCGTGCGAGGTCGTGCCGGGCGAGCTCCTCGCCGCGCTGGAGGAGCTGAGCCTTCGCCTCCTGCTGCGTCATGCCGGAGACGCGCTCGAGCGCCGCCTGCTCCGCCCGCTTGAACTCCTTGAGCTCGTCCTGGAGCGCACGCAGGTGCGTCTCGCGGTCGGAGATCCACTGG
>JBOGZQ010000165.1:0-4600 GCA_050697375.1 Gaiellaceae bacterium | reverse complement strand
TCGGCCGGAACTGCGGGGGATCAGGAGCTGAGCATCGCCGGCGTCGTGATCGGCGGGAACGTCGATCCGAGCTCGCCGCAGTTCCAGACGGCGATGCAGGCGTGCCGGAAGTTCCTCCCCGGCGGCGGGCCCCAACCGCTGAGCCCGGCTCAGCAGGCCGAGCACGCGAAGGCAATGGCGAACTTCGCGGCGTGCATGCGCAAGCATGGCGCTCCGAATTTCCCCGACCCGAACGCGCAGGGGATGTTCACGCCGCGCCAGCTCGGTGGTCGGCTCCAACCGGACTCGCCGGTCGTCCGGGCCGCGTTCAAGAGATGCGAGTCGCTCGAGCCGAAGGTCGGACCGCCCATCGAGCTCGGGTGATTCCAGCGAGCCTAGGATGCCTCCATGGAAGAAGAGGTCATCCCCGTCCTCTACGTCGAGGATGCGACGAGAGCGGTCGACTGGTACGCGCGCCTCGGGTTCCGCAAGGAATGGGAGCACCAGTTCGAGCCGGGCTTCCCGTGGTTCGTCTCGATCGCGCGAGGCAACGTCCGGCTGTATCTCTCGGAGCACAAAGGGGATGCGCGGCCCGACACGCTCATCCATCTGTACGTCAACGACATCGACGTCGTGTCCAAGGAGTTCGGGATGCCCGTCGACGAGAACGGTCTCGCCGGGCGTGAGTGCGATTTCGCGGATCCGGATGGCAACCGCCTGCGGGTCGCGACGCGGCGTCCGTAAGCCGGCACACACCCGTCACGCCTTGCGTCGTACGGTCTCTCCATGGCGACGACGAAGACGGCGACACCGTGGGGCGCGGCGGAGCTCGTGGAGCAGGTGACGGTGAAGCAACAGGCGGGCGAGCGGAAGTTCTCGTCGCTCGTCCAGTTGCTCGAGACCTCGAGCGGCGAGCGGCTCGTGCGCTTCGCCTACTCGACCGACGGCCAGGCGCGGCGAGGGCCGGTCACGCTCCGCGCGAAGGACGTCACGCGACTGCGGACACAGCTCGAGCAACATCCCGCACTGGCGGAAGCGCTCGGTATCTAGCGAGAACGTCGAGAAGCGCGTCGACGACGCGCGCGTCGAACTGCGAGCCTGCGCACGCGCGCAGCTCCGCGATCGCCTGAGCTTGGCTCAGCCGCACGCGATAGGCGCGGTCGGTCGTCATCGCGCTCCAGGCGTCGCACGCGGACACGATCCGCGCCGCGATCGGAATCTGCTCGCCCATGAGACCGTCGGGATAGCCGCCGCCGTCCCAGCGCTCGTGCGACGAGCGAACGATGTGCCCGATGTCGCCGAGCAGCCCGCCCACCTGGCCGAGCATCTCCTCGCCGAGAATCGTATGGGTGCGCATGAGCGCCCACTCGTCCTCGTCGAGCGGACCGGCCTTGTTGATGATCCCGGACGGCACCTTCACCTTGCCGACATCGTGGAGCAGCGCGGCGAACTCGGCCTGCCTGCGCGTGCCCGGATCGAGCGCGAGCTTGTCTGACACAGCGAGGACGAGATCGACGACGTCACGGCTGTGGCTGCCCGTGTATTCGTCGTCGGCCTCGATCATCTCGCCGAGCAGCATCGCCGTGCCGCGATATGCATTGGAGAGCTCGAGAGCGTGATCGAGGCGGCGCTGCCGCTCCTGCGAGAAAACGTGGAGCAGGCCGACGAGCGGCAAGACGGCGAACAGGCCCCAGATGTGGTCACGCGACGCGAACGCGACAACGAGCCCGATCGGCGCGAGCGCCCCGTCGACGAGCAGGGACATGCGCATCGCCCTCGCCTGCTCCCACGGCGAGACGCCGTAGGCATGGCGCGACCAGGCGGCGTTGGGGACGAAGTCGGCCACCCACTGCGCGGCGAAGGCGCCGACGTAAATCGGTGTGTCGTGCCAGTTCGGCTCGCGCGCGTGCGCGAGTGACAGAACGAGCGCCGGCGCGAGCGAGTACGTCGCGTTGAAGACGAAGACCGGCCACTGATTCAGAGGGACGCGCCCTCGGGCCATCCCGGGTACCTCGCCGAGCAGGTATCCGGCCGCGACGAGGAGAGGGACGTCCCGCGGCGGGAGCGCGAAGAGCATCGGGACGAGCACGAGCTGCGTCGCGAAGACCCAACCATTGCCTACCTCGAAGCTGACGCGCGAGACGGCTGCATACGCGAGGACCGCGATGACGGCGGCGATCGGCGAGAAACCGCGGAGCGGGGGAGCGAGAACTGCGGTCGCGATCGCGGCGGTGAGGAAACAGCCGGCGAGGAAGTACGCGAGCGCGCGATAGCGCCGACCGAGCCCAGTGCTCGATTGCGTGCGCGCGCGTTCGACCAGCTCTGTCGTGAGCAGGTCGAGACTGAGATCGCCGGCCGCAGCGGCTTCCACGGTCAGATTGTCCATGTCAGAAAACCTCTTCGAGTACCTCGGTCGAGTGACTCCGCACAAGATCCCCATGAAGGGGGATCGCAGCGATTGAGGTACGCGACGAGAGTGCGGCCTGTCCAAGTTCTGCGGCGTTAGGGAGGTCGGGGTGGCGACCATGATCAAGCGGCTCGCGTTTGCCTTTGCTGTATGCACCTGTGTTGTGGTTGTGGCGGCGCCGGCAGGCAGCGCGGCTCGCGCGGGCCTGCTCACGTGCCGGGCCAACCAGTATCCGTTCGCGCAGTTCGGCGACAAGGACGCCTTTTTCGGCTTCTCGAACAACGGCTTCGAAAGCGGCACCAGCGGCTGGAGCCTCTCCGGCGCGTCCGTCACCACTGGCAACGAGCCGTGGGACGTCAACGGCCCGGGCAGCAATTCGCTCTCGATCGGCCCCGGCGGGACCGCCTCGAGCCCGCGCGTGTGCACGGCCCTCCTCGCTCCGTACTGGCGGATGTTCGCCAAGTCGAACGCTGCGAACGGTCCGCTCCGCGCGCAGATCGTCTTCTACGGGTTGCTCGGCAACGTCACCGGGTTGCTGAACGTGACGAACTTCGACTCGTCCGGCTACGTCAACTGGGAGCCGAGCTCGAACGTGCCGTCGCTCCTGTCCCTCCCGCTCCTGACAGTCTCGGCTCAGCTGCGGCTGACGAACACAGGATCGAGCGGCACCTGGCAGGTCGACGACGTCTTCGTCGATCCGTGGGGCAGCCGCAGCGCTGCCTAGACCGCGGCGAGCGCGCGGTCGCGCGCGGCCTCGACGAGCGACGCCAGTAGGAGAGCACCGTCCGCCGACCCCAGCAAGGGGTCGACGGCGTGCTCGGGGTGCGGCATGAGTCCCATGACGTTCCCCGCCTCGTTGCACACTCCGGCGATGTCGTCGACCGAGCCGTTCGGGTTGTCGCGGTAGCGGAGGACGACCTGGGCCGGGTCGAGGTCCGGCGGCGGGACGTAGCGGCCGTCGCCGTGCTTCACGGGAATGACGATCGTCTGGCCCGGTTCGCACCGCGTCGTGAACGGCGTGTCGGCGCGCTCGACGCGGAGCGGCACGTCGCGACAGACGAAGCGCAGCGACTCGTTGCGCAGGAGCGAGCCGGGGAGCAGCGCCGCCTCGCACAGGATCTGGAACCCGTTGCAGATGCCGAGGACGAGGCCGCCGCGCTCCGCGAACGCACACACGGCCGCGGTCGCCGGCGAGAAACGCGCGATCGCGCCGCACCGGAGGTAGTCGCCATACGAGAACCCGCCGGGAAGCACGACCGCGTCGAGCGAGGGAAGCTCGCGCTCCTCGTGCCACACCGGCACCGCCTCCGCGACGAGCGCCGCGAGCGCCCACAGCGCATCGCGGTCGTCCTGCGAGCCGGGATACGTGACGACGCCGATGCGCGGCTGAGGGCTAGCCACGGAACTCGATCTCGTACGACTCGATGAGCGGATTCGCGAGCAGCTGCTCGCACATCTTCTCCACCTGCGCGCGCGCGGCCGCCTCGTCGTCGGCGCTCACCTCGAGATCGACGACCTTGCCGACGCGCGCGTCCGAGACGGCGAAGCCGAGATGCCCGAGCGCGCGCTCGACCGCGTCGCCCTGCGGGTCGAGGATGCCTGCCTTCGGCCGCACCAGGACGGTCGCCTTCATCCGAGGACGACCGCCGGGTCGTCGATGTACGCCTGGAACGGGATCGTCGTCAGCCGCTCGAACGCCTCGACGTACTTCGCGCGCGTCGCCTGCACGATGTCGGCGGGGATCTCCGGACCGGGGTACGTCTTGTCCCAGCCCGTCGTCTCGCAGAAGTCGCGGACGAACTGCTTGTCGAAGCTGTCCTGCGCGCGCCCCGGCTCGTACGACTCGCCCGGCCAGAAGCGCGACGAGTCCGGCGTCAACGCCTCGTCGCCGAGCACGAGGTGGCCGTGCTGGTCGAGCCCGAGCTCGAACTTCGTGTCGGCGATGATGATCCCCGCGCCCCACGCGTGCTCCGCCGCCACCCTGTACAGCTCGATGGCGACTTCCTCGACCTCGCGCAGCCGCGCGTGGCCGACGAGGTCGGCCGCCTGGTCGCGCGTGATGTTCTCGTCGTGCCCCGTCTGCGCCTTCGTCGCCGGCGTGAAGATCGGCGCCGGCAGCCGGTCCGACTCGCGCAGGCCCTCCGGGAGCGCATGCCCCGACGTCGAGCCGGTCGCTTTGTAGTCCTTCCAGCCCGAGCCGGCGAGGTAGCCGCG
>JBOGZQ010000164.1:0-10053 GCA_050697375.1 Gaiellaceae bacterium | reverse complement strand
TGACGAGCGCCGCGTTCGTGATGGTGGCCGTGTTCTCGATCTTCGCGTCGCTGTCGACGCTCGACATGAAGCAGCTCGGCGTCGGGCTGGCCGCGGCCGTGCTCCTCGATGCGACGATCATCCGCGGTGTGCTACTCCCCGCGACCATGAAGCTGCTCGGCGACTGGAACTGGTACCTGCCGCGCCGGCTCGGCTGGCTGCCGCGGCTTCACTTCGAGCGCGGGATGCGCGAGCCCGCGCCGGAGCTTCGGTGAACGCCGGCTCGAGGCTGCTCGCGCCGTTTGCCCGCGGCGAGAGCTACCGCACGCTCGTGCACCTGGCCACGACCGTCCCGTTCGGGGCGACCGGGCTGGCGGTGCTCGTCGCGGGCTGGTCGACGGCGGCGGCGGTGGCGATCACGCCGCTGATCGTCGTCGTCCTGTTCGCGTTCCGCGTCGTGGTCGGGGCGCTTGCGCAGGCGGAGGCCGCGCTCGCGCGGGTGCTGCTCGGGGTCGAGGTGCACCCATCGGCTCTCTCGCCGGGACGCGGATTCTGGCAACGGGCGCTGGGCATCCTGAACGACCGCAAGTTCTGGCGGCAGCAGGCGTACCTCGCTCTGCGCTGGGTGGTCGGCTTTCCGCTCGCGGTCGCCGAGTGGTCGTTGATCGTGTTTTCGATCGGGGCGCTCTGGATGCCGCTGTACTACCGCTGGGCGGAAATCCAGTTCGGAAGCGGCTTGCACGTCGACACGCTCCCGAAGGCGTTGTTGTTCGTCCCGGCCGGCGCCGTCGGCCTTCTCATCGCCGCGCACGCCCTTCGCCCGCTGGAGCGGCTTTGGCGGTCGCTGGCGGTCTCGCTCCTCAGCAGCGACGCTGTGCTGATGGACGAGCCGTCCGAGGTCCTCCGCCTGCGGCGCCGGCGCGCGTTTGCCGTGCACGCGGCGGTGTTCGCCGGACTCGGTCTTCTGTTCGTCGTGATCTGGGCACTGACAACACGCGCGTACTTCTGGCCGGCGTGGCCGCTGATCGCGCTTGCGCTGCCCCTTGCGATCCACGGCTGGATCGTGCTGCTCGAGGAACGGCCCCAGATGCTTCGCCCACAACGGGCGACGTTCGCGCTCGGGATCCACGAAGGAGTGTCGGCGGCGCTCTTCCTCTTCCTCGTTACGGTATGGGCGCTCAGCTCGCGGGGCTACTTCTGGCCGGTGTGGCCGCTCCTCGGGCTCGCGCTACCGCTCGTGATTCACGCGATCGTGGTCGTTACGCGGCGCAGCGGCTCCGGCGAGCTCGCCCGTCGCATCGAGACGCTCGAGCGGACACGCGCGGGTGCGGTCGACGTGCAGGAGGCGGAGCTTCGTCGCATCGAGCGCGACCTCCACGACGGCGCGCAGGCGCGACTCGTCGCGCTCGGCATGAGCCTCGGGATGGCGGAGCAGAAGCTCGCATCCGATCCCGAGGCCGCGCAGAAACTGCTCGCGGAGGCGCGCGTCGGCACGCTCGAGGCGCTGGAGGAGCTGCGCGGCCTCGCGCGCGGCATCCATCCGCCCGTGCTCGCCGACCGTGGGCTCGAGGCGGCGATCTCCGCCCTCGCCGACCGCTCGCCGCTGCGCGTGAACGTCGCCGTCGACGTCCCCCGGCGTCCGGCGCGCGCGGTCGAGACCGCCGCGTACTTCGTCGTCGCCGAGGCGCTCGCGAACGCAGGGAAGCACGCGCACGCGCAGTCCATCGACATCGGCCTCAGAACCGACGACGGTCAGCTCGTGGTCGAGATCGTCGACGACGGCCGAGGCGGAGCCGACACGGGCGGAAGCGGGCTGCAGGGTCTCGCGCGCCGCGTCGAGGCCCTCGACGGGACGCTCGACGTCGTCAGTCCCCCGGGCGGCGGAACGACGATCCGGGCGGTGATTCCGTGCGGGTCGTGATCGCGGAGGACCTCGCGCTCCTGCGCGACGGCCTCGCACGGCTGCTGCGCGACAACGGATTCGAGGTCGTCGGCGCAGTCGTCGACGGCTCGGCCCTGATCACGACCGTGCTCGCCGAGCGTCCCGACGTCGCGATCGTCGACATTCGCCTTCCGCCGACCTTCCGCGACGAGGGAGTGCGCGCGGCTCTGACGCTGCGCGAGCGCGTGCCGGAGACAGGAGTGCTGATCGTCTCGCAGTACATCGAGCAGGCGTATGCGGCCGAGCTGCTCGCGGACGGGCGGGGCGGGCTCGGCTACTTGCTGAAGGACCGCGTGATGGACGTCGACGACTTCGTCGAGGCGGTGCGGCGCGTCGGGTCGGGCGGGACGGCGCTCGATCCGGAAGTCGTCGCGCAGCTGCTCGCGCGCCGCCGAGCGGGGGATCCACTCGAGTCGCTGTCGCCGCGCGAGCTCGAGGTGTTGACGCTGATGGCCGAGGGGCGGAGCAACGCCGCGATCGCCGCGAAGCTCGTGCTGACCGTCGGCGCGGTCGAGAAGCACGTGGCGAACATCCTCACGAAGCTTCGGCTGCCGCCGTCGAGCGAGGACCACCGGCGCGTGCTCGCCGTGCTCGCATACCTCCGCTCTGCGCGGGACTGACCGGGGAGCGGCGGCTCTACACTCCGGGCGAGCCCCCGTAGCTCAGTGGATAGAGCAGTGGTTTCCTAAACCGCGTGCGCAAGTTCGATTCTTGCCGGGGGCACTGATCCGTACGGTGGTCGAACCGTCGGCAATGTGAAGAAGGGGTAGATCTCGTCGCGGCTTGCGACGCGGATCTCGTCGACGAGGGCTTGGAGGAGTGCTTTGCGTGCGGCGGGTTCGCCGTCGGCGATCACCTGGGTGACGTGTGCTTGGAGGGCGTGGAGATCGTCGTCGCTGAGCGGCTCGGGCGTGTCGTTGGCGTCGGCGGCGAGTTCGTCGCGGCGGGCTTGGAGTTCCGAGAGCCGCTTGGTGAGCTCGGCGATCCGGGGCGCGCAGGCGTGTTCAGGCATGGTGCCGTTCTCGAAAGCGCGGAAGTAGCGGTCGAGTGCGTCGTCGACCTTCCGGACTTCCGCGTCGAGGCGGGCGAGTTCGGCTTCGCGTTTCGGCTGCTGATCGTTGAGGTCGGCGAAGGCGGCGGTGATCGCGTCGCGCACGTCGTCCTCGCGCGCGAGCAGGTCTTGGAGCTGGTCGAGGATCGCGGTCTCGAGCTCGTCGGCTGGGAGGCTGTCGGCGTCGCAGGTCGCGCGGCCGTAGCGTTGCCGGCTGAAGCAGACGTAGTAGCGGTAGCGGCCGCCGTTGCCGTTCGCGGCCGCGCCGAGGTAGCGCTTGCCGCAGCGGACGCACTTCACGAGCCCGGTGAGCAGGTAGTCGGACTGGTTGGAGCGTCGCAGCGAGTGGTCCTCGCCGCGCTCGTGCAAGATCGCCTGCGCCCGCTCGAACAGCACCGCTTCGATTAGCGGCGTGTGCGGTGCCGGGTGATGGGTGCCGCGGAAGCTGATCTGACCGAGATACGCTCGGTTGCGCAGGATGGTCAGGACGGCTTGCGGGTTGAACGGCTTGCCCTGCTTCGTGCGGTAGCCGCGCCCGCTGAGCCAGCGAGCGATCGCTTGCGTGCCCTGAAGCCGCTCGACGTAGCGGTCGAAGATCTCCTCCACCACGGCGGCTTCGGCTGGCTCGGGTTCGAGGTAGCGGCGCTCCGCATCGAGTCCGTAGCCGAACGGGAGGGAACCGCCGTTCCACTCGCCGCGGGCGGCTTTGCGTTCCATCCCGGCGATCACCCGCTCGACGATCGTCGCCCGCTCGAACTCGGCGAAGACGCCGAGCATCTGCACCATCATCCGCCCCGCCGAGCTGGAGGTGTCGAACGGCTCGGTCGCCGAGCGGAAGAGCACCTCGGCTTGGTCGAGTCGTTCGAGCACATGCGCCAGACCGCGCACCGACCGGGAGAGGCGGTCGACCCGGTAGACGAGCAGCAGGTCGAACCGCTTCGCGTCCGCCTCCTTCAGTGCTCGCTCCAGGCCGGGCCGTTCAAGGCTCGCCCCTGACGCCTGGTCGGTGAAGCGGCGCGTGATCCGCCAGCCCTCTTGGCTGTCCACGTAGGCCGCGAGCCGCACGGCTTGGGCTTCGAGCGAGTAGGGCTGGTGCCCCTCGTCGATCGAGATGCGGGTGTAGGTCGCGATCCTCACCTAAGACTCTCCTCCCCGATCGCGGCGGCGGCGAAGCTCCTCCAGGCCGCCGCCAGCGATGAAATCCAAGTACAGCACACGCAACGAACGGACCACCTCCGCCCGCTGGGCTTCCGAACGGGCCACGAGCTGCGGCGGCCGAACGCGCAGCCGTCCATCTCCCGGAACCACGAGCGGTTTGCACCTGCGTGACCGGCGCGCTGCCCGACGTGGCGGAGGTGACGTGCGGCGATGGCCGTCATTGCGGCGAGCGGTCCGCGTGCGCCCGCTCAGGTTCGCTCACCCTGCGCGAGCAGACGATCGAAGACGTGCGACATTCGCAACCTCCTTGCTCTGAGTAGAGATCGACGGTGGGGCGGGCTTTTGTTGCGACTCACGCGGGCTGCGGAGAGCCGGCAGTCACGAGCGCAGCGAGCGAAGAGCCGCCGCAGGCGGCTTTACGGCCGGCGCCCAGCCCGCACACTCAAAGCCGCAAGCCCGCCCCACCGACGACGAGACTCCAGCTCGCGATCTCATACGAAAAGCGGCCGAAAGATCGCGTCGCTACTGCCCGCCAACTCGCCAACGGCTGCCCAAGCGAGCTGCAACCCATCGCTGTCGCCCGCCAGCCGTCATCTCCTCGTCAGGCCGACAGCCGGCACTTCCCGCTCTTCTCCATACGCTCTGCTCCAACCCGGTACTCCATCGCTCCGCCCGATCCCCGAGTGCGCGCCCGCGTTCCCGCTCGCATCAGAAACCTCAGCGCTCCCGTGGTTCCTGACCACCCGCGCAAGCTCACGAAGTGTGCGGGTGGTCAGGAATCCGGAGTCGAAGACGGAGGAAACGGGAGCGCCCCACAAACCCGCATGGTTGAGCGGGAACGCGGACACGCGCACGACACCGTGCTATTGGCAACGATGCTGACACCCACTGCCAGCAACGATGACAGCCCGATCGGCAACGGTCTTCGCCACGTCGAAAGGCCCGCCCGGTTCCACGCAAACGGCGCGGGGCAGCCAGACCGGATGGAAGCCCCCACATAGGTAAGGACCTTCGCGGGCGACTTTCGGACATTTCCCTGCTCAGAGACGCTTCAGATCAGCATCTGCGGGAACGCCGAAAGTCCGGCCCGCGCTGCACCCGAACGCGATTCTCGTAGTTTCTATCGAACCTACACCGCTCAGTAGAAAGTCTTAGAAACGGCGGCGCAGCTCAGGGGTAGGACTCTCGCGCAGGCGACGGTGAGGCGCTAAAGGAATTGCGGGGTGCTTGACTCTCTTTGGTAGATGCCGCGGGTCGAAGGGTTGATCGAGCAGCTGTATCGGGAGCGGTACGTCGGCTTCCGGAACGCTCTCACGCCGGTCGTGGGTAGCCGTGATGCGGCTCGTGACGTGGTTCAGGAGGCATTCACTCGTGCATTGCGCGACTCGCGGAAGCTCCGACGCGAAGGGTCGCTGGCTGCCTGGGTGTGGCGGATCGCACTTCGGATCGCTGTACGGGAGCGAGGGGGTCCGAGCAATGACGAAGTTCCTGATGATCTCACCATCTTCGATGTGGAGCGTGACCCTGCTTTGGCGGCCGCAATTCGGTCACTTCCGCCAAAGCGGCGGCTCATCCTGTTCCTACGCTACTACGCGGACTTCACCTACGGCGAGATCGCGGAGGCAGTCGGAGTCGCCGAAGGCACCGTGGCCGCGACATTAGCCCAGGCGCACGCTGCTCTTCTCAACGAGTTGATGAGCAAGGAGGTAGCTCCGTGATGACGGATGCCGACGCTTTGCTCGCGGCCCGTTTCGCGGCCACGCGAGACACCTACGACGACGCTGATTGGGGCGATGTGCTCCAGCGACTCAACGCGCAGAGTGTCAGGACCCGTCACTGGCGACTCGCGGCTGTCGCGGCGGCGATCTTGCTCGCAGTTGCCGTGCCAACGCTCGCCGTCAGTGCGTCGGTACGAGGCTGGTTCGGTTTGGGAAGTCCGCCGCAGCCTGATTACGGTCATGCCCGACTCGTCGTGTCTGCCCCGGTTCCCGGAGGACGAGTGGCGCGCGTCTGGGTTGCACCGTCAGCGAATGCCGGCGAGTGCGAGTTCGTCACCATTGACCCACGGGGACCGAAGCGACAGCCAGTTCAGATGACCGGCGGCGGCGCCTGCACCCTCGGCCAAAGACCGTTCAACGGTTCCCTTGCCTGGAGCTTTTCACACCCCCGCCACGACACACCGATCATCCACGGTCGTGTCAGCTCGAAGCTACACGCGGCACGGGTCGAGCTGCATTGGCACGGTGGTACACAACAACTCGCGTACAACAGCAGCGGGTTCTTCATCGCGGCTGCGCCAGCGCTCAACAACCCGCGGTTCGGCCGCCTCCCCTACGACATCGTCGTCTACAACCGCGATGGGCGCATCGTCGCCCGGTCACGGATCCCGACGAGCTTCCTCTACCTCGACTGGAAGCAGGTCCAGCCACAGCTGCACCAGTACCGCGTCGCACACGGCTGCGACACCAGTCCCTTCTGGCGCTGCAAGTCACGCTGATCGGGATGGTTCAGTCAGCGAAACAGCACTGCGAACTGTGATGATCGGGCAAGCATTGATGAGACACCGCCGCCCCAGCTTGCTAGTGATCTCTATCGCAGCTGGCTGCGCTTTTGCACTGATGCCGCCGCTTACAGCGAGCTCGGCGCGAGGGCAATCGAGGCATCCCCGCTGGACGATGGCTAGCCTGCCACGAATGCCGAAGCGGCTCGGTCCGACGATCACCATCTTCTCGCGCAGCAACTGGTCGCTCGTTGGGTGGAAGAGCGATCAGGGGGTCTGCCTCTCCTACGGTGCGCCCGGCGAGAACGCGAGCGGATGTGGTTCCTGGGTCGCGGGCTCCCCGCGGGACCTCACGCGCCCAGCCGTGCGCCACCGGCCGCAACTCTCCGTGTTCCAGGTCAGCCGCAACGGCCCAGGGGTGAGCATCCGAGTGATCGGACTGACCTCCCCCCGCATCGTCCGTGTGCTTGCACAGTTCCGCTCGGCGCGACGCGTGCTCGCGCGGCTCGTCTACGCACCCGCCCCTCTACAGACGTCGATCCATTTCTTCGACGTCACAATTCCGGGTGCCTATCCACTGCGACCAGCGATCGTCCCCTCTCCGCTAATCACCCTGTTCGCCTACGACGCACACGGCCGGTTAGTCGTGCGTCGGCAATTTTGAACTCGACGAACTCCGAATGCGGAGTGCGCCAACTGCTACCGGTCATGCAATGATCCACACGCTATGAGCGTCCGTACCGCGTTCGTCGCCGCCATCAGTGCGTTGATCGCCGCCGGTGCTGCTTCGGCCTCCGCGCCTGAACGTACAAACATTCATTTCGCTGGCGCCCCAGCGGGCCCCAAGTCCGCCTTCGCAACGATTACACGAAGCCGTCTGCACGTCCCGCAGATCGTTCTAGCGGCGCGCGCACGACGCGTGGCGATGTTCCGCTGGAACGGAGAACGGCCGCTGCTTGTGGCACCCACGACCGCAGGTGGTTTCTGCAGATCCCTCGCCGGGCCCTACGGCGGCACGGCCTGCTTCCCCAACACGGCGCGAGCAAGCCAGAGACTCAACTCGGGTCTCACCGGAGACGCCAGTGGCCCGATCCTCCTTAATGGCACCTTCTTCGACCCGCGCGCAACCCGGCTCGAAGTTCACTACCAAGACGGACTCCTCAGCCTCATACCGATCATCTGGGTCGACGCCCCAATCCGCGCCGGATTCTTCTTCTTCAAAATCCCCAGCGCGCAGCGGCATCCCGGACACCGCCCGCTCACGCTCTCTCTGTACTCGGCGAAAGGCACGCGGCTTACTCACACGACGCTCAGCCAGCGTTAGAACGGCCCCATCACCATCGCGCCCGATTACGGCCAAGAGTCAAACCGTCGGGGCCCTTCCATTCCGCAACTCAATGTCAGCGCGCTCGGCGGAAGATCGTCGTCCTCGCGAGCGACCCTCTCTGGCAGGGCGACGTGGAAGCGTCACGCAATCTCCCACCACGCGCGCGCTGCGGTTCGAGTTATGACCGGCTGGGAGCACTCCTCGGCGCCCCACACTTTGGTTCACACAAAGGGTGGGGCGCCTTTTCATTCCCTCTCAAGCTCTGCCTCATCGAACGTCTCGGCGAGTCAGTCGACGGGTGCGGATCTCCTTCGAACCTGAACGGCCGAAAGCCGCGCAGGCTGACGCTCGCCTGCGCGGCTTTGATTTGGCCTAGGTTGCGGAGAGGCGCTGAGGGTTAGGTCAGTTGCGGCGGCTCTTCAGCGACCGCGGCCTTAAGCCTGACTTGCAACCTCCGCCAATACTCGCCGTAGGGGAAGTCGACCTTGGCTTTCCTGCGCGCCGCGAGGAGCGCCTTCACGCCCTTCGAAAGCGCCGCCGAGTCGCGCGAGTGGACCGTGTAACTGGTCACTACGACGTAGTCGCCGAAGCCATCGCGCCCAGCCGAGCGGATGTCGACGCACTCTCCGAAGAGTTCGAAGCAGATGTCAGGCTGGTCCTCGTCGAGCGTTTCGATCGGACGGCGACAGCGCTCGCGGAAGCTGCTCAGGACGTATACGCGCGAGACAGACGGGCTGAGTCGCCTTAACCGCCCGATCATCACGGGTCAGAGCGTCTAGATCGATTTTGTGACGGGAGCCTCGGCCGCGGAAGCTTCGGCGCCTCCTGACATCAGCCCCATCTCGACCGCTAGCTCGTCGGTGATGACATCGGCTGCTGGGTCAACCCAGTCGTCGGGCGGTTCTATCCGCGCTTCGATTCCAGCGTTCTCTGCAAGCAAGTAAAGGAGATGCGTTCCACTCAACAGTTCGAGGGGCTTTCCTTCGGCGAACTCGAAGGATGACTTCCCGTATCCGCTTGTCGTGACGAGGATGCCCTTTGAGGCGCCTTCGTTCGACATCGTCCCGAAGAGGTCGCGGACGGCGCTGACGCCAACAGTGTGCTTGTAACGCTTCGCCTGGATGACAACCTTGCCGCCGAAGATCGGACGCGGGTCGTAGGCGACACAGTCGACTCCGCCGTCACGCGATGGCTGCGTTTGTCGCGTCTCCAATCCCATCTTCTCGAACAGGTTCGTGATCAGGGACTCGAAGTCACGCGGCGACAGCTCCATCAGGTTCGGTCGCTCGTCCAGAGCGCCGAGCACATCGCTCTCCTGGACGAAGCGCGGATCGACCATGTCGAACTCCAGGATCGGCCGCACCGGTACAAGCTCCGAGGGACTCTTCGAGACAGCTGCGTTCAGTCCCTTAAGGCAGGCGAGCGGTTCGACGTTCGCGAGGTCGAGCTGCAAGAACATTTCGCGCGACGTTCGCACTGTGACGAGATGCGGCGTGATCGCCTTGCCGGTTGCTGGATCGATCGTGTTGACGTAACCGTTGAAAACGATCGTCTCGATCTTGCCGTCGCGGTCCGCCTCGAACAGCTCGTGCAACGTCCGGATCGTCGTCTGTGCGACAACCGAGGAGTAGAGCGACTTGACCCAAGACGTTGGGCGGTCAGTGTGCTCGATCGCGTCTCGCGCGTTGACGTAGCGGTACTGCTTGTCGGTCGGGATAGCGTCGAGTGTCGGAAGTTCGTACTCGACAACGAGCTGCCTCGACTCAGGGACGTAGGCCATCCGATGCGTCTTCGGGAAATCTTCCGGATAGCGGCTCGAATCGAGAACGAGCGAGAAGTATTCGACGATCGCTGCCGGGTCGTTTGCTTCGAACGCGGCCTGAACGCGTCGATCTCGAAGTGTTGCGCGTCGGCCCGTGCGCGGATGTTGGCAACGTCTGCGTCGTACGCGGCGTGGGCGGCGGCAAGAGCTTCTGTGCGCTCCGCTTCGCGCTTCGCGTGTTCGCCTAGCGCCTCGTCGAAGCGCTTCTGGCCTTCGGCGATGGTCGCCTCATGTTTCGCCTTGGCGCCGGGTAGGAACTTGCCGACACCGGTCG
>JBOGZQ010000163.1:0-10813 GCA_050697375.1 Gaiellaceae bacterium | reverse complement strand
TCACGACGGTGGAGAACGTCCCGCCGAAGGTCGTCTCCTGGAAGATCGACTTCGGCGACAAGACGCAAGCCCTGTCAGGCCAGGGCGCGCCGCCCGCCACCGTCACGCACACGTTCGCGAAGAAGGGGACGTTCCGGGTCTACCTCTTCGTCGCGCAGCAGCAGCAGTACGGCGGCGTGCAGTATCAGGCCCACGTCGACGTCACGCCTGGATAGTCGTCGGCGCGGCGGCGCGCAACTGCTTCCCGTGCGCGTCGAGCGCGACGACCGAAAACGTGCCCGCCGGGGCCGGCAGCGGGATGGCCGTCTCGAACCCCGTCCGCGCGACGGTCTTCACCGGCTCGAGCGCGCCCGCGCTCGCCCCGGCGAGCAGCTGCCACTTCGCCACCTGCGTCGCACCGTTCCAGCTGACGTAGAGCGTCAGCGTCCCGTCCGCCGCAGGCGCGATCTCGGTCGCGGGTCGCCCCTGCGGCCGCGCGTCGAGCTCGAAGCGGAACGCGCGATAGGTGACGCTGCCGTCGCCGAAGCGCGCGTCGAGCCGGACGCTGCCGTCGGGGCCGAGCTCGCTGAACGAGCCGTCCGTGCCCCAGCCGATGAAGACGCCGCCGCCGCCGAGTAGCTGGACGTTGCCCATCGCCCACGTCGTCCGCGCCGCCGGTGCGAGGTACTCCTTGACGAGCGACGCGCGCTTCTTCTTCATGTCGACCTTGATCCGCAGGCCGCGCGACAGCGTCTGATCGGTTGGGGCGGCGGCGTTGTTGTCGAAGATCGTGATCGTGCCGTCGGACCGCCGCCGCACGTCGTGCTGGAACGCGAACGACGCGGCAGGGTCGACGGCGAAGTCGCTCATCTTCCCGCCGAGGCGCCACAGCACCTTGCCGGTCTTGCGGTCGACCTTGTAGATCGCCGACGTGTTGCGCGCCGAGAGCAGGAGGTTGCCGTCCGAGTCGACGTCGATCGAGTTGAGGTGGAAGTAGTCGACGTTCCCGGCTGCCGCCACCTGGGGCATGAACGACTCGTCGAGGCCGACGTGCTCGTTGCTGCGCCACTCGAAGAGCACGCGCCCGCTCGCCACGTCCACCTCCTGGACGATGCCCGTCACAAGGCGCGGCACGGCCGGTGTCGCGATCTCGCGGTAGATGGTGATGAGCGCGGTGCTCTCCGGCGTGAGCTGGAGGTCGTGCAGGTCTCCGTGCCGCCCGTGCCCCGCCTTCACTTTCGCGACCTCGTGGTACGTCGGGTCGAAGATCACCCAGCTGCCGCCCTCGGCGCCGAGGACCGTGCCCTCGTACCACGTGAGCACCGTGCGTCCCCGGTACTGCTGGATGCGCACGTCCATCGCCGTCGTCGAGCCGAGCGGCAGAAACCAGATCGGCTCGCCGGTGTTGTCGACGATGAGCGGGCCGGAGTGGCTCTGGCTGTTCGGCGTCGACTGGTACGCGCCGGCGGCTGCGTTGATGTCAAACGGCGCGAGGAAGATCGAGCCGGGCAGCGTGCCGTCGGCGGGGAAGCCGAACGAGATCACCGGCGGCTTCAGGTCCGGGCGGCTGACGTAGCCCTCGATGGCCGCCGCCGCCTTCGCGCTCGGCAGTCGAACCCCGGCGAGCGCAGCGCCCGCAGCGCCGGCCAGTGCGACGAAACCCCTGCGTGTGACCCGGACGCCCTCGACCATCGTCGGGGCGATTCAACCACGAAGAAGGGTCAGGCGATGTTGCTGCGGTTGCCGCCCGCGGCCTTCGCGCGGTATGCGGCGAGATCTGCCTGGTGGACGAGCTCCTGCCTGCTCATCGCGTCGTCCGGCGACGACGCCAGCCCGATCGAGACGGTCACGCGCAGCGGATCGGTCGTCCCCTCCGCCATGAAAGCGCGCTCGGACACGGCAGCCCGGATCCGGTCGGCGATCGCCGCCGCCTCGGACGGGGGCGTGTCGGGCAGGAGGACGCAGAACTCGTCGCCGCCGAAGCGCGCCGGCACGTCGTAGCGGCGCAGCTCCTCGCGGAACACCTCGGCGATGCCGCGGATGACGACGTCTCCGGCGAGGTGGCCGTGCGCGTTGTTGATCTCGCGCAGGTGGTCGAGGTCGATCATGAGGATCGAGAACGGCGTGCGCATGCGCTCGGCGCGCGCGACCTCCATGTCGACGGCGTGCTCGAATTCCTTCGCGTTCATCAAACCGGTCTTCACGTCCGCCTGCGCGAGCTCGCGCAGCTGCGGCACGTACAGCGCGCGGTGGATGATGAGCAGCGGGCCGAGGACGAAGAAGATCAGCCAGCTGTTCACCGACCAGAACGCGGCGACGCCGACGCCGAGCGCCGCGAGACCGAGGTCGGTGGAGACGCTCTCGAACGAAAACAGCCCGGTCGCGCGCATCGTCCGACTGCTCGCAAGCGCGATCATCCGGGCGAGAAGGACATGGTTGACGACCACGAACACGGCGATGGCGACGAGCCCTGCGAGCGCGTACCGCCCTGCCGGCTCGTTCGCGACGTCGTCACCGGAGAGCGCGTGGAAGGCCGCGCCCGCAGCCACCATCGCGAGACCGGTGTTGGCGATGTTGAAGCTCTGGACGAGGAAGCGCGTGCGGTCCTTGATCCAGCTCGGGATGTAGTGCAGGACGACGAGCGGCCCGATGAACGCCGGCCCCAGTACGACGAGAGCCGCGACGAGGAACGCGATCGACGTCCGGTAGGACTGGTTGTTCCGTCCCTCGACGACGTACAGCTGCGAGGCGGCGGCGAGCACGGTGAAGACGGCGAATGCCTCCCAGCCGTGCACGTGCGCGGGAAGCCTGAAGTAGCTCTGCCCCCACGCGCCGATTGCCGCGGCGATGACGGCGAGGAGGTAGATCCGGGCGGTGAGAGAGAGATCGAGCGGCCCCCGTGCAGCCTTCACGGCTGCCCGGCGCCCACGGACACGCGATACGAGCCCGGAAGCGCCGGCGTGGGCGGCTACGGAAGCCACAAGCTGGCGGCCCAGTTCGTCGCGTTCCAGTTGGTCGCGTCCCAGTTGGTCGCGTCCCAGTTGGTCTGGCTCCAGTTCGTCTGGCTCCAGTTCGTCTGGCTCCAGTTCGTCGCCGACCAGTTCGTCTGGCTCCAGTTCGTCGCCGACCAGTTCGTGGCCGACCAGTTCGTCGCGTTCCCGACGGCCTGCTCCCAGCCGGTGCCGTCGAATGCGAGGCCGCCGCTGCCGTTGGAGACGACGTACTGCTCGAGGTTCGAGTCGGCGTCCGGCGCGCTCGCGAGCGTCAGCGCCTGAGCAGCATCGAGCTCGCCGACGCCGCCGGCCCAATCGGGGATGCCGGGCAGCGCGCTCGCGCTCACCATCAGGGCGCCCTTCACCTGGCCGGGCGTCCAGTCGGGGTGGAGGGCGAGAATCGCGTCGGCGGCGCCCGCGACCATCGGCGCCGAGAGCGACGTCCCAGACATCCACATGTACCCCGGCGCGACGATGCGATCCGGAGCGGTGGTGGCGAGCGTCGACCCGTCCGGGACCGGCGCCGCGATCCAGCGTCCGGGAGCCGAGATCTCGGGCTTGAAGAAACCGTCACCGGTGAAGCCGTACGCCGACCACGGTGCGGTGAAGTCGTCCGCCGGGTCCGACGTTCCGTTCGTGTCGAGGGCGCCGACGGTCATGACGAACGGGTCGTTGCCCGGCGCGTGCGCCATGAACACGCCGCCCGGCACGCCGAAGTTCCCTGATGCGGTGACGACGAAGATGCCGTGGAACCAGAGCTGCTCGACGGCTGCGTCGAGCGGATCGTTCGTGAAGCTCGTCTGCGCTTCGCTGACGAGCGAGAAGTTCGCGACGCGGATGTTGTACTGGCTCTGGTTCTGGAGGATCCAGTCGCACGCGGCGATGATGTCGCTCGTGGTCGAGGCGCCGTTCGCGTCCGCGGTGCGGAGGGCGACGATGGGCGCACCCGGTACGACGCCCGGGAACAGGCCTGCGCCGGCGGCGATGCCGCTCACCATCGTCCCGTGGCCCTCGTCGTCGCCGGTGGCGCCCGGGTCGGCGGAGTTCAGGTTGACGTCGGCGACGATGTTCGGGAAGTCCTGGGTCTTCGTCGCGTCGATCCCGCTGTCGACGACCGCGATCGCCGGGAGGTTCGCGACACCGGTCAGGGACTGCACCTGATTCGCGCCGACCGAGTCGCGCCAGAGCCCCGACTCCTCGATGTCGGTCGAGGCAATGGGCGAGTTGGGCGTGATCGAGAGGATGTGCGGATTGTGCGAGAGCCCGAAGATCTGCCCGCCCTTCAGCGTCGCCTCGATGCCGTTCACCGATCGGAAGAGGCGCCCGATATGACCCTGCGCCGAGCCGTTGAACGCGCTGGCGACGCCGTTGCTCGAGACGCCGCCCGTGCCGCGGACGATGACGTCGAACGTCTTGCTCGGGTTCGCCTTCGCCTCGGCGAGCAGGCCGGGTGGCGTCGACGGCGGCGGCGCCACGGACTTGCCGTGCGCTGCGTTCGCCGTCTGTGCGAGCCCGGCAAGGACGACCACCGCAGTTGTAATGAGCGCAAGCGCGCCGCGTCGCTTGAGTGGGTACATACTCCCTCAGTTCGCGAATTCGTCGCACCATAGGCCCCAAAACGCGACCGGATCTCCCTCGGTCGGGTGACCTTGCGACGGATCCCTCCTCCGGGGGATTAGGTCACGAAATCAGCGAAGCCAGGGCTGAAGAGCGGCTTCGAGCTCGCGGCTGCCCGACGGGGCCACGATCCGGGCTCGAACCTTCCGGTTCTCGACCACGACGACGGTCGGGACCTCGTCGACGAGGAAGCGCTCGGCCAGGTCCGGCCGGCGGTCGACCGCGATCCGGATGAGCTCGAAGGTGTCGTGGTTCCGCCGCCGCTGGAGCACCTGCGCGAGGAAGGCCTCGGCGCGCCGGCAACGCCCGGAAACGGGCGAGTAGAAGAGGATCAGACGCGGGCGCCGGAACTGTTCTGGCGCCGCCGCGGCGGGGAGCGGCGAAACGGCCACGTGGCGGTTATCTCCACCGCCACGTGGCCTGAAACGTCGCCGTTCTTGACAACTACCCGAGCGGCTCCTGGACGAGCCGGCGGGTGGAGACGCCTGCGAGGAGGCTGTCGCCCGGCTTCCGTGCGCGGACGAAGACCACGAGGTCACCGCGCCGAAGCGGCATGTGCGCCGTCGGGCGGATCTGGATCGTCGCCCAGCCGGTCGAGTCGGTCTGCGTCTCGGGCGAGCCGTAGACCCAGCCGTACGGCAGGCCGACGATGTACACGAGGGCGCCCGAGATCGAGAACCCGCGCGTGTCGGACACGTGGAACCGTGCCGTAATGACTCCGCGTGAGGTCGCGGGGCTCGGCGAGAACTTCACGCCGTCGACGACGAGCCGGTTCGGCAGGCTGACCTGCGAGACCTGGATGGCCGCGCCGCCCTGCGCCGACTTGGCCGGGGCGATGAGGTCGGTCTCGGACGTGTTAGCCGTGCTCGAGCCGGTGCCGTTCTTCGCCGTCACCTGCGCGAGCAGCGTGTGCGCGACGTCGGCGGAGCCGGCCGTGTACGTCGTGTTCGTCGCGCCGGAGATGGCCGTGCAGCCGCCCCCGGTGCCGACGCAGCGCTCCCACTGATACGAGAAGCTGGGCGCCGGGTTGCCGCTCCACGAGCCCGGGCTGACGGTCAGCGTGCTGCCTTCCTGCGTCGTCCCGGAGATGGTCGGCGGAGCGGTGTTCTTCGGCGCAGAGCCGGTCGCCTGGACGACCGCGGTCGGCCGCGAGGTCGCGTTGCCGGAGCCGCTCGCGTTCGTCGCCGTCACCTGCACGCGCAGGCGATGGCCGACGTCCGCCGTCTGGACCGTGTAGTGGTCACTCGTGGCGCCGGAGATCGAAGCGCAGTTGCCTGCTTGCGCGTCGCAGCGCAACCATTGGTACCCGTAGCTGGTGGGGCTTCCGGTCCACGACCCGTGCGTGGCGTGGAGCAGCGAGCCGTCCCGGGCGGAGCCCGAGATGGACGGAAGCGACGTGTTCGACGGCGAAGCCGTCGACTGCCCGAGCGAAGTGGCCGCGACGATCAACGTCGGCACGGCCGCCGCACAGGCGATGGCGATCATTCGTCTGAAGCGCATCGTGCCTTTCCCCCTTATCGAAGTAGATAAGGCACGGGTTCCCGACGCCGAGCGAATTATGTATCCATGTGTTTGCGAGGTGTAAGTTTTCAGCGTGGACATCGAGGAGCTCCGCCGACTGGCCCGGGACCTCGCCTCCCGCCGCGAGGCCGCGTACGACGAGGCGCGGGCCGAGATCGAGTCGATGAAGGACGCGCTGCGCGACCGGGCACGCGCCGTCGCCGAGCGCGAGCGGACGCTCGCCGAGCTCGAGCAGCGCGTCGCCGCGAACGGCGTCGCCGACGAGATCGAGGCGGCCCGCCGGGCGCGGGCCGCAGCGGATGCCGAGCACCGCCTGGCGGCGGCCGAGCGCGAGCGGCTCGACGAACGCGAGCAGCGGATCCGCTCCGTCGAGAAAGAGCTGGCGGCGCAGCGGATCGAGCTCGAGCGGAAGCCCGCGCCTGCGAAGCGCCCGCCCGCGTCCGCCCGCCGGCGCGAGCTCGACGAGCGCGAGGCCGCGCTCGTCGCCCGGGAGGCCGCACTCGAGCAGCGCGAGGCGGCGATCCGCGGCGACACGATGTCGATGTCGCTCGGGTTCGCGGACGGGCTCGCCGCTCTTTCGCACACCGATGCTCGTTAGTTAGTCTCGAAGGAGTGCCGCGCCGCAGGGGTCGCGGCCCTGTTTCGAGTCGGCCGCGCCGGCAAAGCCGGCACGGCCTTTTTGGGTCGGCATCGCAAGCGACGCCTCAGATGCCCGAGTTCGCGAATCCCGTCGATCCGCCGGACCTCGGCCTGCTGCCGACGTTCCGGCGCCTGCTCCGCCTCTGGTGGGGAGAGCGCCGCCTGGGCTTCGTCGGCCTGAGCTTCGCGCTCGCATACACCCTCATCTCGACGACGATCCCGATCCTGCTCCAGCGGGCGATCGACAACGCGGTCGTCGCGCACACGCAGAGGCTGTGGCCGTACCTCCTGCTGATCGTCGCGCTCGGCTCGATCCGTTTCCTCGTCAACTTCATGCGGCGATACGCGACCGCAAGAATCGGCATCCGCATCGAGGCGCGCATGCGCGAGATGCTGTACAGCGCGTACCTCCGCTACCCGCGCGCGTTCTACGACCGGCATGCCACCGGGCAGGTGCTCTCGCGCGCGACGAACGACCTCTATCCCGTCAGGTATTTCATCGGCTGGGGCCTCGTGCAGGGGATGCAGAGCGTGATGATGATCGTCGGCGCCGGCATCGTCCTCGTCATCGTCGACGCGCGGCTTGCGCTCTACACGGCGGTCGCGATGCCGCCGATCACGGCACTCGCGCTCCGGTTCGCGCGGCGCGTCTCCCCCATCTCGCGACAGGTGCAGGAGCGGAAGGGCGACGTCACCGAGGCCGCAGACGAAGCGGTCGTCGGCATCGAGATGGTGCAGGCGTTCGGACGCGAGGACGACGTGCGCGAACGGTTCGGCGGCAAGGCGATGGCAGTGCGCGACACCGTGCTGCGCCAAGCAGGCGTCGAGGCACGCCACCTCCCCGGCCTCTACTACCTGCCGTCGCTCTCTATCGCCGCCGTCGTCTACTTCGGCGGCAAGCAGGTGATCGGCGGTCACCTGTCGATCGGCCAGTTCGTGTTGTTCGAGACGCTGCTGCTCCAGCTCGTGTGGCCACTGGAGGCGCTCGGCTGGATCACGAATCTCGCGCAGCGCGCGCTCGCGTCGGCCGGGCGCAGCTTCGCGTGGCTCGAGGGCATCGCGCCGCTGCCGGAGCCGAGCGAGCCGCGACATCTCCCGGAGGGGCCGCTCCCCGTCCGCTTCGAAGCGGTGCGCTTCGCGTACGGGGGCGAGACCGACGTGCTGCGCGATCTTGACCTCGTCGTCGACGCGGGCGAGATCGTCGCCGTGTGCGGGCCGACCGGCAGCGGCAAGACGTCGCTGCTGAATCTCCTGCCCCGCTTCTACGACCCGACCGGCGGCCGCGTGCTCGTCGGCGGTGTCGACACGCGCGACGTGCAGATCGCGGAGCTGCGCGCGTCGGTTGCGCTCGTGACGCAGCGGCCCGTGCTCTTCTCGGCGCTGTTGCGGGAGAACCTGACGGCGGGCCGCGAGGACGCGAACTGGAACGACGTGCTGGCCGCGTGCGAAGCGGCCGGCGTCGAAGCGTTCGTCGACGAGCTGCCGGACGGCTACGACACGCTCATCGGCGAGCGCGGCATCAACTTGTCGGGCGGCCAGCGCCAGCGCGTCGCGCTCGCGCGGGCGCTCGTCACCGGCGCGCGGGTCGTCGTGCTCGACGACCCGCTGTCGAGCGTCGACACGCTGACCGAGCGACGTCTCGTCCAACGGCTGCGTCCCGCACTCGTGGGACGGACCGTGCTCGTCGCCACGCAGCGCCTGTCGACGGTGGAGATCGCCGACCGTGCGGTCGTGCTCGTCGACGGCGAGATCGTCGAGCAGGGGCGCCCCGCCGACCTTCTCCGCGCGGACGGGCCGTTCGCGGCACTGTTCGGCGAAGAGGTCGCGGCGTGAAGCGACTCTGGAAGTACCTGGAGGGAATGCACCTCCGCACCGCGGCGATGATCCTCGTCGCCGTCGGCAACGCCGCGTGCCAGACAGGCGGCTGGCTCCTCGTGCGCACTGCGATCGACGGGGGCATCTCGAAGGGCAACACGCACTACCTCACGCTCATCGTGGCGATCTACCTCTGCGTGGCCGCGATCGGCTGGGTCCTGCAGGCGACCCTCATCCGCGGGCTCGCCGGCATCGGCCAGCGCATGGTGCTCGGCCTCCGGCGCGACCTCTTCGACCACCTCACCGGTCTGTCGCTCCGCTACTTCTCGCAGCAGAAGGCGGGATGGATCATCGCGCGCCTGACGAGCGACGTCGATGCCGTCTCGGACGTGCTGTCGCAGGGGATGCCGACGCTCGTCTCCAGCGTCGTCATGATCCCGGCGGCCGTGGCGGCCCTGCTCATCGCCGACTGGCGGCTCGGCCTCGTCGTGTTCGCAATCGTGCCGCCCGCGCTCGTCCTGACGCGCTGGTTCACGCGCGTGTCACACATCGCGCTCGTCGAGACGCGCAACCGCATCGGCGCGGTGACGGCGCAGATCGCCGAGTCGGTGGCGGGCATGGCGGTCGTGCAGGCGTTCAACCGCGAGCGCGCATTCCAGGCGCAGTTCGACGAGCTGAACGCGGCGAACAAGGTGCAGTCGATCTACACGCAGAAGCTCTTCTCGATCTTCTTCCCGTCCGTCGAGCTCATGGGCGTGGTCGCGACGTGCGCAGTCCTCTTCACCGGCGAGAAGCTGCTCGCGCACGACTCGATCTCGATCGGCACGCTCATCACCGCGCTCTACCTCCTCCAGCTCGTGTTCCAGCCGCTTCAGGACCTCTCCGACGTGTTCGGCCAGCTGCAATCGGGTGCGGCGGCGATGGTGAAGATCGCCGCGATCCTCGACGAGGAGCCGGGCATCGAGGACGCGCGCGACGCGCGGGAGCTGCCGCGCATCGAAGGAGACCTCGCCATCGACCACGTCGTGTTCGCCTACGGAGTCGATCCGGTGCTGCGCGGCATCGACATCCACGTCCCGCCGGGCGGTTGCCTTGCGCTCGTCGGCGAGTCGGGGCACGGAAAGTCGACGCTCGCGCGTCTCGTCGGGCGCTTCTACGACCCCGACGAGGGTGCGGTGCGCGTCGACGGCGTCGACCTGCGCACCGTGAAGCTGCGCTCGTACCGGCGCCAGCTCGGCGTCGTCCTTCAGGATCCGTTCCTCTTCAGCGGGACGATCGCATCGAACATCCGCTTCGCGAAGCCGGACGCGACCGACGAGGAGGTCGCCGCAGTCGCCGCGGCGGTCGGCGTCGACAAGGTCGCCGCGAGATTGTCGGGCGGGCTCGAGCACGCGGTACGCGAGGGCGGCTCGGGTCTCTCGTCCGGCGAGCGTCAGCTCATCTCGATCGCGCGTGCGTTGCTCGCCGACCCGCGCATCCTCATCCTCGACGAGGCGACGTCGAACATCGACCGGCCGACCGAGGTGCTGATCGAGCGTGCGCTCGACCGGCTCCTCGCGGGGCGCACGTCGATCATCATCGCGCATCGGCTCTCGACCGTCCGCCGCGCCGACGAGATAGTCGTCATCGAGCGCGGCCAGGTGGCCCAGCGCGGCGCGGAGTCCGAGCTGCTCGCCGAAGACGGCCCCTTCCGCCACCTAAGTCAGGGGAAAGTGCTGCGCACTTTCCCCTGAGGAGGGTTCCCGCTTCGCGGGAGCGGTCGGCGGCGAAGCCACCGACCTCTTAGATCCGTTGGTGAAGGTCTCCTTCTGCGCGCGCGGTGGCGGCTTCGCCGTCCCCGCACGCGAGTGCGGCCTCCGCCAACGCTCCGCGTTGGCTCCGGCCCGGATCCGGTGTGTCGGTGATGGGTTGAGACCGCTCGCCCAGCCCATCCATCCAAGGACGAAGCGAACGCGAAGCGTTCGCGCCGGCCGAACCAGCGGGCGGGCATGCCGCAGGCACGCACGCCCGCGCAGAACAAAACCTCCCGTCCACAGCATAAGAGGACGCGGGCTTTGCCCGACTCCGCTCCCGCGAAGCGGGAACCTAATCCCCGCGAGAAGTGCGCAGCACTTCGCGCGGCTTAGCGGTCGCGCTCGACGACGCCGAGGCAGACCTCGACGACGCGCGGGTCGAACTGCGAGCCCGCGCCCTCGCGTAGGCGGCGCACCGCCTCCGGATGGCTCAGCTTCCGCCGGTACGGACGGTCG
>JBOGZQ010000162.1:0-4535 GCA_050697375.1 Gaiellaceae bacterium | reverse complement strand
CGAGCCGGCGGATTGGTCCTGCGCTGGCAGCTCGTCCGGCTCGACCAGCCTGACCGGATGATCAGCGACTGCATGGGCATCTACCCCGACGGCTGGACGTCTGCGAGCGACAGCTTCTACTACCGCTCCTCCGGCCCGGCCGGATGGCTCCGGATCGGGTACTCGCGTCCCGAGAACTATCCGATCCCGCCGTCACCGGTGCGGATCCCGCGCGGCACGATGAAGATCGTCGACCAGCAGCCGGCCCTTGTACACGTGACGAGAACCCTGAATGGGACGATCGGCAACCTCCAGAACAAGGTGCTCTGGCTACGCGTCCCGGCGGGCGGGTTCGTGGTTCACGTCGTCGCGGCGAAGAAATTCGTTCCCGACGACTACGACCACCGGGGCGACAAGCGCCAGCTCGGCATGCAGCTCACGTACGACTGGTATCGGACCAAGCCGCACCGATGATGCGCGCGCGTCCGCCGCGCTTCTTCCGGGTCATCGCAGCGCGAGCAGCCGCTCGGGGTGCTTGCGCAGGAACCGGAGCATCGCGCGAGCGTGCCAGAGCGTGTGCCTCGTGAGAAAGCGCTTGTCGATGACCGCCGCATACTCATGGCGCACGACCGCGGCCGGCACGAACCACCGCTCCCATCCCGCCCTTGCGGCGCGGTAGTTGAGATCGATGTCCTCGCAGTACATCCGGTAACCGGGATCCCAGCCGCCGATCTCGTCGAGCATCGCGCGGCGCATGAGCAGGAAGGCGCCGAGCATCGTGTCCGCCTGCACGGGCTCGTCGGGCCGGTCGTCGAGAAGATAGTGGCGCCGTTGCCACTTCAGCGGGTCGAAGAGCAGGCGCAGCGGCGTGCGACGCACGAGCGTCGCGCCGATGGTCGGGAAACTCCGCCTCGACGCTTGCCAGCTCCCGTCGCCGTAGAGCATCATCGGTCCCGCGACGCCGCAGCGCAGATGGGACTCCATGAACTCGCGCAGGACGGCGACCGCGTTCGGCGCCGGGATCGCGTCCGGGTTGGCGATCAGCACGAGCTCGTGCTGGGTGTGCGCCGTTCCGACATTCGCGTTGGCGGCGAACGAGAGCACCTGCTCGTTGCGTAGCACGCGCACTCCGTCGGGGAGCGCGCTCGGCTCGCTTTCCGGGATCGGGTTCACGATCAGCAGCAGCTCGTCGACCTGCGGGAAGAGCGCCGGCAGCGACTGCTCGAGCTCGTCGGCATGACCGTGCGAGATGACGACGGCCGAAACTCTCATACGAGCCCCCGGTAGATCTCGGCAGTGCGGCGCGCGGTCTCGTCCCAGGTGTAGCGCTTTGCGCGCTCGAGGCCTGCCACCCGCAGCTCCTGGCGGCGCTCGAGCGCTTGGCGCACCCCGCCGGCGAGGTCGTCCGTCAGGACGCCGGCGTCGCCGACGAGCTCGACCACCGCCGCGTCGGGCCGCGCGACGACGGGCGTGCCGCATGCCATCGCCTCCGCCGGCGTGAGCGCGAAGCCCTCGTATCGCGAGGGATGCACGAGGCACGCGGCCCGCTGGTAGAGACGCACGAGCTCGTCGGTGGGCACGTAGCCGCGCAGGTCGGCTCCGCCGGCGCGCAGCGCCTCGACGAGCGCCGCGTCCCGTTGCGGCCCGACGACGACGAGCGGCATCCCGACCGCCTGAGCCGCGGCCAGAGCTGCGAGCGGGTCCTTGCGGGGCTCGATGCTGCTGACGAAGAGGAGGTAGCCGTCGTGACCGTCGTCCGCGGGACGGAACTCCGGCCCGGGGGCGAGCGGCGTGACGGTGATCTTCTCCGCGGGGACCCGGTAGAGCTCGACGAGGTCGTCGCGCGTCCGCTCCGAGATGGCGAAGACATGGGCGGCGCGGCGTGCCGACCACGGAACGACCACTTTGAAGATGGCGCGCTCGCGCGCGCCCATCGTCGTCGGGTTGCGCTCGAACGAGAGATCCTGCACCGTGAGCACCGCGGGACACGGGAGCGCCGGCGGGATCGCGTGCACGAAGTGCGCGAGGCTTGGGCGGAGGCGCCGCAGCAGGCGCGGCATCGTCCACAGCATGCGCAGCTCCTGCACGCGCGAATCGAGCTCGATCGCGCGCACGCCGTCAGGCACGAGATCGGGCCGGCGCGTCACCGCCGCAAGGTCGAGGTCGCGCGGCAGCGCGCGCAGCAGCTCGCGCACGTACGTCTCGTCGCCGGTGCGGCGGCGTCCGAGGAAGTCGGCGTCGACGACGATCACGCGGCGTCCTCGTACGCCTGCAACAGGAGCTTCGCCGACGCGTCCCACGAGTAGTCGCGCGCGCGGCGAAGACCGGCGGCGCGCAGCTCCTCGCGGCGCGCGATCGCCTCCTCGATCCCGGCGGCGATCGACTCCACGTCCTCGGAGTCGACGAGCACGGCCGCCCCGCCTGCGACCTCCTCCGTCGCGCCGCCGCGCGAGGTCACGACCGGCGTCCCACATGACATCGCCTCGAGGATCGGGATCCCGAAGCCTTCATACAGCGAGGGATAGACGACGCACAGCGCGCCGCGATAGAGGCGCGCCAGATCGCCGTCGGTCGCAAAGCCGACCCAGGAGACACCGGGACCCGCTGCCTCGACGCCGCCCCAGCCGCGCGCGCCCGCGACGCGCAGCTCGACGCCGAGCCGCTGCGCTGCCTCGATCGCGCGTGCGAGATTCTTGCGCGGCTCGAGTGTCCCCACCGCGAGCACGTAGTCGCCGTGCTCGCGCGGGCCCTCCTCGGTGAATGCCTCCTCGGCCGCGTTCGGCACGACGCGGATGCGGGCGCGAGGAACCCGCAGCAGGGTCTCGAGCTCGGACGCGGTGAACTCCGACACGGCGGCGACGATCCGCGCGGCGCGAACGACGCGCGGGACGACGAGGCGGCTGTACGTCCGGGTCCACGGCGGAAACGCCTCGGGTCGGCGGAACACGGCGAGATCGTGCACGGTGACGACGAGCGGGACGCTGCTGCGAATCGGACCGCGGTACGTCGGGCAGTGCAGCACGTCGGCGCCCTTCGCGTCGTGCGGCAGCACGTGCGGGTACCAGGCGAGGTCGAGCCAGAGCGTGCCGGCCTTGCCGCGCGCGAAACCGCGCAGCCGCTGCACCTCGACCTCGCGCTCGACGCGCGGGAGGAGCGAGTCGAGGTATCGCGCGGTGCCGGCGCGCGTCTGATCGAGCGGCGTCACGTCGACGGCGACCTTCATCGCCACGCGTCCAGGTGCGCTCGGCCGTTTGCCAGCCAGGTGAACCTGCGCGCATGCTCGAGGCCGCGGCGCGTGAGCGCGTCCCGGTCCGTGCGTGCGTGCTCGATCCCGTCCGCGATCGCGTCCACGTCGTCGGGATCCACGCGCACCGCTGCGTCCACGGCCGCCTCGTCGAGCGACGGGTGCGACGAGACGACGCACGGCGTCCCACACGCCATCGCCTCGACGACCGGGATTCCGAACCCCTCGAACCGCGACGGGTAGACGAATGCTGACGCGCCGCGGTAGAGTGCCGGCAGCTCGTCGTCGTCCATGTGGCCGAGCCAGGTGACGTTGCGTCCATGCGCTTCGACGCCGCCCCAGCCACGCGGCCCGGCGACCCGCAGCTCGACGCCGAGCCGCTCGGCGGCCGCGATCGCGTTCGCGAGGTTCTTCCGAGGTTCCAGCGTTCCGACGGCGAGCACGTAGTCGCCGTCCGCACGAGGCCCATGAGGCGTGAACTCGTGCCCCACCCCGGGATACGCGACGTGGATCTTGCTCCCGTCGACGCCGAGCGTCTCCGCCACGTCGTCGCCGGTGAACCTCGAGTTGACGATGACGACGTCGCACGCGTGCGCCGCGTGGCGGTACTTGGCGCCGTGCATCCGCCGCGTGCGCCGGTGCACCCAGTCCGGGAAATGGAGCGGAACGAGGTCGTGGATCATCGTCGAGCGGATCCCGCCCCGCTGCGGCGGATACATCCAGTCGCCGAAGTGAAAGACGTCGAGCCCGCCGGTGAACCGCTCGACCGGCGGGAAGCCGGCGCGCGACCAGAGCGTGCGCAATGCGTGCGCGGCCGGCACGACGGGTAGCCGCCGCTCAACAGCGATGCCCTCGAGCGACTCCTCGATCAGCCGCCGTCCAGCTGCCGACGCAGGGGCGAACGCGACCAAGTCCGCTCCTCCGGCTTCGGCGATCCCGCGCAGCGAGCCGCGGATGTAGTTGCCGACGCCGGTGCGCGGATGTGACAGCGGCGCGACGTCGACGACGATCCTCATGCGACCCACGCGCCGCGCGAGAACGCGACCGCCGCGATCGCCCCCAGCGCCGCGAAGCTCGTGACGAGGATTCCTCGAGTGCGTCCGCGAGCGCGTCCGAGCACGACGAAGAGCGGGAAGTCCGCGAGCAGGAAGCGCGGGAGGCTGACGAGCGGCACGACGGCCGCCGGAGAGGAGAGGACGATCACGAGCGTCGCCGCCGAGTAGAGGCCGTACGCGGCGCCGAGTCGCCGCCAGGCGAGCCAGGTCAGCCAGGCAGCGGCGAGAAGCAGCGCGAGCTGTACGAGGTTCCAGAT
>JBOGZQ010000161.1:0-4108 GCA_050697375.1 Gaiellaceae bacterium | reverse complement strand
GGCCGGCTCTGCCGGCCGGCGACGCCGCCGGGACGTACACCGACACGGCGACCGGCATCGTGCACGTGCTCGCCGGCCAGCCGCTGCGGCTGGCGGAGTTCGCGGCCGGGCGCTGGGGCGACCCGAGCCTCGTCGCGCCCGGGTTGCCGACCGTGTACCGCAACGGGCCGCTGACGGTGAAGCGCCTACGGAGCGGCGTCGTCATCGTGCGCACGCGGGTGTCGGTCGCGTCGCAGGCGCATCTCTTCGTCGGGCTCGCCGGCGGCGCGACGCACGAACGGCTCGTCCTCCGTCCCGGCGGCGTCCCGATCGTCCTGCGGCTGCACCTGAAGCATGGCGTCAAGGTCAAGTTGCGCGTGGCGGCAGTCGACCCGTTCAGGCGTCACGCCGCGCTGCTGATCCCGTTCCGGTCGCCCTAGAGGGCTGGCTGCGCTTGGCTATTCACTGCTCAGCGCTGCGTAGATCCGGCGAACCGCAGCCACGTACTCGTGCGTTCGTTCAGGAGACCAGCTTTCTCCCTCACGGAGAAGCGTGAGCCACAGGTCGTCAAGCACATCGTTCGGCGCTGCCGGGATCTCACGAACGACGCGCTCTTCGGTCACCACCTGCCTATCGGGGAGCTTGGGCTCGACGAGTCTGTTCTTGCCGTGGGCGAAGAACCCAGCCCGCTCAGCGGATCGCTGAAAGGACTGACGCGCGCGACCGGCCTGTTTCTCGCTAACACCCAGACGCACCATCTCTTGCTCGACTGCGCCATCGGGAGGCAAGAGCTCGCTCCGGTGACTCTCGAACAGGGCCTTGAACAAAGGCACCTGAAGGAAGGCCTCAATACGTCCCTCTGCACGAAGCTCAGGATCAACGAGCTTCTTGCCCAGCGACGTTAGCGTGATTGTTCCCCGCCCCACGGCTACTGCCTGAAAGATTCGGGCGGTTGCAACCTTGCTTCGAAAGGCCCCGCTTCGAATGGTCGTCCCCATCCCACCAGCAAGCTGCTCCATCGAAGCCCGCCCGGCTTCGGCGGTCAGTTCAAAGCTTACGAATGTCTTGCGCGACAGCTCGTGCTCGGGGCTATCGCGAAGCATGAAAACCTCTGGATCATCGCCGACGAATACAGCACGCCGCCGGCCGAGACCTTCGAGGAAAACGTTCGCGACTGGGTCAACCGAAAGCTAAAGGCACCGGGTTCCGTCGCCGGCGTGTGCCGCATGCGCTCGTCTGGCGTCGATCTCCTCCAGATGGTCGACCTTCTTCTGGGCGCAGTCGTCTATGAGCACAAGGCCCAGAGTGGGATCGTCAGCCTCGGAAGCTACAAGCCGAAGGTCCGACTCCTCGAGCGCGTCCGAGAGGCGGCTGGCGTCTCCACCTTCATTGGCGGCTACCGGGACGCGCGGCTCAACATCGTCGAGTACAACGCGAAAGCAGCAAAGTAATGCGCAAGCCATGGACCCTACGGTCGACGCTTGCGCAAAACGTGAGATCGGCGAAACCTGGGAAAACCTTTAGAGCAGGCCATGGACCCTGCGGTCGACGCCTGCTCGCCCCAAACTATCTCCGGGAAAGCGGCTAGTCAACCCCGACCAGGAACTTTGTAACACACTTTTTACGGTTCAACATGCCTTCGGCGGCGCTTTGTGGCATGTCCGCACCGCGCCGTTGGCTCTCGATGGCGCTCAGCGCGTCTGCGGGAAGCCGAGGTCGACCTTCGACGTCGCCGGATCGGGCCACCGCGAGGTGACCACCTTGCCGCGCGTGTAGAAGTCGATTCCTTCCGGCCCGTAGATGTGCCGGTCGCCGAACAGCGAGCCCTTCCAGCCGCCGAACGAGTAATACGCGACGGGAACCGGGATCGGCACGTTGATGCCGACCATGCCGGCCTGCGCGTCGAACTGGAACCGCCGCGCGGCGCCGCCGTCGCGCGTGAAGATCGCCGTCCCGTTCCCGTACGGGCTCTCGTTGACGAGCCGCACCGCCTCGTCGTACGTCGCGACACGCGTCACTCCCAACACAGGCCCGAAGATCTCGTCGTCGTACGCGCGCATGCCCGGCTTCACGTCGTCGATCAGCGACGGCGCGAGGAAGAAGCCCTCCTCCGGCGCGCCTTCGCGCCCGTCGACGAGCACCTTGCCTTCGTCGAGATATGACGCGACCTTGTCGCGATGCTCCTTCGTGATCAGCGGCCCCATCTCGTTGGACGGATCGAGACCGTCGCCGACCTTCACGTTCGGGATGCGCTGCTTGATCGCCGCGATGAGCGGATCCGCGACGCTCCCCACGGCGACGAGCATCGACACCGCCATGCAGCGCTCGCCGGCGGAGCCGTACGCCGCCGAGACCGCGGCGTCGGCCGCCATGTCGATGTCCGCGTCCGGGAGAACGATCATGTGGTTCTTCGCGCCGCCGAGCGCCTGGCAGCGCTTACCCGCCGTCGTCGCCTTCTCGTAGACGTAGCGCGCGATCGGCGTCGACCCGACGAACGACACCGCCGCGATATCGGGATGCTCGAGCACGGCGTCGACCGCGACCTTGTCGCCGTTGACGACGTTGAAGACGCCGTCCGGGAGGCCGGCTTCCTTCAAGAGCTCCGCCGTCCAGATGGACGCGGACGGATCCTTCTCCGACGGCTTCAGCACGAACGTGTTGCCGCACGCGATCGCAGGCGCCCACATCCACATGGGCACCATCGCCGGGAAGTTGAACGGCGTGATGCCGGCGACGACGCCGAGCGGCTGCCGGATCGAATAGACGTCGATGCCGGTGGATGCCTGCTCGGAGAACTCCGACTTCAGGAGCGTCGGGAGACCGCAGCAGAACTCGATCACCTCGAGCCCGCGCGTCACCTCCCCCATCGCGTCCGACAGCACCTTGCCGTGCTCCGACGTCAGGATCCGCGCGGCTTCCTCGCGGCGCTCGTGCACGAGCTCGCGGATGCGGAAGAAGATCTCGGCGCGCTTCGCGAGCGACACCTCGCGCCATGCCGTGGACGCCGCCTTGGCCGCCTGCACGGCGGCGTCGACCTCCTCGACGGTCGCGAAGTCGACCTCGCCGCTCTGCTTGCCCGCGGCCGGGTTGTAGACCGGGCCCTTGCGGCCCGACGTGCCGGCGACCGGGCGGCCGCCGATCCAGTGGTTGATCTGCCTCAGGGCGGCAGGAGCCTCGATCGTCTCAGTCATACGGACAGGCTAGCTCGCGGGCGGCGGGGTCGCCGCCATCCACGCGAACAGCTCCAGCGTCGCCGCAGGCGCGTACAGGACGCCCGTGTCGGCCCAGTAGCCCCACCAGTCCTTCGTCCAGCGGCCGTCGTCGCCGCGCGCGTTCGCGAACGCGGTGGTCGCGTTCTCGTACGCGAGCGCGTACCACGTCGGGTTCCCGTCGACCGCGTACAGCGAGAGCATCCCCTGGAGGTAGATCGTGTCCGGCTCGGGCATCCACGGGTGGAGCTCCGGGAACACGTTGAGCGACGCCTGCGCGAGCGACTCGGCCCGCCGGCAGTACGACTGCTGCTTCGTCGCGAGACAGAGCTGGACGTGCGCGGCGATCATCATCCCCTCGACGTAGTCCATCGTCGTGCCATCGGTCGCGTTGCGGCCGTACAGGTTGCCCTGCTTCGGGTTCAGCGTGTTCGCGTCCGCCCAGGCGAGGTACTTCGTCGCGAACTGGAGGTAGTACTTCTTCTGCGTGATGCGATACAGCGTCGAGGAGATGAGCGTCGCGGCGGCGAGCGGCTCCGCCGTCTTGTACGCGTGGCCGGTGTCCCACCACATGCCGCCGTGGACGGAATCCCAGCCGTAGTGGTCGATGTACGCGAGCACGCGGCCCGCGTCCCACAACCAGCGCGTGTTGCCGGTCGCGCGGTACGCGTCGAGATAGGCGATGCCCCACCAGCCGGCGTCGTCGAAGTACGCGTTCCCGCTGTACTTGAGCCCCCACTGCCAGGCGATGCCACCGGTGCCGTTGATCGTCGGGTCCCAGAACTTCTCCCCCGCCTTGAAGGTCGAGTTGACGAGGTCCTTGTTCGCCGGCGTCGGGTCGGCGATCGCGACAGCGGCGGTGAGCTCCATCATCGGGTACGACGACCACATGCTCGGGAGCTGCCCGTCGTCGGGGTCCC
>JBOGZQ010000160.1:0-5078 GCA_050697375.1 Gaiellaceae bacterium | reverse complement strand
CTCTCGTGGTCGCACTCGCTCGCGTAGAAGCGGTCTTCGACGCGCTCGGCGATCCCGGCCGGCGGGCCCTCGTCTCCTCCGTGGCCGACCGGGGGACGGCGACGGCGACCGAGCTGGCCGCGGAGCTCCCGGTGACGCGGCAGGCGGTGGCGAAGCAGCTCGGCGCGCTCGCCGATGCGGGCCTCCTGCGGTCGACGCGCGTCGGCCGCGAGACGCGCTATCAGGTGACGCCGCTCCCTCTCGGCGACGCAGCCGCCTGGCTCGTGGAGATGGGGGCGCGCTGGGACGAGCGCCTCGCCGCGCTGGCGCGGTCTCTTTCTACGGCCCGAGCCGCTCGATAGCCCAGCTAGCGCCCTCGCGCGTGTAGCGGAAGCGGTCGTGCAGCCGGCTCGCGCGGTGCTGCCAGAACTCCCAGGCGTCGGGCACGAGCCGGAAGCCGCCCCACCACTCGGGCCGCATCGGCTCTCCCTCAGCCTCGAGCCCGGTCACGCGCGCCTCGAGCCATTCGCGCGACTCCACCGGCCGGCTCTGCGGGGAGGCGACGGCCGACAGCCTCGCGCCGACCGGCCGCGTGGCGAAGTACGCATCCGACTCCGCGTCCGGGACGCGCGCCACGGCGCCCTCGACGCGCACCTGCCGCCCGAGCGGGTCCCAGTAGAAGAGGAGCGCGGCGCGCGGGTTCTCGGCGAGCTCCAGCCCTTTGCGGCTCGGGTAGTGGGAGAAGAAGACGAGCCCGTCCTCGTCCGCCTGCTTCAGGAGCACCATCCGCAGCGATGGGCTGCCGCCGGCGTCCGCGGTCGCGAGCGCCATCGCCTCGGGTGCGCGAACGAGCGGGCGCACCTCCTCGAACCAGCTTCGGAACTGCGCGAGCGGGTCCGCGTCAAGATCGGCGCGGTCGAGCGGCGTCTCGCGCGGGTCAGAGGGCGGCACGGAGCTCGGCCGGACGCAGCATCCTCGTTCCGAGCTCGGCGCTCGCCGGGACGAGATCGCGCACGACGCGGAGCACGACTACGGGGTCGTCGCTGAGCGGGCTCAGGAGCTTGTTCCCTTTCAGGAGCGCACGCCCCTTCGGCGCGGGGAAGACGGCGAGATCGCGCTCCGCATAGCCGCGTTCCCGTAGGAGCGCATTGGCGTCCTCGATCGCGGCCATGGAGTGACGCTAACCGAAGAGGTCGCGCTCGGGGGGAATCGGGATCTCGGTCGCGCGACCCTCGCCGCGCACGTCGAGCCCGCGGACGATCGTCACCGGCACGCGCGCGAGCTTGCCGGAGACGAGCTGCGCAGCGCCGGCGACCTCGTCGGCGACGGCGATGACGGTCGCGTGCAGCTCGTAGCCGATCGGGTCGCGCTCGCCTTCCAGATCCTGGAGCACGATGACGCCGGCGGCGCCGATGGCGACGTCGGTCGTCCCCTGCCGCCACGGCCGGCCGAACGAGTCGGTGACGATGACACCGAGCTCGCGGCCGCTGCCGGCCTCGAGCTCGTCGCGCAGCTTCGCCGCCGACGCGTCCGAGTCGTGCGGCAGGAGAACAAGCGTCCCGGGCTCGGGAGCGTTGGACGCGTCGACGCCGGCTGACGCGCAGATGAATCCCTGCTGCGTCTCGCAGATGACGAGCGGCGGGCGCACCCGGACGACGCGCTTCGCCTCGCGGAGGATGACCTCGATCCGCCGCGCCGCGTCGCCGTCCGTTCCCGCGATCTCGATCGCCCGCGCCGACGGCTCGAGGCCCTCGAGCCGGATGATGCGCCCCTCGATCTTCGAGATCGCCTTCTGCGCGACGACGACGACGTCGCCGTCCTCGAGCTCGACGCGCCCGAGGACCATCGCCGCGAGATCGTCACCCTCGACGAGCTCCGGGATGCCGGTGACGGGGAAGACCGAGAAGCCGGTCACAGGCCGGTCATGCGGATGCCGGCGTGACCCTTGTAGCGGCGGTTGAGATTGACGATCACCGCGGTCATCCCCTCGAGCGCGCGCGCGCTGGAGAGGGGACCTGCATCGAGCGCGCGGCCGGTGACGACCTTCGCCGCGAGCTCGAGCGCGAGATCCTTCGCACGCGCGTCGTCGCCGCACACGAGGGCATCGCCGTCCGCCTTCCCGTTCGCGAGCGACGCGGCCGCGAGCGAGTGCAGGCCGGCCGCAACCGGCGCACGCAGCAGCTCCTGCGTCCGCTCCGCGATCGATTGCACGTCTGCGGTCGGATGGACGCCGCCCTTCGTGAAGCGGAGCTCGCTCGCGACGCTCAGCACCGGCGTGTCGCCGATCGCATCCGCCAGCTCGGTCGCCGTCGGCAGCGCGGCAGCGGCGTTGACCGCGAGCACGACGAGGTCGACGCCGACGACGGCGTCCGCGTTCGTCGCACCGCCGGCCGCACCGGCCTCGACCGCCTTGGCGCGTGCGCGCTCGGCGTCGCGCGAGCCGACGACGACGTCGTCGCCCGCCTCCGCGAGCCGGCGCGCGAGCGCGAGCCCGAAGTCGCCCGTCCCGCCCACCACGGCCACCTTCATGCCGGCACCGCTCCAAGCGCGGCTTCGGCGAGCCGGCGCCGCGCGTCGAGGTCGACCATGAGCGTGCGCGCGACGATCGGCCTGACGTCGCCGAGACCGTCGAGGTCGTGTGCGTCGGCCTCGTCGACGACGATCGCGTCGATCAATCCGGTGTAACAGCCCGTCACGTGCGCCGGCCGCGTTCCGCCGGCGAGGCGCGCGAGCATGCGATCCGCCGGTCCCTTCACGGCGCGGCCGCCGATGAGCGGGCTGACGGCGACGCACGGCACGGTGCGCGCCGCGAGCGCATCGCGAATGGGGCGCACGGCCAAGATGGGCGCGATCGAGACGTACGGGTTGCTCGGCGCTAGCAGGAGCAGGTCGGCGGCCGCAATCGCATCGAGCAGACCCGGCGCCGGCGCCGCCTCGCCCTCACCGGCGAAGCGCAAGCCGTCGACGTCGTCGCGGTGACCGCGAGCGACGAACCACTCCTGAAAGGTGAACTCGCCGGCTGCCGTCGCGATCCACGTGCGCAGCACGTCGTCGGTCGCCGGGAGCAGCCGCGCTTCCACACCGAGCGCCGCGCAGAGCCGCACCGTCGCCTCCGACAACGGAACGCCGGCGTGCAGCGCCTGCGTCCGCACGAGATGGACGCCAAGGTCGAGGTCGCCGAGCCGGAACCACGTCTCACCGCCGAGCTGCGCGACGCTGTCGAGCACGCGCCACGTCTCGCCTGCCCTCCCCCAGCCGCGCTCCTCGTCGTTCACTCCCGCGAGCGCGTACATGATCGAGTCGAGATCGGGCGAGACGTGCATGCCGAGCACTTCCAGGTCGTCGCCGACGTTGCCGACGACGGTGACCGCGTCGGGAGAGAGCGCGCTCACGAGGCCCTGTACGAAGCGCGCGCCGCCGACGCCGCCGGAGAGGACGACGGCTTTCATCGCGAGAGCCCGGCAAGCACCGACTGCGTCCGCGGGCCGCACCGAAGCTGCAGCCGATCGAGATCGGCGGCCGTGTCGATGTCGTCCGCGATGTTCGGGATGACGACGGAGACGGTCTCGACGCCGAGCGCGAGGAAGCGGACGGCGCTGTCGGGCCCGTACAGCGGCTCGAACAGGCTCGCGTCCGCGAGGCCGAGCGCGTTCGTCGTGCCGTCGAGCGCCTCGACGAGCGCGAGCCCGTGCGGGAGAACCGCGTCGAGCAGCGCGCGCAGATCGGCCGGGGTGACGCACGGGACGTCGGCATTGACGACGAGCGCCGGCGCGTCCGCGTACACGAGCGCAGCCCCAACCGCGGCGCCCTGGCCCCCGCCCGGGTCGGCGACCGGCTCGGCGCCCAGGTCGCGGGCAAGAGCGGCTCCCTCCTCGTCGGGGGTGACGACGAGCGTACGGCCGACGACGGTCGCGGCCGCGAGGACGTCCGCGAGCATCGCGAGCGAGAGCTCCCGGCGCATGCGCCGCGGAGCCTCGAGCCGCGTCTTGCCCTTGGAGCCCGCGAACGGCACGACCACCGTCGTCATAGGGAGAGCGTAGTAGCGTCGTACCGATGAAGGTACGGGCGACCCGCACGCTTCCCGGCCCGGCCTGGGACGAGCTCTCAGACGTCGAGCTCGCGCCGGCCGACCGGCCGGGGCCGGACGTCGACGTGCTCGTCGTCGTGAACGAGCCCGTCGACCTCGACCTCTTCCCCGTGCTCCGCCTGATCGCGAACTACAGCGTCGGCTACGACCGGATCGACGTCGCCGCCTGCGCCACGCGCGGAGTCGCCGTGACGAACACGCCCGGCGTCCTCGACGCGGCCACCGCCGACCTCGCGATGGGGCTCATCCTCGCCGCCCGCCGCCGGCTCGTCGCCGGCGACCGCTTCGTCAGGTCGGGTGGATGGGGCACGTCGTGGGCCGAGGTGCAACTCGAAGCGCGCGAGGTGAGCGGCGCGACGCTCGGCATCGTCGGGCTCGGCCGCATCGGATCCGCGGTCGCCCAGCGCGGACACGGCTTCGACATGAACGTCGTCTCCGTCCGCAGCCGGGACGGCGACCTGGACGAGCTCATGCGAACGTCGGACGTCGTGTCGGTGCACGTCCCGCTCTCGGCCGAGACGACCGGGCTGATCACGCGCGAGCGGCTCGCGCTCCTCCGCGACGGCGCGACCTTCGTGAACACCGCGCGCGGCGCGATCGTCGACGAGGACGCGCTCGTCGACGAGCTCGTCTCCGGACGGATCACCGCCGGCCTCGACGTGTTCGTGCACGAGCCGCACGTTCCCGAGGCCCTCTTCGGCCTCGACAACGTCGTGCTCACGCCGCACATCGCGAGCGGGACGGTCGAGACGCGCGCCGCGATGACGCGCATCGTCGCCGACAACGTCCTCGCGTTCGTCCGCGGCGAGGCGCTGCCGAACCGCGTCGTCTGAAGGTTCGCCCGTACCAGGTACCCCTGGCGTCAGCGTCTTGTCTCGGGTGTGCGAACGACCGGTACCTGGTACGGGACTACTAATACTCCTGCCCCGGCCGGCCGGCGCGGATCCAGTCGCGCACCTCGAACCAGTGACTCGAGCGAAGTGCCTCGGCGACGCGCTCGTCGGTGTGCGCG
>JBOGZQ010000159.1:0-5329 GCA_050697375.1 Gaiellaceae bacterium | reverse complement strand
TGAACGTCGCCGCGCCGGATCACGAGCACGTGCGCGTCGAGCACGTCTCGCCCCGCGACGCGATGCCGTTCGCCGCGTTCAACCCGGGCCGCTTCGACGTCGTCGTCGTCGCTCCGCAATGGGCGGAAGGGATGGTGGAGATCTCCGCCGCCGCCGCGACGCACCGGGTCGCCGCACACGCGCTGCTCGCCGAGCACGGGCCGAGCCTGTTCGTCCCGTCGCCCGACGGCGGCTTCGCCCTCGCCGGCCACGGCGTCGTCAACCCGAGCAGCATGCTGCTCGCGGCGGCGCTCACGCTCGAGCACGGGCTCGGTGAGCCGGCGGCGGCGGAGACACTCGCCGGCGCGGTGTCGCAGGCGCTCGTCGACGAGCCGGTGCGCTTCGGCGCCCGCGCATCGACGCGAGAGTTCACGAGCCGCGTCCTCGGCGGCTTCCAGATGGCGATGCGGAACGCGGAGTTCTGGCCGGAGACCGCATGAGGTGTAACGGCGCCGACGCGATTCTTCGCAGCCTCGAGGCGGAGGGGGTGGACGTCGCCTTCGGCTTGCCCGGAGGCGCCATCCTTCCCCTGTACGACGCGTTCGCGCGCGACACGACCGTGCGCCACGTGCTCGCGCGCCACGAACAGGGCGCCGGGCACATGGCCGAGGGATACGCGCGCGCCTCCGGCCGCGTCGGCGTTGCGATCGCCACCTCGGGCCCGGGCGCGACTAACCTCGTCACGCCGATCGCGGACGCGTGGATGGACTCGACCCCGCTCGTGTGCATCACCGGGCAGGTGCGGTCGAACCTCATCGGCAGCGACGCGTTCCAGGAATGCGACATCACCGGCATCACCATCCCGATCGTCAAGCACTCGTGGCTCGTGCAGGACGTCGAGGAGCTGCCGCACGTGATCAAGGCCGCCTTCCACATCGCGCGCACCGGCCGCTGCGGCCCCGTCCTCGTGGACGTGCCGCGCGACATCCAGGAAGCGGAATTCGACTTCTCCTATCCCGATGCAGTCTCCCTCCCGGGATGGAAGCCGCCCCGCCGCGGTCATGAACGGCAGATTCTGGCTGCCGCGCATGCGATCGCCGCGGCGGAGCGGCCCATCCTCTACGTCGGCGGCGGGGTGCTCAACGCCGGCGCGACGGAGGAGCTCCGCGCGCTCGCCGAAGTCGGTCGGCTGCCGGCGGTCACGACGCTGATGGCGAAGGGCGCGTTCCCGGAGACGCACGAGCTGCACGCGGGCTGGCCGGGGATGCACGGCCCGAAGTGGTCGAACTGGGCGCTGAACAAGGCGGACCTCATCGTCGCCGTCGGTTCGCGCTTCGACGACCGCGTCACCGGCAAGGTGTCGGCGTTCGCGCCGGGCGCCGCCGTCGTCCACCTCGACGTCGACGCTGCCGAGATCTCGAAGATCCGCCGCGCCGACATACCGGTCGTCGGCCCGCTCCAGCCGGTGCTCGCCGAGCTCGCACGCCTCGTCGGCGAGGCGGTGCGGCCGGGCCGCACCGAGCCGTGGCTGCGTCAGATCGCCGAGTGGAGGGACACGTATCCGCTGCGCTACCGCAACGACGGCGACATGCTGAAGCCGCAGCTCGTGCTCGAGACGCTGCAGGAGCTGACCGCCGGCCGCGACGACGTCATCTGGACGACTGGCGTCGGGCAGCACCAGATGTGGGCGATGCAGTACCTCATGTGCGACCGCCCGCGCTCGTTCATCACCTCCGGCGGTCTCGGGACGATGGGCTACGGCATTCCCGCCGCGATCGGCGCGAAGGCGGCACGGCCGGACGCGACCGTTGTCTGCGTCGACGGCGACGGCTGTTTCCAGATGACGCAGCAGGAGCTCGCGACGTCGGTGCTCGAGGACCTGCCGATCGTCGTCGTCATCGTCAACAACGGCTACCTCGGCATGGTGCGCCAGTGGCAGGACATGTTCTTCGAGGAGCGCTTCTCGCAGATCCGACTGACGCATACGACTCCCGACTACGCCGCCCTAGCGGCCGCCTATGGGGCGGCCGCCTTTACGGTCGAGAGCGAGGAGGACCTCGAGGGCGCGCTCGCGGAGGCGATCGCCTGTGGGCGCACCGCCGTCGTCGACGCGCGCGTCGACCCGCGCGAGCACTGCTTCCCGATGATTCCGGCGGGCGCCGCCGCACTCGACGTCGTCGAGTTCGAGGAAGTCGTGAAGGTATGAAGCACACGTTGTCGGTCCTCGTCGAGAACAAGTCGGGCGTGCTCATGCGCATCGCGAGCCTGTTCGCGCGGCGCGGCTTCAACATCGACAGCCTCGCAGTCGGGCCGACCGAACGTCACGACGTGTCGCGCATCACCATCCGCGTCGACTGCGAGTCGAGCCCGCTCGAGCAGATCGAGAAGCAGATGCACAAGCTCGTGAACGTGCTCCGCGTCGCCGAGCTCGTCCCCGGCGAGTCGATCGAGCGCGAGCTCGTCCTCATGAAGGTCTCCGCTCCCCCGGCGAAGCGCGCCGAGCTGATGGCGCTCGGCGAGGTCTTCGGCGCGCGCGTCGTCGACCTCGGGCCCGACTCGATCGTTTTCGAGCTGACCGGCCCGCCGGAGGACGTCGACTCGTTCGAGGAGCTCGTCCGGCCGCACGGCCTGCAGGAGCTCGTCCGCACCGGGCGCATCGGCCTCGGCCGCGCCCATCGCCCCTCTCGCAATCGACCCCAACAACGCGTTCTCGCCTGAAAGGAACCCACATGGCCACGATCTATCGCGAAGGTGACCTCGACCTCCTCTCCGGAAAGGTGGCCGTCATCGGCTACGGGAGCCAGGGGCACGCGCACGCGCTGAACCTGCGGGACAGCGGCGTCGAGGTGCAGGTCGGCCTGCGCGAAGGGCCGTCCCGCGAGCGCGCCGAGGATGCAGGCCTCGAGGTCCGCTCCATCGCAGAGGCGGTGCGCGGCGCCCAGATCGTCGCGCTGCTCCTGCCCGACCACGTGCAGAAGCAGGTGTGGGACGAAGACGTCGCACCGAATCTCGAGCCCGGAGCGGCGGTCCTGTTCGCCCACGGGCTCAACGTCCACTTCGGGCGCATCGATCCGCCCGAGGGGCACGACGTGATCATGGTCGCGCCGAAGGCACCGGGCCATCGCGTTCGCGAGCTGTACGTCTCCGGTGCGGGCACGCCCGGCCTCGTCGCCGTCCATCGCGACGCGAGCGGCAACGCGCTCGACCTCGCGCTCGCGTACGGCGTCGGCATCGGCTGCGCGCGCGTCGGCCTGCTGGAGACGACGTTCGCGGAGGAGACCGAGAGCGATCTCTTCGGCGAGCAGGCCGTGCTCTGCGGCGGCGTCCCCGCGCTCGTGCAGGCGGGCTTCGACGTCCTCGTCGAGGCGGGCTACCAGCCGGAGATCGCGTACTACGAGTGTCTCAACGAGCTCAAGCTCATCGTCGACCTGCTCTACCAGGGCGGCTACGAGTACATGCGCTACTCGGTCAGCGACGTCGCCGAGTACGGCGACCTCTCGCGCGGGCCGCGCGTCGTCGACGACGGCACGAAGCAGCGGCTGCGCGAGATCCTCGCGGAGGTGCGCAGCGGCGCGTTCGCGCAGGAGCTGTTCGCCGACGACGAGGCGGGTCGGCCGAAGTTCGCGGAGCTGCGGAAGCAGGGCGAAGCGCGTGCAGCGGAGATCGAGCGCGTCGGCAAGGAGCTTCGCGCTCTGGCCGGCGTCGAAGGGCTACTTGGCGTCCGTTGACGTCGGCATCGGCCTGCTCGGCTACGGGACGGTCGGCTCCTCGGTCAACCGAATGCTCGTCGAGGGCGCCGACGAGATCGAGCGCGCGACGGGCCATCGCCTGCGCGTCGTGCGCGCTCTCGTCCGCGACCCTGCCAAAGAGCGGCCGTTCCCCGCGGGCGACGGCGTGCTCACGAGCGATTTCGCCGCGCTGCGCGACGACCCGGACGTGCACGTCGTCGCCGAGGTCATGGGCGGCCTCTCGCCCGCCGGCGAGTATGTGCGCGAGCTGCTCGGCGCCGGCAAGCCGGTCGTCTCGGCGAACAAGCAGCTGATCGCGCGCGACGGCGCGGAGCTGTTCGCGGCCGCGTCGGCCGCGGGCGTCCAGCTCCGCTTCGAGGCGTCGGTGTGCGCGGCCATCCCGGTCGTGAAGGTGCTGCGCGAGTCGCTCGTCGTCTCGAGCGTCCACCGGATCCTCGGCATCGTCAACGGGACGACGAACTTCATGCTCTCGCGGATGGAGCGCGGGGGCTCCTATGCCGAGGCGCTCGCGGAGGCGCAAGAGCTCGGCTACGCCGAAGCGGATCCCACCGACGACGTCAGCGGGGCGGACGCCGCGGCGACGATGGCGATCCTCGCCACCGTCGCGTTCGGCTCGCGCGTGCGCTACGAGGACGTCGAGCGCCGCGGCATCGAGGATCTCGAGCCTGCGCACGTCGCCGCCGCTGCCGACCTCGGCATGGTCATCCGGCTCGTCGGCATCGCCACGCTCGTCGACGGCGCCGTCGACGTCAGGGTCCAGCCCGCGCTCGTCGACCGGTCGCATCCACTCGCCGCCGTCGACGGCGCCTTCAACGCAGTGATGCTCCAGGGCGACGCGATCCGCGAGATCACGCTCGAGGGCCCGGGCGCGGGCGGGCTCGAGACGGCGACGGCAGTCGTGGCCGACCTCGTCAGCGTCGTCGGCACGTCCGGCACCGGCTTCCTCCAGAACGACGCGTGCTGGCGCGAGCTCGGACGGCTGCTGCCGAGCGACTGGAGCTCGCCGTTCTACGCGCACCTCGAGGTCTCCGACCGTCCCGGCGTGCTTGCGCACGCGGCCAGCCGGCTCGCTGCCCATGACGTCTCGATCTCCCAGCTCGTGCAGCGTCCCGCGAACGGCGCCGCCACGCTCGAGCTCGTGCTCCACCGCGCTCCGCTCGGCGACGTCTCCGCGGCGCTGCGCGAGATCGCGGCGTTCCCGGAGGTGCTCCGGCCCCCTTTTCTCCTTCCGGTGATCAAGTGATCACGCTCGGCGAGGGGAACACGCCGTTGCTTCCGGCACCGCGGCTGTCGGATCGCCTCGGCCTCGAGGTCTGGCTGAAATGGGAGGGAGCGAACCCCACGGGATCGTTCAAGGACCGTGGCATGGCCGTCGCCGTGTCGCGCGCGCTCGAACGCGGCGCGACCGGCGTCGTCTGCGCGTCGACCGGCAACACTGCCGCTTCGTGCGCCGCCTACGCGGCGCGTGCCGGCATGCGCGCGGTCGTCGTGGTCTCCGAAGGCGCGGTCGCGCGCGGCAAGCTTGCGCAGGCGCGAGCCGTTGGTGCAGAAGTCGTACAGGTACTAGGTACCTTCACGGAAGCGTTTCGAAAGGCTGACGA
>JBOGZQ010000158.1:0-4604 GCA_050697375.1 Gaiellaceae bacterium | reverse complement strand
GGTCGGCCGGTACCGTCTGGGCCTCGGCGATGTTGCCGACCGAAGCCCGGTGCTTGGCGATCACGCCGATCATCGCGGCCGCATTCGGCCGGTAGCCGGCGAACGGCCCCATTCTCGAGGCGATCTCCGCCGACTTGCGATAGGCCCGGCCGGTCATGAGCGCGGTGATGGCCGCCGCGTACGCTCGGCCTTCGTCGGAGTCGTACGGGAGGCCGCGCGCCATCAGGAGTGCGCCGAGGTTCGCATAGCCGAGGCCGAGCTGGCGGTAGGCGCGCGCGTTGCGCTCGATCTCGGGCGTCGGATACGACGAGTAGCCGACGGCGATCTCCTGCGCGAGGAACATCACGTCGCAGGCGTGTTCGAACGCTTCGACGTCGAGCTCGCCGTCCTCGCGCCGGAACTTCATCAGGTTCAGCGAGGCGAGGTTGCACGCCGAGTCGTCGATCGACATGTACTCCGAGCACGGGTTCGACGCGTTGATGCGGCCCGTGTTCGGGGACGTGTGCCACGCGTTGATCGTCGTGTCGTACTGCACGCCCGGATCGGCGCACTTCCACGCGGCCTCCGCGATGTCGCGGAGCAGCTTGCGCGCCGGAAGCGTCTCGACGATCGAGCCGTCGGTGCGGGCCGTGAGGTGCCAGTCGGCGTCGGTCTCGACCGCCTGCATGAACGCGTCCGAGACGCGAACCGAGTTGTTGGCGTTCTGGTACTGGATCGACGCCCAGTCGGGGCTGTCGAGCGACATGTCGTAGCCCGCCGCCTCGAGGACGCGCGCCTTCTCCTCCTCGCGCGCCTTGCACCAGATGAACTCCTCGACGTCGGGATGGTCGACGTCGAGCACGACCATCTTCGCCGCGCGGCGCGTCTTGCCGCCCGACTTGATCGTGCCGGCACTCGCATCCGCGCCGCGCATGAACGACACCGGGCCGGATGCGTAGCCGCCCTTCGACAGCTGCTCCTTCGACGAGCGGAGCTTCGACAGGTTGACGCCGGAGCCGGAGCCGCCGCGGAAGATGACGCCCTCGCGCCGGATCCAGTCGAGGATCGACTCCATCGAGTCGTCGATCGAGAGGATGAAGCAGTTGTGGACGGCGACGTTGTTCGTGAGGTATTCGCCGGACTCCGTCTGGATGTCGTAGACGTCGTCGACTCCGACGACATCGATGGCGACGATCTCCTCCTCCCGCAGGTCGGGGCAGTGCTTGAGGTCGCGGAGGGAGAGAGACTCGAGCAGCTTGCGCTGCTTCTCGCCGCCGATGAATCCGATCAGCTCGGCGAAGCGCGCGCGCTCGGAGCCGATGGCGATTGCGATCTCGTGAAGGTCGTGCCTGTCCGCCCGCTTTTCCTGCTTTCGCAGGCGGCGCGAGTAGATGCCGACGACGTTGAGGAGGAGCTGGATGTCCTCCGCCCAGCGCTCGCCGATCACGCCGAGACCGATACGCGCGCTCTCGTTGCCGGCATCGCGGCGCACGGACATGTGTCCGTCCGCCTGGAACACGCTCAGGAGATACGCCGTGATCTCGTCGCGCGACGCCGTCCAGAGCCGAGCCGGCACGCGTATGTCGACGCCTCGGTCGAGCAGCTGCCACCGCTCGACGAAGTCGCGGAGACATTCGCCGTAGAGGCGGATTCTGCGCATCGAGACCGAGCCGTCCTCACGCAGCACCTCCCGCTCGTGCCAATGGACGTCGGGCAGCGCGACGTCGAGGTTGCCAACCACCCAATCGCGCTCGTCGTCGGTCGCGACCTGGAACTCGATGGTCAACGAGCGGTTCGTGCCGCGCGCGTACTGTCCGACGAAGCCGTCGGCCTGGAGCCAGCCGGCAAGCGCCGCCTCCGCGGCCGCGACGACGTCTTCCCCACTCGCCTCGGGGAGTCCGTCCCCGTCGGGGAGGCCGGCTCCCACCGGGACGGCGACGCGTTCCGCGACCTTGGCCCGATGCGGGTGCAGGTGCATCCGCATGCCGACCTCGAGCTCGTCGACGCGGAGCCACTCCGGAGCGGTGCGCCGGTCACGCACCGCCTTGACGACATGATCCGGTGTCGCCTCGACAAACTGGCCGTTGCGGAGCGTGAGGCGGCAAACCGGCTTGCGGCCGTTGCGCTTGACCGCGACGATCCGTGTCGTCCCCTGCGAGTCGTACACCTCGCGTCCAACCTGCTCGCCTTCGACGAGCTCGCCGATCGCAACCATGCCGTCCGGGGTGGAAACGAGCGCATGGAACGGTTGACACGCCGAGCACTGCGGCTTCTCCTCGAAGCCGACGTTGAACCACACGGGGCTGTTGAACGAGGCGTACTGGTTGACGAGGATCGCCTTCAGCTCGGCCTCGAACGTGTCGCGCTCCTCGTCGCCGGCGAAGTAGCCGCCCTGGGTGCCCCAGGCGACGCACGTGTCGACGACGCGGCCGACCATCTGCTTGACGCTCGACTCGCGCTCGGGCGAGGACAGGCGGCCGCGGAAGTACTTCTGCGCGACGATGTTCGTCGCGGTCTGCGACCAGAACTTCGGGAACTCGACGCCGCGCTGCTCGAACGCGGGGCCGTTCCGCCCCGGGATGACGGCATCGCGCGTCTCCCATTCGATCTCGTCGAACGGGTCGCGCCCGGGGATGGTGAAGAACCGGCGCACGCCGAGGCGAGCATCCTCGTGGACGACGGTGTTCACCACCTCCGCGTCGAGGATTTCGGTCGTCGTCTGCTGCTTCACCGTCGCCATCAGGCCCCTCCCGAAGGGTAGTCCGCCAAGTCATCCCTCCGAAGGAGGGGGATGGACCGTAGATCGCGGGTCGGACGGACTGGGAGGCGCCTAGCGGCGCTTCGCGATCGCGGGCGCAGGCGTCACGCGGCGGGCCTGGAGGCGCCGCGCGAACCATGTCGCTGCAGCCGTCAGCAGGAGAAGGACGGCGAGCCCGCCGAGCACGAGCAGGGGGAGCGGGATGGACTGCGCGTTGCCCGGCCCGATGTCGGCCGCGAGCTTGTTGAGGATGGACTTGTGGATCGCTGCGGTGCCGCCGGTCGAGTTGCCGCCGCCGGGCCCGCTGCCGCCGGTGGGGCCGCTACCGCCAGACGGGCCGCTACCGCCAGAGGGGCCGAGGTTGCCGCCGGGCCCGTTGCCCTGCTGCTGGTGGATCGCGGCGAGCTCGGCGCGATGGATGTCGTCGATCGCGCTCGAGTACTGCTTGATGTCCGGGTACGCGCTCAGGTGCTGGATCGCCTGTGTGTAGCAGGGGATCGCGTAGACGCCCTTGACCGTGCCGTGCGCGAGCCAGTCGTTGACGACGTCGAGCCAGCACTTGTTCGTCGCCTTCGCGGTCGCAGCTGGAGCGGCGGACGCGGCAGGCGCGCCGGCAAGCGCGGCGACGGCGGCGACTGCCGCGACGGCTCCGAGGAGCTTCGCCTTTCGTGTCACGTGTGTCGTCAACATCCTCGTCTCCGTTGTTCCCGATTCGGACGTGCGAAACGTCCGAAGCGCCTACCCTCTCCGGCTAGTGTCTCCAAAGGCGGTGTTCTCGCGGTTTGGCCCTTGTAAACCGTTTGTGAACGGGCCGTGCCGAGCGTTTTCGCAATGCTAGCGTCCCGGCCGGTGCGCGCTCTGGTCGACCTGCGCTCGACCTCGGGAGCCGTCCTTGCCGTGGCCGGCGGCGCGCTCGCATTCGCCGCATTCTTCTTCGCCAAGGGGTCGACGCTCTCGTCGCTCGTCTGGATCGGCGGCGCGGCCATCCTCCTCGCCGCCCTCGCCGCCGGGGCCGTCCTCGCAGGCCTTCTGCCCGGGCCGAGGCTCGACGGCGCGGGGACGGCGTTCCTCGTCGCCCTTTTCTCGCTCGCCGTCTGGGTCGGGCTCACGACGCTCTGGTCGACGTCTCCCGAGGACTCGTGGCAGTACACGAACCGGACGCTCGTGTACGCGGCGTTCGCGCTCCTCGGCGTGCTGACGGCCGCGGTCCTCCGGCGGCCGGCCGAGTCGATCGCGGGCGGTGCAGCCGCACTCTTTGCCGCGCTTCTCGGCTGGGCGCTGCTCGCGAAGTGCGTGCCGTCGCTCTACTCCGACTACGGCCGCCTCGCGCGCCTGCGCGCGCCGCTCGACTACTGGAACGAGCTCGCGCTCCTCGCCGCCGTCGCGGTGCCCGTCGCGCTCTGGCTCGTGTCGCGCCGCTACGCGCTCGGCACCGTCCTCCTGTACGGCGCGGGGCTCACGGTGCTGCTGACGTACTCGCGCTTCGGGATCGCCCTCGCGTGCCTCGCCGCGGTCGCCTCGATCGCGCTCGCGCAAAATCGCGTGGAGAGCGTCGCGTCGGTCGCGATCGGCGGCGCTGCGGCTGCGGCCGTGTTCGGGATTGCGCTGTCGCTGCCCGGCATCACGAAGGACGGCAGGTCGCAGGCGTTGCGCGCGCACGACGGCTGGATCTTCGCGCTCACGATCGTCGCCGGCGGAGTCCTCGTCGCGCTCGTCGCGACGCTCGTCGGGCGGCGCCCCGTCTCCCAGGTGACGGATGCGCGCGTCAACCGCGCGCTGAAGATCGGCGGCGCCGCGGCCGCGGTGGTCGTGATCGTCGTCGCGATCGTGTTCGCGCACCGCATCTGGCATTCGTTCGCGAATCCGG